>DATIOJ010000141.1:0-11787 GCA_035473355.1 Candidatus Limnocylindrales bacterium
GCGCTTCGGGTCCTTCGCGCGCGCCTCTACGAGATGAAGCTCGCCGAGCAGCAGGAGGCTATCGGTGCGCAGCGCCGTGGCATGGTGCGCAGCGGCAACCGCTCCGAGAAGATCCGCACCTACAACTTCAAAGACAACCGCGTGACCGACCACCGGATCAACCTCACCTTGCACAAGCTCGACCGCGTGATGCAGGGAGACCTCGACGACCTGGTCAACGCCCTCATCGCGGCGGAGCGGGCGGCGCAGCTGAACGGCGGCCCAGAAGCACAAGCCAGTTGACCATCGTCGAGGTCATCAAGCTTTCCGCCGACTACCTCCAGAAGCACGGATCCGATTCGCCGCGTCTCGACGCAGAGGTCCTGCTCGCCCATGCGCTCCAGCTGCGACGCCTCGACCTCTACCTCAAGTTCGACAGGTCGCTGGCCGAGCCGGAGCTCAGCGCCTATCGCTCGCTGGTGTCGCGTCGGGGCAAGGGCGAGCCGGTCGCGTACCTGGTCGGCCACAAGGAGTTCATGGGCCTCGAGTTCGAGGTCACGCCGGACGTGCTGGTGCCGAATCCGGACACCGAGGTGCTGGTCCAGCGCGCGGTCGCCATCGCCCGCGAGACCGACAAGTCTCTGCGGGTTGCCGACGTGGGCACGGGCAGCGGATGCATCGGCATCGCGATCGCGCATTACGCGCCGAACACCGAGGTGTGGGCTTCCGACATCAGCCGCGAGGCGGTCGAGGTGGCGGGGCGCAACGCCGACCGGCACGAGCTCGCGGCCCGGATCCATCTCGCCTGCGGAGACCTATTGCAGCCTCTGGCCGGCGAGTTCGACCTGGTCTGCGCCAACCTTCCATACGTGAGCGCCGGCGCGCGGCTCCCCGCCGAGGTTGCCGCCCAACCGGCGCGCGCCCTCTACGCACAGGAGGGAGGCGCCGCGCTCGTCAGCCGCTTGCTGGCGGAAGCGCCAGCGCGGCTGAATCCCGGTGGCCGGCTGCTCGCCGAGATCGACCCCGCGATCGCCGCGTCGATCCAGGAGGTGGCCACCAGGAACTTCGCGGGCCACCGCGTCCATCGGGACCTCGGCGGCCACGAGCGGGTTCTCGAATCGTGGTCCTTCATCCCCACGAACTCAGAGCCTTCGGCGTGAGCTCGCGGGGACCCCTGCTGATGAAGCCAACGCACGCCGGACTCCAGCGCGCGGCGCAGTTGCTCCGGAGTGGGGCAGTCGTGGCGTTTCCAACCGACACCGTCTACGGTCTTGGCGCGAGCGCCGACGATGAGCTCGCCCAGAGGCGCGTCTACCAGATCAAGGGCCGGCCAGTGGGCATGCCGCTCATCCTCATGGTCGCGGCCGAGTCGCAGCTCGAGGGATTCGTTCACGTCGACTCGCGCGCCGAGGAGATGATGCGGCGCTGGTGGCCGGGACCGCTGACCTTGATTCTCCACGCGAAGGGCGGCGGCACGCTTGGCGTTCGCATCCCGAAGCACAAAGTCGCGCTCGGCCTGTTGCGGCACGCCGGCCCGCTGATGACGACCAGCGCCAACCTCCACGGCCAGGATCCTGCGATGAACGCTGCAGAGGCGGCGGCGTTGAGCGGCGTGATGGCCGTGGTCGACGGGGGCGTGGCGTCGGGTGGCACCGCCTCGACCGTGCTAGACCTGACCGGAGCTGAGCCACACGTCCTCCGCGAGGGCGCGATCCTGACCCCGGAGCTGCTCGGCCCGCCCGCACCTCGCTCCGGATAGCATCACTCCGGTGACGACCAACATGACGACCATGTCCTTTCGGGCGCTGGACAAGACCGACCCCGAGATCGCGAATCTCATCCGCCACGAGTTCAAGCGGCAGTCGGAGACGCTCGAGCTGATCGCTTCGGAAAACCTGACGAGCCCAGCCATCCTCGAAGCGCTGGGCACGCTGCTCACCAACAAGTACGCCGAGGGTTACCCCGGTCGCCGGTACTACGGCGGAACGGGAGAGGTGATCGACAAGATCGAGACGCTGGCGGTGGAGCGCGCCAAGCAGCTGTTTGGCGCGGAATACGTCAACGTGCAGCCGCACGCGGGCTCCCAGGCCAACGCCGCCGTGTACATGGCGGTGTGCCAGCCCGGTGATCGGGTGATGGGCATGGACCTGAGCGCCGGCGGCCACCTGACCCACGGCAGCCCTGCCAACTTCAGCGGGAAGCTGTACGAGATCCACTCGTACGGGGTCGACCGCGAGTCCGAGCGGATCGACTACGACGCGGTGCAGAAGCAGGCCGAGGAGGTTCGGCCCAAGATGCTGCTGGCGGGGTTCTCCGCCTACTCGCGAATCGTCGACTGGGGCCGCATGCGTCAGATCGCCGACTCCGTCGGCGCCACGTTTTTCGTCGACATGGCGCACGTCGCAGGCCTCGTCGCGGGCGGTGTCTATCCGTCGCCGATCCCCCACGCGGCTATCACGACCACCACCACCCAGAAGACGCTGCGCGGCGCGTGGGGCGCGATCATCCTCTGCCGTAGCGACTGGCAGAAGGCGATCGACTCGGCCGTGTTCCCCGGTATCCAGGGTGGTCCGCTGATGCACGCGATCGCCGCCAAGGCCGTCTGCTTCGGCGAGGCGCTGAAGCCGGAGTTCAAGCAGTACGCGAGGCAGACGGTCGCCAACGCCAGGGCGATGGCGAACCGGCTCACCGAGCGCGGCCTCAGGCTCGTCAGCGGCGGCACCGACAACCATCTGATGCTCATCGACCTGCGGCCGCAGAAGCGGACAGGCAAGCAGGTGCAGGACGTCGCGGACACCGTCGGCATCACCCTGAACCGCAACTCGATCCCATTCGACGACGCTTCGAAGTTCAACCCGAGCGGCGTCCGCGTCGGCACCCCGCTGGTGACCACGCGTGGCATGAAGGAAGGCGAGATGGTCGTAATCGCTGACTGCATCGCCGACCTGGTCGAGCGAATCGACGACGCCGCCACGCTCGATGCCATCCACGAGCGCGCGCTGGAGCTCTGCCGGAAGTTCCCGATCCCCTACGCGTTTGACTGACGCAGCCCCGAAGTTCCTTGCGCCTTCGCGGCCTGGACGGCCGGGCGCAGGCCCACTCCTCGAAATCCAGGATTTCGCGCGGGGACTCCCTGGGCAGTGCGCCGAAGCCTACGTCAAGGGGCCCGGCGCTCACGCGTCGCGCATCTTTCTGATGCGCTCCTCGTCGCGCCACCCTTTCCTTGGCTCCGGCCGTCAATGCCGCGAATTCGCAGCGGACCTCGGGAGCTGCGTCAGTCTTGACTGACTTTTTCTCCGACCAGGCCCTGACCAACATCACATCGCACCTGCTCCCGGGCCTGTGGACGCTCCTGGTCGCGTTTGTGGTCTGCGTGCTCGCCGTCCCCATCGCGATCCGCCTGTCGCGCCGATTGGGCTGGATCGCGCAGCCCGGTGGCCGCCACGCGCACGCCAACCCGACGCCTCTGCTGGGCGGCCTCGCGATGTGGGTCGGATTCGCCGCGGCGGTGCTCGCCTTCGTGCCCCTGGGCCTGCAGACGATCGGCGTGGTGGTCGTATCCGGTTTGGCGATGGCGGCACTCGCCATCGACGACAGGTGGCCGATGAAGGCGCTGGTGAAGCTCGCGGTTCAGGTCGGGCTGGCGCTGGTGGCGGTCGTGATCTTCAGCGTCCAGATCCGATTCTTCAGCCTCCCCGGCGGGCATGTGATCGAGCTGGGTCTGCTCATGGCGCCGGTCAGCGTCTTCTGGCTCGTCAGCATGCAGAACACGGTCAACCTGCTCGACGGCGTCGACGGGCTGGCCGCCGGGGTGGTCGCGATCGTCGCCGTCATCCTGATGCTGGCTGCCGGCCAGCTGAAGCAGCCCGAGGTGGTCCTGCTCAGCGGCGCGCTCGCCGGCTGCTGCGCCGGATTCCTGGTGTTCAACTTCCATCCCGCTCGCATCTTCATGGGCGACTCGGGCGCGCATTTCCTGGGCGTCGCGCTCGGCATGATCTCGATCCTGGGTGTGGCCAAGGTCGCCGTGGCGTTCGCCCTCGCCGCCCCGGTGCTGGCGCTCGCGCTGCCGATCGCCGACACGGGCTGGGCCATCCTGCGCAGGCGCCGTCAGGGCGCCTCCGTGGCGCGGCCCGACCTCATGCACCTGCATCACCGCCTCCAGTCCTTCGGCCTGGATCCTCGGCAAACGTGCTACGTCTTCTACGCCACCAGCGCGCTTCTCGGGGGGCTCGGGCTCACGCTTTTCGGCCACGGACGGATCCTGGCCGTCGTGCTCGTGGCCACCGCGGTGCTCGTCTCGACCGTCGCCACCGACCTCCTCGACCACGCCCGGTGGCGCGTGCCCGCGCCATGGCTCGGGCGACTGCTCGGTAATGCCGGTTCCCGGTAGGATTTAGCGCGGGTATGGCGCCCAGCCGGAGCCCAGGACCGACCGGCGCCGAGCTGATGGGACTCGGTGCTCTCCTGGCCGGCGCAGTCGTTGCGCCGATCTTGCTGGGCATCGTCCTCGATGGAGCCCTGCGCACCTCGCCACTCTTCCTGTTCGCGGGCCTGGTGGTCGGGATCCTCGCCTCCGTCTGGATCGTCTACGTGAGGTACGTCAAGCACTACTGGTGAGAGTCAAAGGTGTCACCGGCCGCGCCGCGGTGGGCTGCTTGCTCGCAGCGGGCGTCGCGCTGGTTGCGCTCTCGCTCACCGGCCACGCGCGAGCGGGCGTCGCCGTCGCCATCGGACTGGCCCTCGGGTCGCTCAACGGCCTGATCGCGGAGCGCGCGCTCGGCGTCGGGGTGAGCCCTCAGCTGTCGAGCCTGCCCAGGCTTGGCGTGATTTCGGCCGCCGCCCTCGGCGCAGGCCTCCTGCTCGGCCTCGCGTACGCCTGGCTCGTGATCCTTGGCGTGGCGGCGGCGCAGGGCGTGCTGGTGGCGGTCGCCGCGAGGTCGCTGCTGCACCGATGAGATTCCTCTTCGACGAAAAGCCCCCGGTCACTCATCCGACCATCGATCTCGGATGCGGCAGCTGGTGCACCGTCAACTACGACAGCCTCATCTCGAGCGCGATCGCGCTGGTGGTGACCATCGTCGCCGCCATCCTGATCGCGCGTTCGATGAGTAGCGAGAAGCCGAACCGCGTCCAGGCGCTCGCCGAGTGGGCGTTCTCCTACGTCCGGTCGACGAGCCAGGAGAACGCGCCCGACGCGTCCAGCTTCGTGGTGCCTCTCGCGGCGACCATCGGCTTCTACATCCTGGTCGCCAACTACCTCGACTTCCTTCCCATCACGCTGATCCCCAACGTGCACCCGGCCAACACCGACGTAAACCAGACGGCGGCGATGGCCATCGTGGTCTTCGTCCTGCTGCACTGGTACAACATCCGGCTCCGTGGCTTTCGCGGTTACCTCGCCTACTACACGAGGCCGCATGAGCTGCCGGTTTGGGCGCGGGTGCTTTTCACGCCGCTCAACATCATCGAAGAGATCGTCAAGCCCGTCACGCTCGCGCTCCGGTTGTTCGGCAACCTGCTGGCCGGGCTCCTGATGCTCTACGTGATCGGTCTGCTACTTCCCGGCCCGGTCGCCGTGATTGCGAACGCCGTATGGAAGCTGTTCGACGTCCTGTTCATCGGTCTGATACAAGCGTTCATCTTCATGCTGCTGACGCTCGTCTACTTCGGTCTTGCTCGCGAGGGGTTCGAGCAGGAGCACGCACACTAAAGGAGGAAGTCATGGATCACCTAGGAGCAGCAATGATCGCCTTCGGAGTCGCCCTCGGCGGCGGTGCGATCGGGGCAGCCATCGGTGACGGTCTGGTCGGCAACGCGACGATCAACGGGGTCGCCCGGCAGCCGGAAGCCCGCGGCACGCTGCAGGGCATCATGTTCATCATCATCGGCCTCGTCGAAGGCATGTACTTCATCAACCTTGCCTTCGGCGCGCTGTTCGTGTTCTCGCTGGGCGCCAAGTGACGCATCCGACCCTTTTCCTCGACGCCGGGCCGCTGACGCTCAACGGCACGTTCATCGTCGAGACCGCGGGCTTTCTGCTGATGCTGCTCTTCCTTTCCTATGTGCCGCTCCCGTTCCTCGGCATCCCGAAGCCTGTGTTCCCATGGATCATCTCGATAGCGGAGGCTCGCCAGCGTTCGATCACCGAGCAGCTCGCGCTCGCGGAGAAGGCGCGGGCCGAAGCAGAGGCGAGGCTGAAGGAGGCCGACGCGAAGCTCGTCGACGCCCGCCGCACGGCGGACACGGTGATCGAGGGCGCGAGTCGGTCTGGTGAGCAACTGCGCCAGGAGCTCCGGCAGAAGGCTGAGTCCGAGTACCAGCGCATCGTGGACTCGGCGAAGACTGACATCGAGGCCGAGCGCGAGCGCGCGCTCGAGTCGGCGCGCGATGAGGTGGCCGGGATGGTCGTCGCGGCGACGGAGAAGGTCATTGGCGAGACGCTCGACGAGGGCAAGCACCGGCGGCTCATCGAGCGCGCCATCGAGGAGGTTGCGAGTGGCAACGGCCGCGGCTAGGCGATACGCGAAAGCCGTGTTCGAGCTGGCTCAGACGGACGGCCAGGTCGAGCAGTGGTCGCGCCGTCTCACCCGAATCCGCGAGATGTTCTCCAACCCCGAAGTCGCTGCGGTGCTGAGCAATCCGACTATCGCCACCGAGCAGCGCGAGGCGCTGGTCGCGGGGGCGCCACATCTCTTCGACGATGAGGCGACCAACCTGGCCCGGCTCCTCATCGAGTCAGGCCGGGTCGAGACCGCGGCTGATATCGAGGAGGAGTACCAGGGCCTGGTCGACGAGGCGGAGGGTCGGGTTCGAGCCACCGTCACGACGGCCATCGAGCTCGGGCCGGCCGACCGGGAACGGGTCGCCGGCGAGCTCGCGAAGCGTCTTGCCAAAGAGGTCAAGCTGAGCGTCGTGGTCGACCCGCGCGTCATCGGCGGCCTGAGGTTGCAGTACGGCGACCGCGTCGTCGACGCGACCGTGGCCGCGAGGTTGGAGCAGCTCCGCCGCCGCCTGGCGGCCACGTAGGCATTAGGAGAGCACAAGTGGGAATCAGCACCAAAGAAATCTCGGATGTGATCAAGGAACGGCTGAAGGACTTCGACGCGAGCCTTTTGTCGGCCGACGTCGGGCGCATCGTGGCGGTCGGCGACGGAATCGCCCAGATCTACGGCCTCCAGAACGCCATGGCAGGTGAGCTGCTCGAGTTCCCACGCGAGACGTACGGCCTGGCCCTGAACCTCGAGGAGGACCAGGTGCGTTCGGTCATCCTGGGCGAGTTCGGCCACCTGCACGAGGGTGATGAGGTGCGCACCACGGGCCGCCTGCTCGAGGTCCCGGTCGGCCCCGAGCTGCTGGGTCGCGTGGTGAGCCCGCTCGGCGTGCCGCTCGACGACAAGGGCCCGATCAAGACGAACAAGACCCTGCCGCTCGAAAGAATCGCGCCGGGTGTGATCACACGGAAGCGAGTCGACAGCCCGGTGCAGACCGGCATCAAGGCGATCGACGCCATGATCCCGATCGGCCGCGGCCAGCGCGAGCTGATCATCGGCGACCGCTTCACCGGGAAGACGACGATCCTCCTCGACACGATCATCAACCAGAAGGGCAAGGATCTCTACTGCATCTACGTGGCGATCGGGCAGAACGCGGCGTCGATCGCGCGCGTCGCGGCCACGCTCGAAGAGAATGGCGCGCTGGACTACACGATCATCGTCGCGGCCTCAGCCGCCGACGCTGCATCGCTGCAGTACATCGCTCCCTATGCCGGTTGCGCGATGGGCGAGTACTTCATGGAAGAGGGCAAAGAGGCTCTGTGCTGCTACGACGACCTCACCAAGCAGGCGTGGGCGTACCGCCAGCTCTCGCTGACGCTGCGCCGGCCGCCCGGTCGCGAGGCTTACCCCGGAGACGTGTTCTATCTGCATTCGCGGCTGCTCGAGCGCGCGGCGAAGATGAATCAGGCGCACGGCGGCGGGTCGCTGACCGCGCTGCCCGTGATCGAAACCCAGGCCAACGACGTGTCGGCGTTCATCCCGACCAACGTGATCTCGATCACCGACGGCCAGATCTACCTGCAGTCGGACCTGTTCAACGCCGGCCAGCGACCTGCGCTCAACGTGGGCATCAGCGTGTCGCGCGTCGGCGGTGACGCGCAGACGAAGGCGATGCGCCAGGTGGCGGGCAAGCTGCGCCTCGACCTCGCGCAGTACCGCGAGCTCGCCGCCTTCGCACAGTTCGCCTCCGACCTCGACACCGCGACGCGCAACCAGCTCGAGCGCGGCGCGCGGCTGACCGAGCTGCTCAAGCAGGACAAGTACCAGCCGGTCCCGCTGGGGGAGCAGGTCGCGATCCTGTACGCGGGCACGCAGGGCCACCTGGACAAAGTGCCGGTGACCCGGGTCCTGGAGTGGTCGGGCAGCTTCGTCCGGTTCTTGAAGAGCGACCGACAGGGTCTGCTCGAGGAGATCGACAAGCAGAAAGCGCTGGACGACAACCTGTTCGCGCGGCTCAACGCGGCGATCTCGACGTTCAACCACCAGTTCGGCATCGAGGGCTACGAGGACCAGCCCGACCCGGTGGCCCAGCCCGCCGCCACGGCGGCGAAGGCCTAGCGAGTTGCCGGCATTCCGGGACATCGTCCGCCGCATCGACTCGATCAAGAACACGCAGAAGATCACCAAGGCGATGCAGGTGGTGGCGGCGACGCGACTGCGCAAGGCGCAGGCCGCGGTCCAGGCTACGCGTCCGTACGCGGACAAGATGATCGAGGTCCTGCAGACGGTCGGAGAGCGGGCCACCGAGTTCAAGCACCCGTTCCTGGTCCGGCGCGAGGGCGGTCGCGCGGTGATGATCCTCGTCACGACCGACAAGGGCCTGGCCGGCGCGATCAACGTCAACAACATCCGCGCGGCGACCCGCTATATGAACGAGAACTACACCTCGGGCCAGCAGTACGTCACGCTGGGCCGCAAGGGTCGGGATTTTCTTCTGCGCTATCACCGCGACGTCATCGCCGAGGTGAGCAACTTGCCCGACCGGCCGACTCCGGGGCAGGTGCTGCCGGCCGTGACCGTGGCGCTCGAGGAGTACTCGAAGGGCAACACCGACGCGGTGCTGCTGTGCTACTCGAAGTGGATCTCGACGCTCCGGCAGGAACCCACGGTCCGGGTGCTGGTGCCGGCCGAGATTCCGAAGCGCGAGGGCGAGCGAACCGGCCCGCCGGCCGACTACATCTACGAACCGGAGGCCGAGGAGGTGCTGGCCGGCCTGCTGCCGCGCTACGTCGAGACGCAGGTCTTCCAGGCCGTGCTCGAGAACAAGGCAAGCGAATACTCGGCCAAGATGATCGCGATGCAGAACGCCACCAACGCGGCGGGCGACCTGATCGACGCGCTAACGCTCTTCGCGAACAAAGTCCGGCAGGCGGGAATCACCACTGAGCTGATGGAGATCGTCAGCGGCGCCGAGGCCGCGACTGGCGGGACCTGAGGGAGGAAGACATGGCTAAGGCGAAGACGAAGACAGAGCGAAAGAAGGCGACCGAGCCGCGCGAGGGCCGGATCCACCAGGTGATCGGGGCCGTCGTCGACGTCTCATTCGACGTAGGGGATCAGCCCGAGCTGTTCGAGGCTCTCCAGGTGAAGACGGCCGATGGCCGGACCGTGGTCCTGGAAGTCGCATCGGACATTGGCGACAACGTGGTGCGCACGATCGCCATGGACTCGACGGACGGGTTTCACCGCGGCGACCCTGTGCACGCGACCGGAGCGGCGATCTCGGTCCCGGTCGGTGTGGAGACGCTCGGCCGGATGTTCAACGTGGTGGGCGAGGCGATCGACGACGAGCCCGCGCCGGAAAGCACCGTCCGCTGGCCCATCCACCGGCCCGCGCCGCCCGTCTCGGAGCAGCAGGCAAAGGTGGAGATCCTGGAGACGGGCATCAAGGTCATCGACCTGATCTGCACGTTCGCGAAGGGCTCGAAGATCGGGCTCTTCGGGGGCGCCGGCACCGGCAAGACCGTCATCGTGCAGGAGCTCATCCGGAACATCGCGTATCAGCACAAGGGCCGCTCGGTGTTTGCCGGCGTGGGGGAGAGGACGCGCGAAGGCAACGACATGTACGTCGAGATGCAGGATGCCGGTGTGCTCGCGCAGACTGCCCTGGTCTTCGGCCAGATGAACGAGCCGCCCGGCGCCCGCGCCCGGGTGGGCCTGACGGGCTTGACGATGGCCGAGTACTTCCGCGACGAGGAAGGCGCAGACACGCTGCTGTTCGTCGACAACATCTTTCGCTACCTGCTGGCAGGGTCCGAGGTGTCGGCGCTCCTCGGGCGCATGCCCTCCGCCGTCGGCTACCAACCCACGCTCGCGTCGGAGATGGGCGAGCTGCAGGAACGCATCACCTCGACTCGCAAGGGATCGATCACCTCGGTGCAGGCGGTCTACGTGCCGGCCGACGACTACACCGACCCCGCCATCCAGACTGTGTTCGCTCACCTGGGCGCCACGCTCCGCCTCGAGCGGTCGCTGGTCGAGATCGGCATCTACCCCGCGGTGGATCCGCTTGGCTCGTCGAGCCGCTTCGTCGAGGCGTCGATCGTGGGCCAGGACCACTACGACGCGGCGCAGGGCGTGAAGAAGATCAGCCAGCGCTACAAGGACCTGCAGGACATCATCGCCATCCTCGGCATGGAGGAGCTGTCCGAAGACGACAAGCAGGCCGTTTCGCGAGCCCGCAAGGTCCAGCGCTTTCTCTCCCAGCCCTTCAGCGTCGCGCAGCGGTTTACGGGCCGCGAGGGCAAGTACGTGTCGAGGGAGGAGACCGTGCGCGGCTTCAAAGAGATCCTCGAGGGCAAGCACGACGATCTGCCGGAGCAGGCCTTCTACATGGTTGGAACGATCGACGAGGCCCGCCAGCAGGGCGAGGCGATGAAGAAGTCGCAGTGAAGTACGCCTTGCGGGTCGTCAGCGTGGAGCGCAGCCTCTTCGAGGGCGAGGTCGAGTTCATGGTCGCCAACGGGGGCGAGGGTGAGTTCGGCGTCCTGGCCCGCCACGCTCCGCTCATGACGATCCTCAGGCCGGGCCCGCTGCGGATCCAGGAGACGCTCGGCGGACCCGACCAGGTCCTGTTCGTCGGCGGCGGATTTCTCGAGGTGCTTCCCGACCGGGTCACCGTGCTCGCGGACGTCGCCGAGCACGCCGAGGAGATCTCGCTCGAGGCGGCCGAGGAGGCCCGCCGGCGCGCCCAGGAGAAGCTGAAGGGGACGCTCAGCACGGCTGAGGAAACCGAGTTCCAGAACGCGCTGGCGATGGCGGAGGCGCGGCTGCGGTTGGCTCGCGCCAGACGCGGATAGGTTGTTTCGGTAGCTTTAGGCCCTGATGACAGGGCGTGATCGCGCGCTTCGGATCGCCGGAGGCGCGAGGCTGCACGGCAGGATCTGCGTGAGCGGCTCCAAGAACGCCGCGCTCCCCGAGATGGCCGCGGCCCTGCTCACGCCCGAGCCGGTGATCCTTCGCAACGTGCCGCGCGTGACGGATTCCACTGTGATGGGCCAGATCATCGGCGAGCTGGGCGGCCGCGCCGAAGGCGAGGGCACCGTCAAATTGAGCACGGGCGCCGCGGTGCGCAGTGACGTTCCCGACCAGCTTGGCCGGCGCATGCGAGCGACGATCGTGCTGCTCGGCGCGCTGCTCGCGCGATTCGGCAAGGCCCGTGTGCCGCGTCCGGGAGGCGATGTCAGTGGATCCGAACCGGTTCTTCGTTGCCCGCAGCAGCCGGAGCGCGGCATAGCGTTCGCCCTCAAGATTG
>DATIOJ010000142.1:0-4920 GCA_035473355.1 Candidatus Limnocylindrales bacterium
AACTATTCAGCGAATCCGGTCCTCCCGACGATGGCCAGGACCGAGGCCTCATATTCATCTGCTTCAACGCCGATCTCGAGCGACAGTTCGAGCTCGTGCAAGGCCAGTGGTGCATGGACGGAAACGACTTCGGCCTCGGCGGCGAGCAGGACTACCTCCTCGGTAGCAACGAGCAGGAGAGGCTGACCATCGAGGGTGAGCCGCCCTTCTTCGTCACGCGAGAGACGGGCGATCCCGTCCGGTCCAACGGGTCCCATCCCCGCGTCGATCCGCACCAGGATCGCTTGGTCTACACGCGGGGGTGCGAGTACCTGTTCATGCCGGGGCTGGCAGCGCTCGAACGACTGTCCGCACCTCCGTCGCGCGCCGCCGACCTCGAGGTGATCCCGCCCGCTGAACCCGCGGCGACGCATACGACGGTGGGGCTGGTGCTCGAAGAGATGCGTCGCAACTACGCGAATTCCCGGCCGGCGCGCCGTGGCCAGCACCCGAAAACCCACGCATGCGTGCGGGCGAAATTCATCGTCAAGAACGTTCCGGAGGAACTGCGCTTCGGACTCTTCGACGTAGAGAACGAGCGGGAGTACGACGCCTGGGTCCGCTTCTCGGCCAGCCATTCCAAGGTTCGTTCGGACGCCAAACCCGACGCTCAGGGCATTGCAATCAAAGTCATGGGCGTGGACGGAGAAAAGATCCTTCCTCGGGAGCGGTATGCGACGACGCAGGACTTCGTCCTGGTGAACCACAGGATGTTCTTCCTGCGCAACGCCAGGGACGTGGCCGAATTCGCCCGGGCCATCACCGCAACATTGTCGGTGCGGGATGCCGAGCTTCGTGCCATTGGGTTTTTCCTGCGCCATCGCGACCTACGCGGCGCACGCATCCTCCAGTCGACGATCGGCAAGCGACCCCCGAACCCGCTCGACCTCACGTACTGGAGCCAGACGCCGTACGCGCTGCGCGACATCGCCGTGAACTACTCGGTCAAGCCGCTGACCTGGACCGAAGGCGCAGCTGACCCCTCCGACTGGAACGGCCTCGGACACGCGATCGAGACGTTTCTCGCTCCTCAGAACGCGGTGTTCGAGTTCGAGTTCCGTATTCAGCCCCAGGTCGATCCGATCCGGATGCGGATCGAGGACCCGACGCGCCCCTGGAACGAGCGTGATTCCCACCCTCGGCCGGTGGCGATCATCCGCATCGCGCACCAGGACGCCTCGGCTCAGGAACGTCTGAATTTCGCCGAGAACCTCAGCTTCACGCCGTGGCACGCGCTGTGGGACCATCGACCGCTCGGCGGCATAAACCGAGTCCGGCGCGCGGTGTACGCAGCCAGCAGCGATCTCCGTCACCGGCTGAATGGGGTTTCCGCGTGGGAGCCTGACCCAACCAGCGGCCTCAGCCGGCCACCTGCACAGGCCGGCTCCGGCGCTGAAGCTCCCTGGTGATGGTCAGTGCGCCCATCGCCTCGGCCCGTTCGAGCGCGGCGTCGGCGTGTCGTTTTGCGAGCGCCTTGTCGCCCAACGTTTCGGCGAGGAGCGCGAGGTACCCGTCGACCGGACCCCAGAAGCTGCAGTAGGAGACAACCACGTTTCGGCCGGCATGCGGTAACAGCTCCGCGTGTAGCTGAGCCGCACCGTCACCGTCGCGCAAGCCGGCGCAGAGCTCGCTCAGCAGTGCCACACGCGTGAGCCAGAACATACCTCGAGGTAGGGCGGCGGCTCCATCGACCATCTCCTCGTCGTATGCGGCCCGCGCCCCACCCTGATCGCCCGTTTCCAACCGCAGGACGCCGAGCGCGGCCAGCCATCCGAGCGGGCGGCCGGCAGCGACGATCGACTCGGCCAGAGGCGCCATCTCACGCACTCGACCCTGTCGCCGGCGCAGCGCGAACATCTGCGATCCCCACGAGCTGACCGCGTCGGCTGTGTGCGCGAGCTTCGCCTGGCGCAGCGACTCATCGGCCCAGCGCTCTGCCTGCTCAGCTTCGCCATCGAGCTCCGCCCACAGACCTTTCGCTCCATACGCGAGCGAGCGGAGCAGCGGCTGGCCGAGCTTGCCAGCAAGCCGCTCGAGCTCGGCATACTCGTGCCGGGCCGAGTCGAGCTCGCCGATCCCCAGCAGGTCATACATGCGCCAGTGGTGACCCTCGGCTGCGAGCTCGTCCGGGGCGCCGGCGAGGGACACAAGTTCCCGGCCGACCTCCAGACGTTGCTCGATGTGTCGGACATCCAGCAACGTGATGTGGCGCGAGATCAGCGCAGCCGCGAGCGTTCTCTCGTTTCCCAGCCGCCGGGCCATGGCAAGCGCCTCCGCCGCGAGAGATTGAGCGCGTTCGTCCTCGTTCGGGAAGGCGAGGTTCACCGCCAGACGGGAAAGGAGAACTGCCCGGCGCGCGCTGTCGTCGCGCGGCATGGCCGCAATCGCCTTCTCCAACAGGTCGCGATACCGCGTACCACCCACGTACGTGATCTCGAAGTACCGCTCGCCGAAGCCAATGGCTGCTCGGGCGAGCTGATCGGCGTCGCCCCGCCGCTCCGCGCTCTCCACGGCCGCGAGGAACGTGTTTCGGGCGTCCTGATCACCCATGTGCCATTGCACGCGACCGAGCGCCAGCAGGAGATCGCACCTGGCGGCTTCATCGTCATGACCGACCATGGAAAGCGCACGTCGCAGGTGCTCCGCGGCCTCCTCGTAGGCGAACTGCTCCGCCGCACGACGGGCCGCCGCTATCGAGTACCGGAGTGCCGGCTCGGGTCCGGCCGCCGGCCTCGCCTCGAGGAAGTGGTGTGCGAGTTCGGCCGGATTGACCTCGGAATGCTCGGACCGCCTCTCGAGCGCCTCTGCCACACGATGGTGCAATCGGACGCGGCGGCCACCCGTGAGGCTCGCGTATAGAACCTCGCGGACCAGGGCATGACTAAAAGCCAGGACTTCAAACTCGTCCGGCACCTCGATCGCCAGCCCCGAGCCCAGGAGTTCGTCAGCCGCCGCGGCGATCGCATCCACCGGCGCCGCATCGAGCTCCTGATCGACGGCCCCCCGCTCGGAGCGGATGACGTCCTCGACGAAGCGGAGTTTGAAGGAGGATCCGACAATCGAGGCGACAACCAGCAGCTCCCGAGCCAGCGGCGAGAGCTGCTCGGAACGGCGCATGATCACCTCGGCTACCCCTTCCGGCACGCCAAGTTCCTCGAGCGCATCGTGATCGACGATCCCGCGCCCAACCAGGCGGGACTCGCTCAATGCTCGAAGCGTCTCCTCGATGAAGAACGGATTCCCGTCCGTCTGAGCGTGGAGACGATGGACGAACGCCGGCGTGGTTTGGATCCCCGCGCGGTCGGCGACGAGCTTGGCGGTCCCCTCCTCGTCGAGCCCATCCAGGCTCAGCCGCTCGTAGAGACGCTCTCGCCGCAGGTCGGCCAACAGGCTGGCCAGCGCCTGATTCGGCTCATCGGGCCGGAAGGTGCCGAGGACCAGGAGCCGTGCTCCTTCGGCTCTCCGGAGCACGTGGCGCAGGAGGAGCAAGGTGGGTTGGTCCGCCCATTGCAGATCGTCGAGAACGACAAGGAGCGGGGTGTCAACGGAACTGGCCACGATCACCGACACCACTGCCTCGAATACCTGATAGCGCATGGTCTCTTGGTCGTGCACCACGGGGATCGCCGCGGTGTAACGCCTGAGGTTGGGAAACGGTCGGCTTAACGTCTCGAGCTCGCGCTCCAGCGTTTCGATCAACCGCGATCCCGCATACGAGATCAGGTCGTCCAGGACCTCGGCGAGGGGTTGGTACGGGAGCAGGCTTTCGACGTCGGCGCGCCCGTACAACGCGACCCCTCCCTGACCGCTCACCTCCTCGGCGAACTGCGTCGCCAGACGCGTCTTGCCGATCCCTGCCTCACCCACGAGCCAGGTGACGTTCGTCCGGCCGCCCCTGCTCTCGTCCCACTGAGCTCGCAGCTGTTCAAGGCAATCGAGGCGGCCGACAAAGGCCCCTCTGGCCGTTCTCGGGGGCGCCGTCGCTGAGCGCTTGCCGTGTTGCGCGAGGACCGTAGCCATGGCGCTGTCTTTGTCATACGAGCTGACGGCGTCCGAGGCGATCGAATCGTCGGCTCGGCTCGACGCCGGCGCCGATAGCGACGCATCCTGCTGGAGAATGGCCTGCTCGAGCGCTCTTAGCGCGGGGCTCGGCTCGATGGCGAGGTTCTCGACCAGCATGTGGCGCGCTTGCTGGTAGGCGTCGAGCGCCTCGGCCTGACGGCCGCAGCGGTAGAGCGCCAGCATCAGCTGCCCCCGCGGTCGCTCGCGCAGAGGATTCTCCGCGATGAGCGTTTCGAGATCCTGGACCACCTCGGCGTGATGACCCAGCGCGAGTTGAGCCTCGGCCAGCTCCTCTCGACAGCTCACGCGTAGCTCTTCGAGCTGACCAATCGCCCCCTGAGCGAACGGCTCGTACGTGAAGTCAGCCAATGGAGGGCCTCGCCACAATGCCAGGGCCTGCTCGAGCTTCGCGGCCGCGTCGCCGGGCCGTCCCGAGCCGGTCGCCGCGCGCGCCTCGCCGTATAGGCGCTCACACCGGTCGGCATCGAGTTCCATCGGTTCGAGGGTCAGGCGGTATCCCGGCACGACGGTGGCAAGGCGATCGCTGGCGGCACTCAGGGCCCGCCGCAACCGTGAGACGAACACCTGAGCCGTGTGCGTCGCTGATGGCGGGGGACTATCTCCCCAGAGCTCGTCGATGATGCGATCGATCGCCACCGTCTCGTTGGGGTGCAGAGCAAGGATGGCGAGGAGGGCACGCTGCCGCAATCCACCTAGGGCCACGGGGGGCCCGCCGTCGAGCCGCAGCTCGAATGGGCCCAATATGCCCACCCATACAACCCCCACGTGGGGAACGGTAACAGCACACCCGGTAGTCGA
>DATIOJ010000143.1:0-3192 GCA_035473355.1 Candidatus Limnocylindrales bacterium
ATCATCGTGTTCATAATCTGCTGGAACGACTTCGTGTTCGCGATCTCGCTGACCTCGACGTCGAGGGCGCAGACCGTGCCGGCCGCGATCTCGTCGTTCCCGGGTGTCTCCCAGTTCACCGTGCCGTACGGCGACATCGCCGCGGCCGCAGTAATCGTCACTATCCCGGTGATGTTGCTGGTCCTGATCTTCCAGCGCCGGATCGTCGCCGGCCTGACCGCAGGCGCGGTCAAGGGATGAGCGCTGACACTGAAACGAAGGAGCTGTAGCGAATGGCCGAGATCGAGTTCGATGACGTAACCAAGCGCTACGCCGATGGCTTTGAGGCCGTCAAGCACCTGAACCTCGATGTGCCCGATGGCGAGCTGATGATTCTGGTCGGTCCTTCGGGATGCGGGAAGTCGACGGCTCTGCGGATGGTCGCCGGGCTCGAGGACATCTCCGCCGGAGAGCTGAAGATCGGCGGCGCGGTGGTCAACGATCTCGAGCCCAAGGATCGCGATATCGCGATGGTCTTCCAGAACTATGCGCTGTACCCGCACATGACCGTGCGGGAGAACATGGGGTTCGCGCTCAAGCTGGCCAAGACCCCGCAGGAAGAGATCAATCAGAAGGTGGAGGAAGCGGCGAGGATCCTCGATCTCGAGCAGCACCTCGACCGCAAGCCGGCGAACCTGTCGGGCGGTCAGCGCCAGCGCGTGGCGATGGGTCGCGCGATCGTCCGCAGCCCCAGCGTGTTCCTGATGGACGAGCCGCTGTCAAACCTCGACGCCAAGCTGCGCGTGCAGATGCGCACCGAGATCTCCCGGATCCAGCAGCGCCTGGAGACGACGACGATCTACGTCACGCACGACCAGACCGAGGCGATGACCCTCGGTGACCGGATCGCGGTCATGCGCGCCGGCATTCTGCAGCAGGTCGGTCCGCCCTCAGATTTGTACGGCTATCCCAAGAATCTCTTCGTCGCCGGGTTCATCGGCTCCCCCTCGATGAACTTCCTCGCCGGCGAGCTTGACGGCGACAACGTCAAGCTGCCGATCGGCTCGGTGCCGATCCCGGACGCGCTGCGCCGGCGCCTGCAGTCAGGCTCCGGCGGCGGCCGCAAGGGCGTGATCGCCGGACTGCGTCCGGAGCATTTCGAGGACGCCGCCCTGGTCGCGGACCGCTCTCGCGGGATCACGTTCAAGGCGAAGATCGACGTGCTCGAGTCGATGGGCTCGGAGTTCTATGCGTACTTCGTGGTGGCCGCCGATCGCGTCGCTTCGAGCGAGTTGGAGGAGATCGCCCAGGACGCGGGCGCGGTGGATCTGCCGAGCGCGGGCGACGGTACGCAGGTGACCTCCCGGCTTGGAGCCGACAGCACGGCCCGCCAGGGCGCCGAGGCGGAGCTGTGGTTTGACTCGCATCATCTGCAGCTGTTCGATGCCGAGTCCGGCGAGAGCCTGCTGAGCTCCAACGGCACCAGCAGCACCACGCAGGCTCCGCCCGTCTCAAGCAGCGCTTCGACGCCAAGCTAACCTAACCCACATATGCCGGCGCCGCGCTCCACGGGGTTCTCCGGCGTGGACGCGCAGCACGACTTTCTGCGCGCGCGACGAAGAGCGACCGTCGCCAGGCTGGTTGCGCGACTGCGCGGCGAGCCCGACGACGTCGGCGTGATCCTGCCGTACTCCGAGGTGATCGATGCGCTGGGCTTCGTCAGCGAGCGGCCCCTCGGCCTGAAGGTGGTCACGCTCGACGAGATCGTCGGCACGATCGATCGCGGCCGCGACTTCGACCGGCGCTTCCGGCCCACGTCGGCCCGGGTGCGCTCCCGTTGGGAGCAGATCGCCGCCGCGATGCGCCGGGGCGAACCGATGCCACCCGTCGATCTGCTCAAGGTCGGCGACATCTACTTCGTGCGCGACGGGCATCACCGCGTGTCGGTGGCTCGGGCCCTGGGACGCACGGACATCGATGCATACGTGACCGACGTGATCACTCGCGTCGACGCCACCGGGGCGATCAACCTCACCGACCTGCCGCTCAAGAGCCATGAGCGCGTCTTCTTCGAACGGGTGCCGCTGCCCGAGGACGCGCGGTCAGAGATCGACCTCTCCGATCCGTGGGACTTCGCGGTACTCGGCCAGGCGGTCGAGGCGTGGGGCTTTCGGGCGATGCGGTCGCGCCATGAACTGCTTGACCGCAAGACGACCGCGGAACTGTGGCTGGAGACCGAGTACCGCCCCGTGGTTGCGATGCTGCGCGACGCCGACATGATCGGCGATCGCACGGAGACCGAGGCGTACATGCACATCGCCGCGGAGCGCTACAGGCTGCTGCGCACGCACACCTGGAGCGATGAGGTGCTCCAGCAGGTGGTCGAAGGACAAGCGCGCGGGCGCCGGTGATGCTCCGCGCAGACGATCAGCTGCGCTAGCCTGCGGCCGCTATGCCTGCACGTCCGATCCAGCGCGCGGCCGACACGGGAGCCAAGGCGCGGCGCCGCTACGCGCCGCGGATGCCGCCCGAGCAGCGGCGCGAGCAGCTCATCGATGCGGCCCTGAGCGTGATCCTCGAACAGGGCTACGGAGGCGTCTCGATCGAGGCGATCGCGCGCGCCGCGGGGGTCACCCGGCCGGTGATCTACGACCACTTCCCGAACCTCGGCACGCTGCTGCACACGCTGGTCGAGCGCGAGGAGCGCTACTCGAGAGAGCAGCTGGAGCGCGTCGTTCCCGACGATCCCGGCGACAGCGATCCGGTCGAGGTGCTGGCGGGCAGCGTGCGGCGCTTTCTGGACGCGGTCACCGACAGGCCCACCACCTGGCGGATCATCCTGCTGCCTTTGGATGGGACGCCGGCGATCGTGCGCCAGCACGTCGAGACTCACCGCGCGAAGATCCTCGAACGCATCGAGCGCCTGGTGCACTGGGCGATCAACCGCAACGAGCTTCCCTCCGACCTCGATGTCGAGCTCACAGCGCGGGCGATCCGCGACCTGGGCGAGGAGGCCGGCCGGATGGTGCTGACCGATCCGAAGCGGTATTCGCCCGACCGCTACGAGCGCTTCGTGCAGACCGTGATGCGGCTGCTGTCGACTGCGTGAGATGGGCACTCTGACCGAGAGCTCGGCTTCTGAGCTCGCAGCCGCGATTCGCGACCGCCGCGTCAGCGCGCGCGACGTGGTCGAGGCGCACATCCAGCGCCATC
>DATIOJ010000144.1:0-9904 GCA_035473355.1 Candidatus Limnocylindrales bacterium
CAGAGTTGCGACGGCCATCAGGGGTGCCCCTCACTGTGGGGCTGAGCACTGTCGGTTGGATACAGGCGCACGTCTTCCACCAGAACCCAACCTACGACCCCGTAGAGAAAAATCAAGCCTCCGATCACCGCGAGCACGATCCTCGCCGTCGCGTCGAAGGGAATCGCCCCGAGGGCCAGGAAGAACAAGCCGGCGCAGATGATGAAGGGGTAGTTGCTGTTCGGGAAGAGGTGGATACCCAGGTCATGGGCGCGCGCCGCGTAGTCAACGGTCATGTCGAGCGGCTCGACCGGGAGCTCGAGGTCAAACCTCGACGCCAGCCGACGCGCAGGGTCGGCGTCGCGCCAGACCTTGAAGGCCTCGGACGCCATCACGCTGGACGGCCAGAGCTTGTAGCCGCAGTTTCGGCACTGGTCGATGAACCGAGCGGTGACCAAGCCGCAGTTCGGGCACGTGACGGAAAGGCTGGGATTGGACACGTCGACGTAGCGAGGCTTTCGGGCTGCGGCCACCGTCGGTTCTGGATTCTATCCGGTCGCGCGCGGCGGTCGCCTGCCCGGAATTGAGGCGTCGATATACTTCCACCTCGTGACCGCTCGCGTGATTCGCGTGCTTCTCACAATCGCCGGGTTGGCAGCGCTTGCCATCGCTCTCAGCGCATGCGACATCGGCGGCCTATCTCCGATCTTCCCGAACCCCGTCTCCCCCAACGGCCAGGACATCTACAACGCGTACCTCGGCATCTCGGTGCCGGCGATCATCATCTTCATCGGCGTCGAAGCCGCCCTGCTCTGGGTGATTCTTCGCTATCGCCGCTCTCGCCAGCCGGTCGGCTACAAACCGCCCCAGATGCATGGCAATACGCGCCTGGAGATCGTATGGACGGTCATCCCGCTGATCATCGTGCTCGCGATCGCGGGCTACAGCTTCAACACGCTGCTCAAGGACTTCCAGCCGATCACCAACCAGCAGCTCGACGTGACCGTAAAAGGCCACCAGTTCGGCTGGGTCTACGACTACCTGCAGTACGGAATCACGGTGGACCAGGAGGGCACGCTGGCCGGCGATGTCACGCCTTTCGTGGTGCCCACGCACACGCTCGTGAAGCTCCGGTTCCAGGGGACCGACGTGATCCATTCGTGGTGGGTGCCGGCGATCTCGGGCAAGACCGACGCGGTGCCCGGCTACGACAACTTCTCCTGGCTCAAGATCGACCAGGTCGGCAAATGGCGCGGCGAGTGCGCGGAGCTGTGCGGCTCCGGTCACGCGACGATGCAGATCATCGTCCAGTCGATGGACATGGCGGACTTCAACAACTGGGTGGCCCAGCAGAAATCGGCCGGGGCTTCGCCATCTGCCAGCCCCAATACTTAGGATAGGAATCGGATTGGCTACCACAGTCCTGCCGCGACCGAAGGCTTACGACGACACATTCTTCAAGCCGATCAGCATCTGGCTGACGACGACCGACCACAAGCTCATCGGGATCATGTACATGGTCACGGGCGTCCTGAGCTTCGTGATCGGCGGGATCTTCGCGCTGATCATCCGCCTCCAGCTCTCCCAGCCGAACCTGAAGATCGTCGACCCCGAGACCTACAACCAGCTGATCTCGGCGCACGGCGTGACGATGATCTTTTTCTTCGTCACGATCTTCCTGACCGGGATCGCGAACTACATGGTCCCGATCATGATCGGCGCGCGTGACATGGCGTTCCCCAGGGTCAACCTGCTCGGGTTCTGGTTGGTCCCCGTGTCGATCCTGCTCTACTACATGGGCTTCTTCACGGGCGGCGCGCTGGATGCCGGCTGGACGGGCTACGCGCCGCTGACCGAGAAGGCGTACCAGGCCAAGAGCCTGGGCGTCGACTTCTGGGCGCTGAGCATCATCGTCTGGGCGATCAGCGGCATCATGGCGTCGACCAACTTCCTGACCACCATCGTGGCGCTGAGGGCACCGGGCATGAAGTTCTCCCGCCTCCCCCTGTTCGTCTGGGCGCAGATCTCGACCTCGATCCTGCTGCTCGTGGTCGGCGCGCCCCTTGCGGCCGCGATGATCCTGCTCGAGTTCGACCGCCAGCTTGGGACGCAGTTCTTCACGACTGCGGGACGGCCGGTGCTGTACCAGCACCTCTTCTGGTTCTTCGGCCATCCCGAGGTCTACATCATGATTCTGCCCGGCTTCGGAATGATCTCGGAGATCATCCCCGTGTTTGCCCGCAAACCGCTCTTCGGCTACATGTCGATGGTGGCGGCGCTGTTCGGCATCGTGTTCCTCTCCATGACGGTGTGGGCGCACCACATGTTCACGGTCGGGATGAACGTCTGGGTCGAGGGCTTCTTCATGTTGATGACCATGCTGATCGCCGTGCCGACCGGCATCAAATTCTTCAACTGGATCGCGACCGCGTGGCGGGGATCGATCGAGTTCACGGTGCCCATGAAGTTCGTTTTCGGATTCATGGCCACGTTTCTCATCGGCGGGCTGACAGGCATCTACCTCGCCTCAGTTCCGGTCGACACCCAGCTGCACCAGTCCTACTACGTGGTGGCCCACCTCCACTACGTGCTCTTCGGTGGCAGCGTGTTCACGATCATGGCGGGTATCTACTACTGGTTCCCGAAGATCACCGGGCGCATGCTGGGCCGCACCCTTGGCGAATGGAACTTCTGGACGCTGTTCATCGGGTTCAACGGAACGTTCCTGATCATGCACACGCTCGGCCTCGAGGGAATGCCGCGGCGCATCGCGACCTACGCGAATGAGGCGTGGGCGGCCACGAACCTGATCATCACGATCTCTTCATTCCTGATCGCGTTCTCCATCTCCCTGCTGCTCATCAACATCGTGCGCAGCTGGCGGAGCGGTGAGCCGGCAGGCGACGATCCCTGGAAGGCCAACACCCTGGAGTGGGCGACGAGCTCGCCCCCGCCGCCCTACAACTTCGAGCGGGTGCCGCCGGTGCGCAGCTTCATGCCTTTGCGCGACCTGCGCGAGGCGGCGGAGCTGGCCGAGGAGCCATCACCCGTACCGGTCTAGCTCCCCCTCCCACTTCGCTGGGGAGGGCTAGGGTGGGGACGGATCGGGGTGGCGCAGTACCTCCATTCCTGATTCGACCGACCAGCGGATCAGCCGTCGATCGTTGTCGAAGGTGATGAATCCCGCCCGTTCGATCTCGAGCGCGAACAGGTGGTAGGGCTCGGACGGACGCCACGCGATCGCAGCGAAGAGCGCGTCCGAGTAGGCCTGCCGGCGCTCGGGCTCCGGCACGTCCCGCACCGTGCCGTACAGCTTGAGGTCGCCGTGCTTCGCCTCTCGGTCGTCCTGCACCGTGGCCACGGCGATCCGCGGGTCGCGCAGCAAGTCAAGCGCCTTCTTCGACTGCCACATCATGCCGAGGAGCAGCTCCCCGTCGACGACGTATGCCTCACAGGGGCTGATCCGCGGCCATCCGTCCACGCGGAGCGTGCCCAGGACCACGAGCCCGTCCGCCTTCATTCGATCAATGGCGAACCCGGCGAGCTCAGGCGCTGCGGACGAAAACTCCTTCCAGTTCGTCTAGTGATGCTCTCCACCGCCCGGCTTCGCCGGGCAGCTGCCCATTAATGGGGAGGATAGGCTTCGGTCTCGAGTGCTTCGTCCGCGGCGCGATTGCGCGCCTCGCCCCGGAGCACCCACCAGCCGAGGCCGCC
Source organism: Candidatus Limnocylindrales bacterium (assembly GCA_035473355.1). Lineage (GTDB taxonomy): Bacteria > Chloroflexota > Dormibacteria > Dormibacterales > Dormibacteraceae > 40CM-4-65-16. The sequence goes on from DATIOJ010000144.1 coordinate 3,694, forward strand.
CACGCCGAGAAGGGCGACCAGGAAAGCCATGCTCATCCACAGCCACGCGGGCACCCACTCGCCGACGAGGAAAAGCACGGATCCATTATCGCGAACACGATGTTCGCTTCGCGCGGGTAGGGTGTTAGTGGGTAGAGCCTTTTGATCAACCTCATCGACGTCCTGATCGTGGTCGCGGCCCTCATCGGCTTCGCCAACGGCTACCGGCGCGGGTTCTGGCTCTCGCTGGCGCAATACGTCGGCCTGCTCGTGGGGGTGATGCTGGGCGCGGGATCGGCGCGCTACGTGCTCGACTACCTGCAGATCTCGAATCCCAGCGCGCGACCGCTCGGCGCCGTGCTCGTCCTGGTCATCGGGGGCAGCCTGGGTTCGAGCATCGGATTCGCCGTCGGCGAACCGATCCGGCGCAAAATCCTGCGCACCGGAATTCACACGTCGACCGACTCTGTCGCCGGCGCCGCTCTATCCGGCTTCGCGGTCCTGATCATGTGCTGGTTTCTGGGCCTGAGCTTTTCGCGCGGCCCGATCCCGCAGATCGCGCAGCAGATCCAGCGGTCCGCGCTGCTGCGAGGTCTCGACACGATTGCGCCACGGCCGCCGGCGTTGCTGGCGAGCGTCGAGCAGGTCCTCGCCGGCGTGCAGTTCCCACCCGTGTTCGCCGGCCTCGAGCCGACGCTGCCGAGCGCTCTTCCCGTGCCGACCGAAGTCAACACGCCCGGCGTCAACCGGGCGGCCGACGAGGTGGTCAAGGTGACGAGCCTGGGCTGTGGCGGAATCGTCACGGGCAGCGGCATTCCGCTGGGCAGCGGATACGTCGCGACCAACGCGCATGTCGTGTCGGGCACGACGTCCCACGCGATTCAGAGACCCGACGGCACGGTTCTCCGGGCGGAGGTCGTGTACTTCGATCCGGAGAAGGACATCGCGGTGCTTCACGCGCCTGGCTTCAACGCGCCTGGCCTGACCTTCGGACCTGGCAACCGCGGCACGCAGGGCGCGGTGATCGGCTACCCCGGCGGCCAGAACGAACGCATCGTCCCAGCGGTGATCGACGGCACGGTCACGGCGGAGGGGCGGGACATCTACAACCAGAATCTCGTGACCCGCCAGATCTTCGTGCTCCAGGCGACGGTGCGGCCGGGAAACTCAGGCGGGCCGCTCCTCGACCTGCAGGGTCGGGTCCTCGGGATGGTGTTTGCGACGTCCGCCAGCGATCCCAACCAGGCTTACGCGCTGACCGATGCGGAGATCATGCCCGACATCCACGACGCCGAGACCAATCCATCTCCTAAGGACACGTCGCGGTTCGAATGCGCGGCTTAACCCGCACTGCGGTGGCGGCCAGGCTTTGCCTGGCCGCAACCCGCGTCCCCAATCGCCACCCAACGTTGCTCCGAGTGACTACTTCGTCAATCACATCCGCTCGGGGAAGGAGTTAGGGCCGCGAACCCGGCCGGAAAGGCATGCCTCTCTGCTCTATCGTGGCCGGCCGTTGAGCGGCCCGGAGCAGAGGGAACCGCGAAGGTTCCCTCTGCTACTTAGGAGGCTTCTTCCTTCTCGGGTTTGCCTTCTTCGATGAGCATGACCGGGATGCCGTCGACGATCGGATAGAGCACTTTGCACTTCGGGCACCGCAGCTGATCGGGAGCCCGAAACTCGACTTTGGTGTGGCATTTCGGACACGCCAGAATTTCGACTAGTTCCTGAGAGATCACCCGCGCATGGTAGTACGGTTTCGCCTGTGATTCTGAGGCGGCTCTACCTCTACCTGGTGAGCGCCGCAGCGCTGGCACTGCTCGCGGCGGGCCTGACACTTCTCGGCGGAACCATCCTGCTGTTCGTCTTCAACGACCCCTCTGCGGACGCGAGCCGCAGCCAGCTCGCCATCTACACCGCGATGACCGTCGTCGCCCTCCCGGTGTGGGGAATTCACTTCTGGTTTGCTCGCCGCTTCGCGCTGCGCGACCCGTACGAGCGGGCATCTGCGCTGCGGCGGCTTTACCTCTATTTCGCGAGCCTGGCCTCGTCGACCGCCGCGATGTTCGCAATCTACATCGGCATCGCCCAGCTTTTCCAGCCGGTTCTCGACGGTCAGACGTTCAACGCGTTGAACGCTGCGCAGATCGGCTGGGCTGCGGTGGTGTTCGTCGCCATCTTCGCGTTCCATTTCCGAGTGGCAGCAGCGGATCGGGCGGCGGTAGGCGAGGAAGGTGCCTCAGCGACGCTCCGCCGCTGGTACATGTACCCGGCGCTGCTGATCGGCCTTCTGACGATGCTGTCGAGCGCGGCCGCGCTGCTCAACCTCGGACTGACCAGGATCGCGCTCGGATCGACGGCCCAGTACGTATACCTCGCCTACCCGGCAGGCGGCGCGATTGCCGGCGCCGCGATGTGGGGATTTCACGCCCGGACCATCGCGACCCGGCACATGACGCAGGACCGCAACTCGACCCTGCGCGCGCTCGAAGGCTTTCTCGCCGTGGCCATCTGCATCGCGACTGCCCTGGTCGGCGCCAGCCAGCTCCTTTACTACGTCCTCGCGCGCTCGCTCGGCGTGTCCAACCCGGGAGGCACCGGCAGCAACGTTCTGGCGGCCGCGGCCGGACCCCTGTCGCTGTTCCTCGTCTACGGCGTGGCCTGGATTCTCATCCAGCGCAGGCTCGCCCGCGACGCCGAAGCGCAGGAAGCCGACCGGCAGGCAGGCGTGCGGCGCCTCTACACGAACCTCACCTCGCTGGTGTCTCTGGCCGTGTGGGCGGTAGGGGCGGGCGGATTGCTCTGGACACTGGCCGAGCAGATCGAAGCCCCCATCATCGGGGTGCCCGCGCGGGACTGGAAGGATCCGCTCAGCCTGTGGATCACCTTGCTCGTGGTTGGCGCGGGGACGTGGCTGGCCCACTGGCGTCACTCTCCGTGGGCTGTTGATCGCCAATCGCTCAGCCGCAAGCTCTACGTCTGGGCCGCCCTACTCGGCAGCATCCTCGGGCTCCTCGCCGGCGGCGTGGGCATGATCAACGCTCTGCTCCAGCAGGTGTTCAGCGCCCACCCGACGCTGCAGGCGGCGAGCAACCTCGACGTCGGCCACTACCTGGCGGTGATAGTGGTCGCAGCGGGCGTCGGCATCTATCACTGGCGCGTCCTTCGCGCCGACGCGGCGGCGCGACCGCACAAAGCGGCGGCGGCGCCGGCCGCGATGGTGCCCACGAGGCCGGTTGCGGTTGCGTCGAACGCCGTCGAGGCAGCGCCCGCCGGCGAGGCGGTGAGCCCGCACTCGCGTCACTACACACTCGTCGTGACCGACGCGACCGACGACGACGTTCACCAGGCCCTGGCCGCCCTTCCACCCCAGGCGAGCTACAAGCTCACCCCGACAGAACAAACGGTTGACGGACGCTGACGCTCAGGCGTATCTCGACCTCGTCGACTGGCGGCGGCGCGTAGGCAACCTCTATCGCATCAGCGGGCCCGATGCTGTGACGCAATTTCGCAAGGGACGCGAGGAGCTGTTCCGCACCCATCCGCAGTCGCCGATCGAGATGGAGCAGCGTGCATCCTTCTCCGGCCTGCACTACTTCGATGCGGACCCTGCCTACCGCGTGACGGCGGTGCTGCAGACCGGTGACGGAACGGAGCTCGTCATCGACACAGGCGGCGAAGATGGCGCCGTGCGCTACCGCCGCGCCGGCCGGCTGTTGTTCACGCTGGGCGGACAGGCATGCGCGCTGACGGTGCTCAGCCTCGTCCAGTACGCGGGCGGCCTGTTCGTGCCCTTCCGCGATACGACGTCTGGGCGCGAGACGTATGGCGGCGGCCGCTACCTGTTCGACACGGCCAAGGACACCGACGGCCTGGTCCTGCAGGTCACACCCGGATCGACCGAGGTCGTCATCGACTTCAACTTCGCCTACAACGCCTCATGCGCTTACAGCCCGCGCTGGGCGTGCCCACTCGCGCCACCCGAGAACCACCTGCGGGTCGCGGTGCGCGCCGGCGAGAAGGTCTACAAGAGCTAGGCGGGCACGGAGGTCCCGCGGACCGCTTTGATCAGCTCGCCGGCAAGCCCGATCGCCTCGACCGTGGGCAGGAACGGATTGTTCAACGTAAACCCGCCGAAGCCGGCCTCGAGGTAAGGACCGAGAAACTCGGCCGCCTGGTCGACGTTCATCACACGCGTCATGGCGCGCCGCTCGGCGGGCACGGTATCCATCACGGCCTTGCCCTGCGCCTCGGTCTTCGCCAGCACGATTCCCATCCCAATCAGCAGCGTCACGGACGACGGATCGCGGCCCACCACCGCGCAGTGCTCCTCGAAGACACCCTTCTTGCGCTTGAGCTCCTCCAGCGGACCGCCGAACCAGTGGCCGATGTCGCCGTGCCGGGCGAGGATCCGCAGCGTCCGCCTCTCACCCCCACCGCCGATCAAGATCTTCGGGCCGCCCTTCTGAATCGGACGAGGCCGGTTCAGAGCGCGCTCGATCCGGTAGTGCTTGCCTTCGAACGAAGGCCGCTCTTCGGTGAACATGAGCTTCGCGATGGTCACCGCCTCCTCGAGGCGGTCCATGCGCTCCCCGATGGGAGGGAACTCGAAGCCGTAGCCGGCGTGCTCGTCCTCGTTCCACGCGGCGCCGATGCCGAAGATGGCGCGCCCTTTCGAGATGACGTCGAGGGTCGTGACCTGCTTGACGAGAAGCGCGGGATTGCGATAGGTCACGCCGGTGACAAGCGTTGCGACCTTCACCCGAGAGGTCTGCGTCGCGATGCCTGCGAGCGTGCTCTGGGCCTCGAGCATCGGCTCCGTCTCCGGACCCACGCCGCGGATCTGATAGATGTGGTCCATCACCGTCACCATGTCGAAGCCGGCCTTCTCGGCCGCGCGGGCGTTCGCGATCACCCGGTCGTACAGCTGGTCGTCGGGCTTCCCCGGAAACGTGTAGGTGGGCATGTGAAAACCGAAGAAAGCAGCCATGCCTAGGACAATCCGCGCCCGGTGATTACCATTCCCCTAGGAATGAGCTGGAAGCTGCTCGCCGCCCTCGGTATCGCGTTCGCGCTGCTCCTGTTTGGGACGGTCGCCGTCTTCGAGGCGTTTGACCGGACATCGAACTCGGCCAGCGACACGATCCGCCCGTTCGTGATCACGATGGCCCCGGTCTGGGCGGTCGCGATCGCAGCTGCGCGGGTCCTGCTGCAGAGGAATCGCGGCTAGCCGGTCTCACCCGCCGACCCTATAGATAAGATTTGTAGGGTCGCGCCATGTCCATAGACGATTCCCGTAACGGGAAGCCGAGCGGCATCCAGCTCGTCCAGGTCGAGGGCTTTCTCGAGGTGGCGCGCCGGGGAAGCGTGAGCCGGGCTGCGGAGGCCCTCTTCATCACCCAGCCGACCCTCACCGCGCGGCTCCAGGGCCTGGAGCGCGAGCTCGAAACGCCCCTGTTCCTGCGCACACCGCACGGGATGCGGCTCACCGACGCGGGCCGCGCCTGGATCCCGTTCGCCGAGCGCGCGCTCCGCGCGCTGGTCGACGGCCGCGACGCCCTGGAGCAGGTGATGGCGGCCTCGGCGGGGCATCTGCTGATCGCCGCGGCGCCGGCGGTCAGCACCTACGTCCTCCCCGAGCTGCTCGAGCGCTTCGTCGCGGCACACCCACGGGTCGAGGTGTCGGTGCGCACCGGCCACTCCGAGGACGTCGTCGAGCTGGTCCTGCACGACGAGGTCCAGATCGGGCTCGGCCGCGCCATCCACCATCCTGACCTGGAGCTGCGCCCATTCCACACCGAGGACCTGGTGCTGGTCTGCGCGCCGGACCACCCGTTCACCCAGCGGACCTCGGTCGCGATGGCCGACGTCGCCGGCCAGAAACCCATCATGTTCGACCGCACGTCGAGCTACTACGAGATCACGCAGGCTGCGTTTCTGTCCGCCGGGGTCAGTCTCCGCGGCCTGATGGAGCTCGATTCCATCGAGGCGGCGAAGAAGATGGTCGAGCGAGGCCTGGGCATCGCCCTCCTGCCTGGCACCGCGGTCGCGCGCGAGGTTGCGGGCAAGACGCTTTGCGTCGTGAAGATGAAGGACGCCCCGCCGATGCAGAACACGATCGTCGCCTTTCGGCGCCGCGATGCAGGCCACCCCGCAGGCATCGTGGCCGCATTCCTGCAGCTTCTGGCAGCCGGGTAGAACGCCCAGCCCGGCCCCGTTTACCATCGGTTTTTCC
>DATIOJ010000145.1:0-3328 GCA_035473355.1 Candidatus Limnocylindrales bacterium
CGCGTTCCTGCGCGCTGCGTCGCGCGGGACGCATGCTGTCGCCCAGATCAAGCGTGAGACCGGCGACCTGCTGATGTCGATCAGGCGCGGTGGGCGCTCACGCCACTTCTACGCGCGCCATCCCAGAGCGGCCGAGTCGACCGATCCCGCAGCGCCTGTCAACGACACCGGCGGCCCGATCGCACAGTGGTGGAAGGACTTGGATATCCAAAAGCTGGTGACGAGCGGGATGAGCGATCTCGGCCTGTCGGTGCTGAAGTGGGGCGCCGAAGAGGGAGGGAAGTGGCTCCTGGGCCACTTGCTGGACGCGTGGGGGCTCAGGGCGGTCAAGGACTTCCTGCTGCCCAAGAGTGACACGCAGGTGATCATCGCGATGATGAACGCGCTCAATAAGAAAGTGACTGATCTTCAGGCCGCGGTCGAGAGCACCAAGCAGGCGGTCGCCGAAACTCAGTTCAGCACTCTCGTCGCACAGACCGATGGCGAAGCAGCCTCAATCAACAAGTTGTCGACCGAGCTCACGTTTATAGCGGCGCTTCCGGTCAATGATCCCGGACGGATAGAGGCCTCCAAGAACCTCGTTGTGGATATCGGCAAGCAGCTGGCAGATCCCGACGTGGGCGGCAAACTTAACCAAGCTCTGGCTAAACCGGTGGGTAACACCATTCTCAAGGCCGCCTCGCAGGTGTATGGGACCCAGAGGTTCTTCACAAACCGCAGCTCCCAGGCGATCAAGGCCATCTACGACTACTACGCCGTAATGCAGCTAAATCTCGCGAATCTGTTGACGGAGTACTGGAGCACCACGCCGAAACGAAACGACGACAAGACCTGCTCCGCGGCCTGCGTCAAGCGCACGATCGTCGACCAGATCAACAGCGACGTTCAGGCTCAGAAGGCCCAGCTCAAACCGGAGTTGCCGAGCAACGAGTTCATCGACACCCGCACGATGAAGATGTGGGACGCCCGGCCGCGATGGGTAAGCGGCGCCCCCTACAACCCAAGAACCGTCTGCGATTATTCGAAGGGTTCGCGCTTGCCCTGCTATATGAAGGTTGACCCGACTTGGGTCGACCCCGGAGCGGCCCTTGGCTCCGAGGATGACTTCAGGCAGCTGATCGAAAATTGGAAGGGCGCCAACCCGCTCGAGTACCTCCAAAGTGAGGCTGGCCTCGTCGTGTCAGCTCCACCCGGAACACCAAAGAGTCAACTTGGTCATATGTGGCTGGGTCCAACTCCAGTGACGGCTCGCCTTTTGAATGAATACTCCCAGACCATCACGAGGATCAACCTCAGCGAGACCGATCGACCTGGCCCGCACATCTTCACCAACACCCTGCGCTCGTTTGATCCACAGGGGTACTACGCTTCTGCCATGACTGTGCAACCTGTCGAACCAGGCAGCTATTGGTGGCCGCTCGGCGGCAGGTGACTCGGCTCAGCCGCGCAAGGTGAGCCCGGGCCTCGCCGCGCCGATCGCACTCGGACACCCCTGGACTACCTTCCCGGGTATCAGCGTCGGCGTTCATGAGCATCCCGTAGCGCGCGGAGCTCACGGTGCGATCGGTAGCCGGCTCATCGACAAGGAAACGAGCTCGGTCCGGGCAGCCCGGGGCGAGAGCACCGCTCTTATGCGTGAGCGACACTCCGACCGCTCGCCGCAAGGTCGAACTGGCCTCGCCCGAGGAGTTGCGAGGCTTGTGCCTCAAGGGCGTACGGCAGCATCGACACGAGCGCGCGCTCGCGTGCGAGACGAACTGCTCGGCGGGCGTAGGGCAGACCGTCACCCAGCCGAGCTCCTGAACGGACCGATGACGCGACTCATCAGAGACACATGTCCCGACTCATCACAAAGTGGAGCTAGGGTGTCTGGGTTCAGGAGATATGTCGCAGGTGATAGGTCTCTCATGAGTCGGGACATCGGTCACACCTAGACCGGCGGTCGTTGCGGAGGCGCGAGCGGAGCGAGTGGCGGAGCGGCGATCGCCGGACGCGCGGCGTCCGGGGGTGGGCGAACAGTCGCGGGCGTGTCCCGAGCCCGCGTCGCCGTCCTTCAAGTCGTTTCCAAGCAGATGTCGGTGACCGCTGCTGCTGCCGAGTATGGGTTCTCCCGCCGGCATGTACAGCGTCTTCTTGCCCGCTACCGGGAGGGGGGTCTTGACGCTTTGGGTCCGCGCTCTCGTCGCCCCAAGTCGACACCAATCGCGACGCCCGGGGACGTCCGTCGGCGGGTCCTTGAGCTGCGAGCGCAGCTGACGTGTGATGGCCTGGACGCGGGGCCGGTGACGATCGGATGGCATCTGGAGCGAGAAGGTCTGCGAGCGCCGTCGACCTCGACTATCCGTCGGATCTTGCGCCAGGCCGGGATGATCACGCCGGAGCCTCGCAAGCGTCCGAGATCGTCCTTCACGCGGTTTGAGATGGCTCAGCCCAACGAGATGTGGCAGTCGGACTTCATCCACTGGCGGCTCGCGGACGGGACCGACGTGGAAATCCTCAACTGGCTTGACGACCACTCCCGCTACTTGCTCTCCTGCACCGTTCACCGGCGCGTCGGAGGCGATGACGTGGTGGCCGTTTTCCTAGCGGTCATCGACGATTACGGGCCGCCGGCGAGCACGCTGACCGATAACCGCAGCGTCTACACCTCCCGGTTCACTGGCGGGCGCAACGCATTCGAATACATCCTCCCGCTCCTCGGTGTCCAGCAGAAAAACGGATCCCCGGGCCACCCCCAAACACAGGGCAAGACCGAACGGTTCCACCAGACCCTGCAACGCTGGCTCAGAGCTCGTCCACCGGCCTCCAGCGCCGCGCAGCTGCAGCGCCAGCTCGACGAGTTCCGCGAGCACTACAACGAGCAGCGCCCCCACCGCGCGCTGCACCGCAGAACCCCAGGCGATGCCTACCGCGCCACCCCCAAAGCCGCCCCCGCAACCAACGGCAACGCCCACGGTCACTACCGGCTCCGCTACGACCGTCTCGACACCAAAGGCAAGATGACCCTCCGCCGCGCCGGGCGGATGCACCACCTCGGCGTCGGCACCCGGCACGCCCGCAAACGCGTCCTCGCGCTCGCCGACGACCACCACATCACCGTCATCGAAATCGAGACCGGCGAAGTCCTCTCAACCCATCTCATCGACCCCGACCGCGCGTACTGGCGCAACCAAAACAACAAACCCGGCCAATGGCCCAGCTCCCCGAACTGAGACCCATGTCCCGACTCACGTGAGACACATGTCCCGACTCATCACAACAGCGGAGAGGGGGGGATTCGAACCCCCGAACGAGGTCAACCCCCGTTACGCGATTTCCAGTCGCGCCC
>DATIOJ010000146.1:0-14990 GCA_035473355.1 Candidatus Limnocylindrales bacterium
CGACCGCCGCGACCGCGATCCGGTCGACCGGGTCGAGCTCGTAGATGGGCATCGATGTAAGCGTAGGTGCCTGATTGGTTTTGCAGCCGCGGTAGCTGGGAACAAGATCAAAGGTATTCACTTTCACGTGATCACCAACCCACCTGGAGGAACTGCAGACATATGCCTAAAACCGTAGGAATCGACTTGGGGACGACCAACTCGGTCATCGCCGTCATGGAAGGCGGCGAGCCGGTCGTGATCCCTAACTCCGAAGGTTCCCGCACGACGCCCTCCGTGGTCGCCTTCACCAAGTCGAGTGAGCGGCTGGTGGGCACGCTGGCTCGCCGGCAGGCGGCCGTCAACCCCGAGAACACCGTCTACTCGATCAAGCGGTTCATGGGCCGCAAGTTCGCCGAGGTCGACTCCGAGCGGAAGATCGTGCCCTATCAAGTCAAGCCCGGCAAGGACGACCGCGCCGTCGTCTTCGTGCCGAACGCCAACAAAGAGTTCACCCCCGAAGAGATCTCGGCCATGATCTTGCAGAAGCTCAAGGCCGACGCAGAGGCTTACCTGGGCGAGAAGGTGACCGACGCGGTCATCACAGTGCCCGCCTACTTCAACGACGCGCAGCGCCAGGCGACCAAGAACGCCGGCCAGATCGCGGGTCTCAACGTCCTTCGCATCATCAACGAGCCGACCGCCGCCGCACTGGCCTACGGGCTGGAGAAGAAGGCGAACGAGACCATCCTGGTCTTCGACCTCGGCGGTGGCACCTTCGACGTTTCCGTGCTCGACGTGGGCGACGGAGTGTTCGAGGTCAAGGCGACCAACGGCGACACGCACCTCGGCGGTGACGACTACGACCGCCGCATCGTGGACTGGCTCGCCGACGAGTTCAAGAAGCAGAACGGCATCGACCTGAAGGCCGACCGCCAGGCTCTGCAGCGCCTCACCGAGGCCGCCGAGCGGGCCAAGATCGAGCTGTCGAGCCGGCTCGAGACCACCATCAACCTGCCGTTCATCACGGCCGACCAGACCGGTCCCAAGCACCTCGAGATGACCCTGACCCGGGCCAAGTTCGAGTCGCTGACGGCCGACCTGACCGAGCGGTGCCGCGGACCCTTCCTCGCCGCGCTCAAGGACGCCAACCTGACGCCGCAGCAGATCGACGAGGTCGTTCTCGTCGGTGGCGCGACGCGAATGCCGGTCATCCAGCAGCTGGTCAAGGACCTGCTGGGCGGCAAGGAGCCTCACAAGGGAGTCAACCCCGATGAGGTCGTCGCGGTCGGCGCGGCCATCCAGGCCGGCGTGCTGAAGGGCGAGGTCAAGGACATCTTGCTCCTGGACGTGACGCCGCTTTCCCTGGGCGTCGAGACCCTGGGCGGTGTCATGACCAAGCTCATCGACCGCAACACCACCATCCCGACGTCACGCTCGCAGGTGTTCTCCACCGCGGCGGACAACCAGACATCGGTCGAGGTCCATGTCCTGCAGGGCGAGCGCGAGATGGCTCGCGACAACCGCACCCTGGGCCGCTTCCACCTGGACGGGATTGCGCCTGCGCCGCGGGGCATGCCCCAGATCGAGGTCACCTTCGACCTCGACGCCAACGGCATCCTCAACGTCAAGGCGCAGGACAAGGGCACCGGCCGCGAGCAATCGGTGACGATCACCGCCTCCTCGACCCTGAACAAGGACGAGGTCGACCGGATGGTCAAGGAAGCCGAGGCTCACTCCGCCGAGGACCGGGCCAAGCGCGAAGAGGTTGAGCTCCGCAACCAGGCAGACCACATGATCCACCAGGCCGAGAAGGTCATCAAGGAGAACGAGTCCCGCATCCCCGACGACGTCAAGAGCGAGGTCAACACCAAGCTCGAGGCGCTGAAGTCGGCGGCCAAGGGCTCTGACACCAAGGACCTGCAGCGCAAGATGGATGACTTCAACGAGTCGCTGCAGAAGATCGGCCAGCACATCTACCAGGGGGCCGGCGCGTCCGCGCCAACCGGCACCCCGTCCGACGGGTCACCGTCCGGGCAGGAGAAGAAGGAAGGCGACGTGGTCGATGCGGAGTACCGCGAAGTCAACTAAATAGGCGTCATCTAAGGGCTGCTTCTTCGGACGCAGCCCTTATTTTTTGCACGCTATGTCCGAATACTTCCGCCGGCGAACGCGCCTGTGGGCGGTCGCGGGCATCTGGACCGGCATTCTGCTCACGGCCTTCAACCTCTACGCCGCCGTGGTCACGTACATCCCGCAGTTTCGGGTCCGCAATGATTTCCGGCTGATCTACGGCGCCGCGCTCAACGCGTGGACGAACGGCTACAGCCACCTCTACGACCTGACTGCCCAGAAGGCGGCGGTGGAAGGCCTCGGACAGGGCACCTACTGGTCGCCGTACCTGAACCCGCCGCCGCTGGTCTGGCTCGCGAACCCGTTTCTCGCGGTCCCATTCGAGGCCGCCATCCTCCTGTGGAGCGGGCTGCTGATCGCGGCTGCGCTGCTTGCGTGGCGGCTGGCCGCACCGGGTGGGGCGGCGGCGCGCGCCGCCCACCTCGCGCTGTTCATCGGGCTGTTTCCCACGGCGTACGGCCTGATGGTGGGTCAGCCCGTCGTGCTGGTCGCCGCCGTGGTCGCCATCTCGTGGTGGCTTGCGGACCGCGATCGCCCCGTCCTGGCCGGGTTGGTGCTGAGCCTCATCGCCATCAAGCCGCAGCTTGCCCTGCTCGTGCCGCTCTGCCTCCTGGCGGCCGGGCGATGGCGGATCCTCGGCGCCTGGCTGGCTGCGACGGCGGTGATCGCAGCCGTCGCCCTGGTGATGCTGGGCGGGGACGGGCTGCAGCGATACCGCGACGTTCTCTCCCTCGCGTCGCAGTGGGAGCCCACGCGCCGCTACGCGATCGCCGGCCCGCTCGGCCTCGGACCGCAGGTCTACCTGGCCGAGGCCGTGGTGGTTGTGGTGGCCGCGTGGGCGGCGTGGCGTCACCGCCGGGCGGCGGTGGCAAGCCTGTATGCGACGGGCATCGTGGCCTCCCTTCTATTCACGCCGTACGTCGGCTTCCAGGACTTCGCGATGCTGGTCGTGGTCGGCTGGCTGGTCGTGCGGGCGGGTGCGACGTCGGTCCAGGTCGGCCTGCTGGTCGTGGGTTACGCGCTGCTCGAGCTGGCGTTGCTCGTCCTGGCCGTCCCGATCCTGGTCGCGGAGGCGGCGCTGCTCGTCTCCTTTGCCTGGCCACGATCGAGGCCCGCGCCACTCACAGGCCATGTGGCGGGCGTGGTCGGCAGATCGGCTAGTTAGGGCCCAGGTCCGTCTTGCCGCTGGCGAACGCAGCGCCCGCGGCCAGGTCAACCGAGATGTTGTCCGCCGTGTGCTCGGGTGAAAGACTCCAGGCCCAGCCGCCGGCGTAGCCGTTCGCGTAGAGCGCCTGGTAGCGCGCCTGCGCGCTCGGTGACAGGCCCGGGCTCGCGGGGAACTCGCCGATCACGACCGGCTTGCCGTCCGGGCTGGACACATGGGTCACAAACGGGTCGTTCGAGCCGCCGCCGAAGTTGTCGTAGTAGTGCGGCGAGTGGTAGTCGATGTGGTGACCAACCCAGGTGGCCATGTCCTGGACCTGAGCCTCGCCGACCGTCACGAATGCGTGGCTGTTGGCGTGCACCGCGTCGGCGAGAGCGTCCACGGTCGCGGTTGCACCGCCGACCGAGGTGATGCCGTTGCGTGTCTGCCAGTCGGGTTCGTTGATGATCTCCCAGGTCGCGATCCGCGGGTTGCCCGCGTAGTGGGCGAACAGCGGCGACAGCACGCGCACGAGAGCCGCGCGCTTATTTGAGTCCTCCCACCACTGGTGGGTCACGGCGTCGTCGTTGGTCGATCCGAAGAGCACGAAGTCGTAGTTGATGCCGTACCTGGCCGCCTCGGCCAAGGCAGCATCGATATCGGTGTAGACCGCAGGGTCCAGGCTCGTCGGCGTGCCCGACCCGTCGCGCGCGATCTGGGGCGCACCGCCCTCGAAGACCCACCAACGCACGTAGTGCATGCCGGCCGAGTGTGCCGCCTGCAGCTTGGCGTCGACCGCCGCGATGTTCTGGTGGACGCCTCCGCCGCCACCGCCGAAGTCGGAGTTCCAGTTGAGCCACGGCATGTTTGCCCCGTACAGCCAGTAGCCGCCGACGTGAGTCGCCGCCGGGGGTGGCGGTGGGGGTGAAGGCGGCGTGGGCAGGGGAGTGGCTGTGGGCGTGGGGGTGGGCGACTGGATGGGCGTCGGCGATGGAGACGGATGTGGCGTGGGGGACGGATGCGCCGATGGCGATGGCGTTGGGGTGTTGTGAGGCGTCGGCGTCGAGCTCGGATGCGCCGAGGGAGTTGGATGAGCGGATGGGGTCGCGCTGGGCGTGGCGTGTCCCGTCGGGTTGGCGCTCGGCGAGGAGTGCCCAGCCTGCGGCGCGCCCGGTGACGTGGTCGCTCTGGCAGTAGGCGCGGCCGTCGCCGCGGGCGCGGCGTAGATGGCGAAGATGGCGAAGGTGCGCGATAGGGCCTGGGCCTTGCCGAACGTGGCGGGCCAGGTTCCGAACTGCGCCGGTCCGCGGCGCGCGCCGGCTCCTCCCCTGGAATACGTCAGGTCGTTGAGGGCGCGGTCGGAGCCGCTTGCGTTGTAGGCGAGCCAGTACGGACTGTTTGGCGCGAGCGTGGCTTTGATCGCAAGCCGGTTCCATGAGTTGGCCCGCAGAGTGCCGGTCGCCGTGGACGCGATCAGGCTTCCGGGCAAGCCCCCGACATCCGAATAGACGGCCATCTGGAACTGGTTGTCCGGAGCCTTCCCCACCTTGCCGACAAAGGCCGTGACGCCGGTCAGTGTGCCGCCGGGACCGCTCGTGAACCGCGAGGCGTCGAGGTACCCGGCATCGCCCGAGTCGACGGTCGTGCCCGCCTGCCTGGCGCCCATGCCCGGCGCGGCGGCGAGCGAAGCGTCCAGGTTCGCACCGTATGGGCTGTTGCGCGCTGGCGTGCCCAGCAGGACGGCCGACCCCGCCATGAACGTCACCAGCGCGTTGGCGGCAATTGCGGCGAGGACCAGGTACGGCTTCATTTCGCGCTACCCCTGTTCGTGGAGTCAGACGGACACGCGCGTGATAGGAGCGCTCAACGAGCGACGCGGAAATTCCTTGCCGCGACCGGCCTCCGGGGGTCGTGCGGCGGACGCCGGCCATTTGGAGCCGACGGTGGGATTCGAACCCACGACCTGCCACTTACGAGGCGGCTGCTCTGCCAGCTGAGCTACGTCGGCGTGCGATGTTCGCGAGGAAATATTTAGCTAAGCGAAGAGACCCTAGGCTAACATCGGATGGGGATGCGAACACTCGACGTCGAACGTCTTGCGGCCGGCGATTATGCCCTCATCAAGCCTCTGCTCGTCGAGCTTCACCTCGGCGAACAGATCCACTACGCCGACCATCCGCAGCTGCGCCGGGAGGAGATCGAGCGGCACCTGACGCAGGTTCCTTCGGCCTTCCGCGGCGAGAACGTCGTCTACGCCGTGCGCGACGAGGTGGGCCAGGTTGTCGGCTTCTGCTGGATCGTCCTCTACGACCCCGGGACAGGGTTGGAGGGCGAGGTCGCCGAGCTCTACGTCTCCGAGGCTCACCGCGGCCGGGGCATCGGCGAGATGCTGGTCCGGCAGGCGGTGCGGCTCTTCGCCGAGCGGCGGGTCACGCTCGGATACGTCTGGACCCGACCCGACAACGAGACAGCGATCAAGCTGTACCGCTCAGCGGGCTTCGAGCCCAACCGCCAGCTCGTCATGACCTGGTATCCGATCGAGCCGCAAAGCTAGCTCCGGCCCGACACCCAGCCCAACCTACTATCAACTCCATGCGACCGATCATGGCCGTCGTGGCCGGCCTCCTCGTGACAGTCCTGGTGGCCGCAGGCGTCACCCTGGCGGTCCTGAGGTTCCAGTCGCGCACCAACCCGCAGGAGGTCAACCTTCACAACGGCGTGACTTTGACCCAGGACTCGGCCATCGTCCAGGCCGCGGCCCAGGCGCGCCCGGCCGTGGTCAGCGTCGTCACCCAGCAATCGCCCGCGACGGTCCGCGGATCGGGTTACCTCGCCACGAGCGACGGCTATATCGTCACCAACATCAACGTGGTCGCGAACGCCAGCGGGATGACGGTGCTCGTCCCCGGCGACTCGAGACCTCACGACGCCCGGCTCGTCGACTACGACTGCCAGACCGGGGTCGCGGTGGTCAAGATCGACCAGGTGAACGGCCTGCCGACCCTCGCGTTCGCCGATCCCAACGCCCTGGTCCTGGGCCAGGTGATAGTCGCGGTCGGCGGTCCGGTGGACGGCGGCGCGGTCACGCCGGGCTACGTCAGCGCCACGCACCGGGTGACCGACGGCACAGACCCCGCGAACACCGGGCGGACGATCTCGTTCAGCGACACCATCCACACCAGCGTGGCCATCGACGGCGGAACCTCTGGGGGCCCGCTCCTCAACGTGCAGAGCCAGGTTGTCGGTATCGCGATGGAGTCGCCGGCGGCGCTGGCGGGGTTCGGCCTCAACGTCGCCGACATCCAGGACGACGTGCAGCAGATCCTGGCGACCGGCAAGGTCATGGTTTCCTCGCTCGGCGCCACGACCGCCGACGTCACCCCCGAGGGCGCCATCCTCAACAGCCTGCCTGAGGGCACGCAGATCTTGAGGGTCGACAAGGCGGGTCCGGCCGCGGTGGCCGGCCTGCAGGCGGGCGACGTGATCACCCAGGTCGACGACGTCCATATCGACGCCGCGCATCCGCTCTCGCTCCTTCTCCGCTCGCGCTTCCACGCCAACCAGCGCGTGACCGTCAGCTACACGCGCGGAACGAGCTCGACCCAGGCGCAGCTGACCCTGACCGCGCAGCACCCAACCTGCTCGTGAGGATCCTTCCCAGGTGACGTCGGTCATGTCCAGCGGCGTGCGAGAGGCCATCCAGGAGGCGCTGGTGACGGCCGTGCGGGAGCTCGGCGTGGAGGGCGACCTACCCGACCTGGAGCTCGGCCGCCCCAAGGTCGCCGGCCATGGCGACTACGCGAGCTCGGCGGGGCTCAAGCTGGCGCGGATGCTCCGCCGCCGGCCGGACGAGATCGCCGGCGAGCTGGCAGGGAGAGTCGTGGTCGCCGACGGTGCCGCCGCGGCGGTGGCCGAGGGCGGATACGTGAACTTCCGCTTGAGCGATGACTGGCTCCGGCGACTTGTCTCCCGCGTCACACCTTCATATGGCTCGCGGGACCTGGGTCGCGGCGAGCGGCTCCAGGTGGAGTTCGCCAGCATCAACCCGACAGGGCCGCTGCACATCGGACATGGCCGCGGAACGATCCTTGGCGACTCCATCTGCAGGGTGCTGGAGTTCACCGGCCATGCCGTGCAGCGCGAGTACTACGTCAACTCCGACAACACGCAGACGCGGCGGTTCGGCGCGTCGGTGTACGCCAGGCTGCACGGCAAGGAGCCGCCCGAGGGCGGCTACACCGGCGACTACGTCACGGAGCTGGCAGCGATGGCGCGCCACGACCTGCCCGGCATCGAGAACCTGCCCGAGGAGGAGGCGGAGCCGACGCTGCGCATGTACGCGCTGGCGAAGATGGTCGAGCAGATCAAGGCGACGGTCGCGCGCTTGAACATCCACTACGACGAATGGTTCTGGGAGAACCGGCTGTGGGAGCTCGGACTTCCACAGGAGGCCATCGAACGGCTGCGCGAGAAAGGCTTCCTGAAAGAAAAGGACGGCGCCTTGTGGTTCGGCGACCCGGAAGAAGTTGAAGAGGAGGACCGCGTGGTCATCCGCTCCAACGGCCAGCCGACGTACTTTGCCTCCGACCTCGGCTACCTGCTGAGCCGCTTCGAGCAGCGCGACTTCAATCGCGTGATCGAGGTGTGGGGCGCCGATCATCACGGCTATGTCCCGCGAATGAAGTCCGCGGCCGCGGCGCTGGGATTCGACCCGGCGAAGCTGGTGATCATCCTCCACCAGCTGGTCAACCTCAAAGAAGGCAAGATGTCGAAGCGCGCGGGGCGCTTCGTCACGCTTGATGAGCTCATCGATCGTGTCGGATCGGACGCGGTCCGCTACTTCTACCTGCTGCGATCGCCCGACACGACGATCGAGTTCGACCTCGAGCTGGCCACCACGCAGGGCAATGAGAACCCGGTGTACTACGCGCAGTACGCCCACGCGCGACTGTCGAACGTCGAGGCGACCGCCGTTGAGAAGCATCCGCGCCTGCCGGAGCAGGCCAATGTGGCGCTGCTCGTCCATCCATGGGAGCTCGACGTCGCGCGTCAGCTGGCCTTCTGGCCGGACGTGGTCGAGGACGCAACCACGATGCTCGAGCCGCATCGCATTCCTTATTACGTGCACGACCTTGCGACGGCTGTGCACCGCTTCTACCATGCGGGCAACGCGGAGAGCGAGCACAGGGTGGTCGTCGACGACCCGGAATTAACAAGAGCGCGGCTGGAGCTCGGCCGGGCTGCGCGTCACACTTTGAAGACGGCGCTGGACCTGATGGGCGTCAGCGCCCCCGAGCGAATGTAAGGAGCTGCTTAGAAGTAGATGGACGTCACCTGGCTTGGACACGGCTGCTTCCGACTGAGGGGTCGGGGCGCGGCGGTGGTCACCGACCCGTATCCGCCGACGATCGGCCTGAAGCTCTCGCGCATGGATGCCGAGGTCGTGACGGTGAGCCACGCGCACGAGAACCACAGCTACACGCAGGTCGTGCGCGACGGCGCCTACGAGATCCATGGGCCAGGCGAGTACGAGGTCGCGGGTGTGAGCGTGATCGGGATCCCGACCTACCACGACGCCGAGAAGGGCGCCAGCCACGGCCGCAACACGGTCTACCTGATCGAGGTGGACGACGTGCGCGTCTGCCACCTCGGCGACCTCGGCCACAAGCTCGACGACGCCGAGGCGGAGGCCGTAGCGTCGCCGGACGTGCTCCTGGTCCCGGTCGGCGGGCGCACCGCCATCAACGCGGCGCAGGCCGCCGAGGTGGTTAGGCAGCTGGAGCCGCGCTACGTGGTGCCGATGCACTACTCGATCCCGGGCCTGAAGCTGCAGCTGGATCCGATCGACCGCTTCTTGAAGGAGATGGGGGTTGCCGCGTCGGAGCCGCAGCCCAAGCTCACGGTGCAGAAGTCCTCCGGCGCCGACTACGAGACGAAGGTCGTCGTCCTGGAGCCAAAAGCAGAGCCAAAGGTTTAGCCGCCCTCCCGCTCCGGTAAAATCTGAAAAACCGCCAGGAGGGTCGTCTATGTCGAAATACGTCTTCGTGACCGGCGGTGTGGTCTCCTCGCTCGGCAAGGGCATCACCGCGGCGTCGATCGGGAACATCCTGAAGGCCCGTCACCTCACCGTCTCTCTCCAGAAGCTCGACCCCTACCTCAACGTCGACCCCGGCACCATGAGCCCGTACCAGCACGGTGAGGTCTTCGTCACCGACGACGGCGCTGAGACCGATCTCGACCTCGGCCACTACGAGCGCTTCGTCGACGAGAACCTGACCGTGGCGTCCAACGTCACGACGGGCAAGATCTACCAGGACGTCATCGCGCGCGAGCGGCGCGGCGATTACCTCGGCGCGACGGTGCAGGTCATCCCTCACGTCACCAACGTGATCAAGGAGAAGATCCTCCGTGCCGCCAAGGATCCTCAGGCAGACGTGGTCGTCGTGGAGGTGGGCGGCACGGTCGGCGACATAGAGAGCCTTCCGTTCCTGGAGGCGATCCGCCAGCTGAAGAACGACCTCGGCCGGCAGAACGTGTTTTACGTGCACTGCTCGCTGGTCCCAGTGGTGCGTGGGCAGGAGATGAAGACAAAGCCCACCCAGCACTCGGTCCAGGCCCTGCGAGCGATCGGTATACAGCCCGACGCGATCATCTGCCGTTCCGAGATGCCGATCGACAACGACCTGAAGGAGAAGATCGCGCTGTTCACCGACGTTCCGCGCGAGGCGGTCGTCTCGGTGCCCGACGTGCAGTCGATCTACGAGGTGCCGCTGATGCTCGAGGCGTCAGGGCTCGGCAAGGTGATGGCGAAGCACTTCGAGCTCGACGAGGCGACTCACGTCCCCGATCACGAGCGGTGGACGCAGCTGGTGGAGCGAATCAAGCACCCGCGGGCGTCAGTCCCCATTGCGATCGTGGGCAAGTACATCCAGCTGCCCGACGCGTACCTGAGCGTCATCGAGTCGCTGCGCCATGCGGGTATCCACCACGGCCTCGCGATCGACATTCACTGGGTTTCCTCCGAGAAGCTGGAGAGCGGCGACACGTCTCCGCTCATGGGCGTTGCGGGCATCGTCGTGCCTGGCGGTTTCGGTTACCGCGGCATCGAAGGCAAGGTCGTCGCCTCCCGGTACGCCCGCCACAACCGGATCCCATACCTCGGTCTTTGCCTCGGCATGCAGTGCGCGGTCATCGATTTCGCGCGTGAGAAGCTCGAGGCACCGGACGCGAACTCGACGGAGTTCGCCGCGTTCACGTCGACGCCTGTGATCGACCTGATGCCCGAGCAGCGCAATGTCGATCAGATGGGCGGCTCGATGCGCCTCGGCCTCTATCCGTGCAGGCTGCAGCCCGGCTCGAAAGCGCACAAAGCGTATGGGGAAGAGGTCGTCTACGAGCGGCACCGCCATCGCTTTGAATTCAACAACGAGTACCGCGAGCTGATGGGCGACGCCGGCATGGTGTTCAGCGGGCTTTCCCCGAACGGAAGGCTGGTCGAGATCATCGAGCTGGCCGACCACCCGTGGTTCGTCGCCAGCCAGTTCCACCCCGAGTTCCGCTCACGGCCCAACCGCGCGCACCCGCTGTTCCGCGACTTTGTGCGGGCCGCGTTCCTGCAGAGCGGCGTCGACCAGATGGAGCTGCGCCCCGCGGAGCTGCTCGAAGAGACCCAGGCCGAGTAAGGAGCGATGGAGCAGCAGAAGAGCGGGATTCCGTCATTCGAGGCCGCCTCATCCCCGCCTGGCGGCGGTACTTCCCCGCAAGCGGGGAAGAGGGAACTGGCGCTGGAGCTCGTCCACGCCAGTGAGGCCGCCGCGCTGGCAAGCGCCGGCTACCTGGGCAAGGGCGAGCCGGAGCGCGTCAGCGAGGCGGCGGCCGGGGCCATGCGAAGCGCCCTCGAGCGATCCGGGCTGACCGGCACCGTGGTCTTGAGCCCGCGGCACCAGAGCCACCTGCCCCGGGGAATGGTGATCGGTGGCGGGGAGCGCAGGGTCGACCTCGGGCTGTATGCCCTGGAGGGCGCAAGCCAGGTCGCTCGCGGTCACATCAACTCGATCACGACGCTAGTGGCGGTCGAGCCGGGTGGCTTCCCGCGCCTGCCGGCGGTCTCGCAGGTCGAGAAGTTCGTCGCCGGCCCGGCCGCTCGCGGCGCGATCGACCTCGACGACTCGGTCGCCGACAACCTGCGCCGCGTCGCCTTCGCAAATGACGTGCGCGTGCAGGACCTCACCGTCGCGATTCTCGAGCGCCCGCGTCACCAGGACCTGATCAGCCAGGTCAGCGCGACCGGGGCGCGCATCCGAACCCTAGAGGAGGGCGACTTCGCCAGCGCCGTCATGGCAGCGCTTTCGGGCACCGGCATCGATGCGGCGATCGGCCTGGGCGACGTCGACGCCATGCTCATCGCGGCCTGCGCCGTGCGCTGCCTCGGCGGCGAGTTCAAGGCCCGCCTCGTGCCGCGCAACGACGACGAGAAACGGCTCGCCGGCGACAGCGCGACCCGCGTGTACGGCCTGGCCGACCTCGCGCCGGCGGGCGATATCGCCGTGGCGATCACGGGCGTGACGGGAGGACCGCTGCTGCCGGGCGTTGTTTTTGGGAGCGGCTTCGCCGAGACCAGCTCGCTCGTGCTGTCGAGCCGCCTGGGCACGATCCGACGCCTGACCACGCGCCACCTCGCGGCTGGGTGGGGAGAGCGCCGACCGGATTAGTGCGGATGGGGTAGGGGTATCTAATAGAGGTATCCCGTGAGCCAGGAAGACCCTTACCAGTACATCCCGCCCCCGCCTCCTCCCCTTTCCAGAGGCGGTGGGGAGTACCAGGCGACGTCGGACATTCCACCCCAGTCGCCCTATCACTACTCGCCCACGCCCACGCAGCGCGATAGCCGCGGCCTGCTCGGCTGGCTCGGCTCGGCAGCGCTGGCGGTCTGGGCCGTGGTCAAGTACGGCCTCGTCTTCATCGTCAAGCTGCCGGCGGGCGCCACCCTGCTCTCGCTTCTGGTCAGCTTCGGCGGCTACGCGCTCATCTGGGGGCCCTGGTTCGCCGTCGGCCTGGTGACCATGATCCTGATCCACGAGATGGGCCACGTGGTCGAGATTCGCAGGCAGGGCATGCAGGCGACCGCGCCCATCTTCATCCCCTTCCTCGGCGCGGCGATATTCCAGCGCTCGCACCCGACCGACGCCCTGAAGCAGGCCCAGGTCGGAATCGCGGGCCCCATCGCGGGCACGCTCGGCGCCACGGCGGCGTTTCTGCTCTACGGCTCGACCGGGAACCCGGTGTTCCTGGTGACGGCCTGGATCGGCTTCTACATCAACCTGTTCAACCTGATCCCCATCTGGCAGCTGGACGGGGCCTGGATTCTTGGTCCGGTGTCGCCCTACTTCCAGGTCGCCGCGCTGGCGATCGTCGGATTGGGGGCGCTGCTTCTGGGCTTCTTCATCAGCCCGCTTCTCATCCTCTTCGCTCTGCTAGGCATCCCAAGCCTGATCGCTCGGTTCCGCGACCGGAACAACCCGTACTACACCTCGGTTCCAACCGGCGGCCGCTGGGCGATGGGCCTGGCCTGGATCGGGCTGGTGATCTACCTCGGGATCATGAGCCTGCAGGCGCACGGCATGATGGCCCTGGTCGGCCGGTAAACTAAAGCCTCCCTGGAGGGAAAACCTTGAAAGCACAGATTCATCCCACCTTCTACGAAGACGCGCTCGTCACCTGCGCGTGCGGAAACACGTTCCGCACCGGTTCCACGCGCAAGGAGCTGAAGACCGAGATCTGCTCTGTCTGCCACCCGTTCTTCACGGGCACGCAGAGGATCGTCGACACCGGCGGGCAGGTCGAGCGGTTCCGCAAGCGGGCTGCGAAGACTCAAGTCCGAGCGTAGATGCCGCAGCCGGATCCGGCGGCGGCGCAATCCGTAACCCAACGGCCCCTTCCGGCCGAGCTCACAAGCGAGCAGGGCGGGCTTCCCCACGAGCGGGGAAGCGGGGCCACGGCAGCAGCGCCTAAGTCACCGCCGTTCTTCTACGGCGGCCAGGCCGTCATCGAGGGCGTGATGATGCGCGGCAAGAGCCACTACGCGGTGGCCGTGCGGCTGCCGACGACCAAGGAGATCGTGGTCGACCGCGGCGAGCTGAAGGCGCCGATCTACACCAACCCGGTCTGGAAGCTGCCGTTCATCCGCGGGCTGGCGCTCATCGGGGAGCAGCTCCACCTCGGCATGAAGTCGCTGATCTGGTCGGCGAACATGAACGCCGGCGCCAACGACGTCCAAATCGGCAAGAAGGAGATCACGGGCTCGGTCGCGATGGCAGGCGTTTTTGCGCTGGCGCTGTTCATCGGCCTGCCGCTGCTGCTGGCGGGCTTTGCGGTCCACCGCAGCGGCAGCTTCGCCTTTGTCCTGGTCGAGGGCGTGATACGGGTCGCGCTCGTCCTCGGTTACCTGGCCGCGATCTCGTTGCTGCCCGACGTGCGCCGCGTTTTTCAGTACCACGGCGCGGAGCACAAGACGATCAACGCGTTCGAATCCGGGTGGGAGCTGGACGTGCCTTCGGTGCGGATGGCGAGCACCCTGCATCCGCGGTGCGGCACCGGCTTTCTCCTCGTCGTGCTCGTGGTAAGCGTGGTCGTGTTCAGCATCGTGGCGCTGTTCCATCCCAACCTCTTCTGGCTCGTCGTGAGCCGCGTCCTCGCCATTCCGATCATCGCCGGCACTGGCTTCGAGCTGATCCGCTTCATGGCCCGGCACCGGTACAACCCGATTGTCCGCGTGGCGCTGCTGCCGGTGCTGGGCACCCAGAAGTTCACGACGCGGGAGCCGTCGGACGACATGCTCGAGGTCGCCATCACAGCCTTCAACAGCGCGCGGCAGGGTGAGGAGGAAAGCGCCGGAGCCGCGGCATGATCGACCGCCTGGAAGCGATCGCGCGCCGCTACCGCGAGATCGAGAATGAGATGGGGCGGCCCGAGGTTGCGTCCGATCACGAGCAGCTGACCCGCCTGGCGCGCGAGCAGCGTTCGCTGCGCGAGATCGTCGAGGCGTACGACGCGTACCAGCGCGCCCGCAAAGAGATGGAGTCGGCGCGCGAGATGCTGCGCCACGAGAAGGATGCCGACATGCAGGAGTATCTGCGGTCGGAGGAGCGCGGCGCCGCCGAACGGGTGACGCAGCTCGACGAGAAGCTCAAGGTGCTGCTCCTGCCCAAGGACCCGAACGACGACCGTGACGTCGTGGTCGAGATCCAGGGCGCCGAGGGTGGCGACGAGGCGGCGCTGTTCGCCGCCGACCTCTTCCGCATGTACACGCGCTGGGCGGAGAAAAAGGGCTGGAAGGTCGACGTCGTCGACGCGTCGCCGACGGGGATCGGCGGCTACGACAAGATCACGTTCGAGGTCCACGGCCAGGGCGCCTACTCGCAGCTCAAGTACGAGGGCGGCGTGCACCGCGTGCAGCGCGTGCCCAAGACAGAGGCTCAAGGCCGGATCCACACGTCTGCCGCGACGGTCTCGGTACTGCCAGAGGCGGAACCGGTTGAGGTCGAGCTGAAGCCGGAGGACCTGGAGATCAAGGCGTCGACCTCGACGGGCCCTGGCGGCCAGAGCGTGAACACGACCTACTCGGCCATTCGGATAGTCCACAAACCGACCGGCATCGCGGTGAGCATCCAGGACGAGAAGTCCCAGCTGCAGAACCGCGAGAAAGCGCTTCGGGTCCTTCGCGCGCGCCTCTACG
>DATIOJ010000147.1:0-4175 GCA_035473355.1 Candidatus Limnocylindrales bacterium
CAGAGCCACGATCGGCAACATGTCCCCGGAGTTCGGCTCGACCTGTGCGATCTTCCCGATCGACGCCGAGACGCTCCGCTACCTGGAGTTCTCCGGACGTCCGCCGGAGCTGATCGCGCTGGTCGAGGCCTACGCCAAGGAACAGGGCCTGTGGCACGACGAGGAGTCCGAGGAGCCGACGTTCAGCGATGAGCTCGAGCTCGACCTCAGCACCGTCGTCCCGAGCATCGCCGGGCCCAAGCGCCCGCAGGACCGCGTCTCGCTGACCGAGTCCAAGCCGGGCTTCCGCCGGGCGCTCGAGGGCTACCTACCCGATGAGGACCCCGAGGACGAAGCAGTGTCGGACAGCTTCCCCGCGTCCGATCCGGTCTCGACCCACGTCGCTAACGGCGTCGGCCATGAGCCCGGCTCGACCGGCGGCGCGCAGGTCGCCGCGCGCCAGTCAAGCCGCGTGTCAGTCACGCTCGAAGACGGGACCGAGACCGAGCTCGACCATGGCCATGTCGTGATCGCCGCGATCACGAGCTGCACCAACACGTCGAACCCGTCGGTGATGCTCGGCGCCGGGATCCTGGCGCGAAACGCGGTCCAGAAGGGCCTGAAGGTCAAGCCCTGGGTGAAGACGTCGCTCGCACCGGGGTCGAAGGTCGTGACCGAGTACCTCGACCGCGCGGGCCTGACCGAGTACCTCGAGGCGCTCGGATACCACCTCGTCGGCTACGGCTGCACGACCTGCATCGGCAACAGCGGACCGCTGCCCGAGGAGATCTCCGCCGCGGTCAACTCGGGCGACCTCGCGGTCGTCTCGGTCCTGTCGGGCAACCGCAACTTCGAGGGCCGGATCAACCCCGACGTGAAGATGAACTACCTCGCGTCGCCGCCGCTGTGCGTCGCCTACGCGCTCGCCGGGACGATGGACATCGACCTCTACGACGAGCCGCTCGGCGAGGACGATCACGGCCAGCCCGTGTTCCTGAAGGACATCTGGCCCAGCGCCGCCGAGGTCGCCGAGACGATCGAGGACGCCGTCCAGTCGGACATGTTCCACAAGAGCTACGGCGAGGTGTTCGACGGCGACGAGCGGTGGAACTCGCTCGAGGTCCCCACCGGCGACAGCTTCGCCTGGGACGACGAGTCCACGTACGTGCGCCGGCCGCCGTTCTTCGAGGATCTCCCGCGCGAGCCGGAGCCGATCGCCGACATCGAGGGCGCCCGCGTGCTCGCGGTGCTTGGCGACAGCGTCACCACCGATCACATCTCGCCGGCCGGCTCGATCAAGCGCGACGGTCCCGCCGGCAAGTACCTGGTCGAGCACGGCGTCGAGCCACGCGAGTTCAACTCCTACGGTTCCCGCCGCGGCAACCACGAGGTGATGATGCGCGGCACGTTCGCCAACATCCGCCTGCGCAACCAGCTTGCTCCGGGCACCGAGGGCGGGGTCACGTTGTACCTCGGCGGATCTGGCGAGGATGAGATGTCGATCTACGACGCAGCGATGCGCTACCAAGAGGAGGGCACGCCGCTCGTGGTCCTGGCCGGCAAGGAGTACGGGTCGGGGTCCTCGCGCGATTGGGCGGCGAAGGGCACGCGGCTGCTCGGCGTCCGCGCAGTGATCGCCGAGAGCTTCGAGCGAATCCACCGCTCAAACCTGGTTGGCATGGGCGTGCTGCCGTTGCAGTTCAAGGACGGCGAATCGGCCGGCTCCCTGGGTCTGACAGGCCAAGAGACGTTCACGATCGCGGGTCTGGCCGATGCTGACGAGATTCCCCGCGAGCTGACGGTGCACGCCGACGACAAGGAGTTCACGGTCACCGTGCGGATCGATACGCCCAAGGAGCAGCGCTACTTCCATCACGGCGGGATCCTGCAGTTCGTGCTGCGCGAGCTGTTGGCCAAATAGCGCCCTCTTTCCAGGGCTTTCGGCCCGGACCGCGCCGACCCCAGCGGCAGGAATCACAAAAGTTAGTAATCCTGAACAGTCGGGTACAGATGGGCCGTGGCACTCAAGATCATGCATCTCGCCAGGTGGTTTGCCTGGCAGATCCGGGAGCCCGAGACCATCATCGGTCACGGCGAGGCCCGGATCACTGTGATTTCAGGCGGCCGCTAGGCCGCCGGCCGAAGACCGTCGAGCTCGCGGCTGGCCGCCAGCTCAGCCAACGCCTTCCGCTCGAGCTTGCGCACGGCGTCTGAGGTGATCCCCAGCCGCCTTCCCGTCTCGCGCAGCGGCGTGGGCTGCTCGAGGTCGATTCCGTAGCGGAGCTTGACGACCTCGCGCTCGCGCTCGGGGAGCCGCTCGAGGGCGCTGCGGAGCGCATCGCCTTGCAGCGCGATCTCGACCTCCTCCTCGGGGCCGCGGTCCTGGCTGGGCATCAGCGCCCCAACGGTGGTTTCTTCCTCCTCGCCGACGGGGCGATCCAGGCTGGTCACTACGCGCGCGACCTCCTGGGCCTGGCGGACGTCTGACACCTCCACCTCGGCGGCGCGAGCCAGCTCCTCGTCGGTGGGCTCTCGGCCCAGCGCAGCGACGAGCTCGCGCTGGGCGCGGGCGATCTTGCGCTCGAGCTGGCCGATGTGGACCGGTATGCGGATCGTGCGAGCCCTGTTGGCGATCGCGCGCTGGATCGATTCGCGAATCCAGAACGTGGCGTACGTGGAGAACTTGAACCCCTTGCGGTAGTCGAACTTCTCGGCGGCGCGGATCAGGCCGAGGATCCCCTCCTGGATGAGGTCGAGCAGCGAAAGGTCGAATCCCTCGTACTTGCGGGCGTTGGAGATCACCAGCCGAAGGTTCGAGTTGACCAGGCGCTCCTTGGCGGCGAGGTCACCGCGCTCGATGCCCTTGGCGAGCTCGATCTCTTCGTCACGAGTGAGCAGCGGATAGCGGCGAACCTCCTGCATGAACAGCGAGAGCGCGTCGGTGGTGCGCTCGGCGAGGTCCAGGTTGTTGTAGGTCGTCTGCTCGACGCCGTTTCGCCCGCAGTCGTCGCGCACGTCGAAACCGCGTTCCTCGAGCAGCTCCGCGAGCGCCTGCACGTCGTCCTCACTCAGGTCGTGGTCGGTGGCCACTTCGCTGAGCTCCGAGAGCTCGACGCAGCTGGGGGCGCGCGCTACACCGCGCGCCGCGAGCTCGTCGGCCAGGTCTGTGAGCGCCTCGGTGGCGCCCGGTGAAGCAGGTTCGTCGGGCATGCGTAGAAACTTACCCGTACAGCGGCACAGCCACCAATGCGACTTTGTCAATAGCCTTCCCAGCGATGTCGGTGCCAGAGCTGCTGACCAACCTCCTGACCGCGGCCGGGCCCTCGGGGCACGAGACCGCCGCCGCAAAGGCATGGCGCGACGGCTGCGCCGGTTTTGCCGCGGAGGTGGGGTCCGACCACCTCGGTTCGTCTTACGCGCGCGTGCCCGGCACCGCCGGCGGCCCGAAGCTCGCGATCGTCGGCCACATCGACGAGATCGGGTTGCACATCTCGCACATCGACGACCAGGGCTACCTGCACTTCGGCGAGGTCGGCGGCTGGGACAGCGTCGTGCTGGTCGGGCAGCGGATGCGGATCGACACGCAGAACGGCCCTGTCACCGGCGTGATCGGGCGCAAGGCGATCCACCTGATCAAGGACGAAGAGCGCAAGAAGGTCCCTGAGATCAAGGACCTGCACATCGACATCGGCGCCAAGGACGGAGATGAGGCGCGTGGGCTCGTCCGCATCGGCGACGTTGCCGTGATCGACGCGATGCCGATCGAGCTGCGCCACGGACGCGTTGTCTCACGCGCGCTCGACAACCGCGTCGGCTGTTACGTGGCGGCCGAGGCTGCGCGGCTGGTGGCAGAAGCCGGCGGCGCTCCGGGAGACGTGCTTGCGTTTGCCGTCGTTCAGGAGGAGACGACGTTCGCCGGAGCGCGCACGAGCGCGTTCTTCCACGAGCCCGACCTCGCGATCGTGGTCGACCTGACGCATGCGACCGATCAACCGGGGGTCGAGCTCGGGCCGATCACCAGGCACCCGATGGATTCCGGCGCAGTGATCGGGCGCGGCACCACGCTTCACCCACGCCTGTTCGAGCTGCTGCACCAGGCCGCAGTCGCGCGACCTCCGCTTCGAGTTGGGCGATGCGAGTGTCTTTAGCTGTTACTGAGTCGCCGCCTCTTGCGCGCAGCTTCAGGCATTCTAGGC
>DATIOJ010000148.1:0-8569 GCA_035473355.1 Candidatus Limnocylindrales bacterium
CGCGAATCGAGAAGGACAGCGCTATGAACGTCGAGTACCGCGTCCAGCAGGGCCTGGCTCCCGCTTTCACCGCAGAGGAGGCAAAGGTCCGCAGGGCCGAGGCTGGGCGATGGCTCGACGCGGCGGAGTGCCGCAAGCTCGAGCCTGAGCTGAATCCTGACGGTGTCGGGGCGATGCTCATCGAGCACGCCCACCTCACCCCACCGCGTTTTGTGCGCGCCCTCGCCCGCGCCGCCTCCGCCCATGGCGCCGAGATCTGCGAGGGCACGCCCGCGATCGGTTTCGACATCGCCGGCAACGAGGCGCGAGGGGTGAGGACGGCTGCCGGCGATGTGAAAGCGGACTGGATCGTCCTCGCCGCGGGGCCGTGGACGAGGGAGGTTGCGTTTGCTGCAGGTGTGGACATCGACGTGAAGCCTCAGCGTGGACAGCTCGCGGCGCTTGATCCGGGCACCGTCATTCTCCGTCGCAGCATCTTCTGGTCGACGGGCTACCTAGTGCCGAAGGGCGACGGCACCATCATCGCGGGCGGGACCGAGGAGGACTCGGGGTTCGACGACAGGCCGACCGTGGAGGGCACCGCGACGCTGCTCGACCTCGCGCGAAAGCTCGTGCCTGGGCTTTCGAAGGCTGGCCTCCAACGCGTCTGGGCGGGTCTGCGACCTGTGACCCCAGACGGCGAGCCGATCGTGGCGAGGACGGCGGTCCGCAACCTCATCGTGGCGACCGGTCACCACCGCAAGGGCATCCTGCTGGCGCCACTTGCTGCGCACAGAGTGGCTGGACTGATCAGCCCCTCCGCCGGCTGACGCCGGCACCTGCGGGCAAAGCCCGTTAAGGACGCGCGGCGACACGCGCCTCCTGATCGCCCCATTCATGGGGAGGACCCACTGAAATAAAAGGGCCGGGGCTCCACAGAACCCCGGCGCGTAACGGACTTACGAAACGATTGAAGAGAAGTGTCTTACTTCTTCTTCGAGGTCTTCTTGGCGGCCTTCTTGGCCGGCTTCTTGGCAGCCTTCTTCTTAGCCATCATGCGTTACCTCCTTCTCCTGAAGATATGGACCCGATAGGTTCCATCGGTTTTGGCGGGTTCCATGTGGTGGTGAGTCGTGGACAGGATCTCTCCTACACGTACCTCCTCTGCAACCCCACGGGCTTCGCCGCGGATCCTCAATGATGAGAACTCCGAGACGTTGGCGGATGTCGAAAATGGTCCGCTCTCTCGCGTCGGGTCCGTTGCCTCTGTGGTGGCAACCACGAGTCGCATCGCCATACAAGGTGTTGTGATACTCGATGTGGCCCACTCACGTCAATCCCTCGTGAAGATTTTTTTCGCGAGGCCTTGTGGAAAATTTCGACGTAGTCGTCGCGATGAAGACCATCGATGAGGTCTGATGATGACCATCGATGAGGTCTGCGAAGAGCACCGAAGGCCTGCGACGATTAGCGCGATGAGAGTCGTCCTCGGTCATGGCGCGTCGGGAAACGCGGCGTCGATGAAGCCCTACGTCGTCGGTTTCAAACGACGCGGCATCGATGCCATCGCAGTGGATCTTCCTCGCGGCGGAGCAGAGAAGGCGGTCCCGGTCTTCATCAAGGCGTCGGGTCGTGGACACGACGTCGTCGGTGGTGGTCAGTCGTTTGGTGGACGGGTCGCGAGCATGGCCGCGGTG
The DNA here is from genome assembly GCA_035473355.1 of Candidatus Limnocylindrales bacterium. Lineage (GTDB taxonomy): Bacteria > Chloroflexota > Dormibacteria > Dormibacterales > Dormibacteraceae > 40CM-4-65-16. The sequence continues at coordinate 1,677 of DATIOJ010000148.1, forward strand.
GAGGCGGACTTCGGCGCGCTCGTCCTGTTCTCCTACCCGCTGCATCGCCCGGGCTTTCGCGACCAGCTGCGCACCGCTCACTGGCCGCTGCTGCGCTGCCCGACCCTCTTTCTCAGCGGAGACCGCGATCCGTTCGCTGACCTGACGCTCCTCAAGGAGAAGATCAAGATCATTCCCAACGCCCGGCTGGAGGTCTTCAAAGGACAGGGCCACGGGCTGCTCAAGGTGCTCGACCAGGCGCTGGACGTGGCGGCCGACTTCCTCAAAACTGAACTGAAAACCCCCACGAGATGACAGCCAGCCAGCACATGGTCCGGGCCAACGGACTGCGGTTCCGCACGATGGTCGACGGTCCGGCGGCCGGCGAGCTGGTGATCCTGCTGCACGGATTCCCCGAAGGCGCCGAGTCCTGGTCGAAGCAGGTCGACGCGCTGGCCCGCGCCGGCGCCCTCGCGGTCGCGCCGGACATGCGCGGTTACGGGCTGAGTGACGCCCCGCCGTCGGTGGGGGACTACGCGATCGAGCACCTAGTCGAGGACGTCGCGGGCCTCATCAAGGCGTTCGGCCGCGCTGATGCGCACATCGCCGGTCACGACTGGGGCGCCATAGTGGCTTGGTTCTTCGCCGGGAGACATCCCCGCATGACGAAGTCTCTGACCGTGCTCTCGGTTGGCCATCCGGCGGCCATCGCCAACGCGACGAGGCACGACGAGGACCAGCAAACGCGCTCGCGCTACGTCTCGCTGTTCCTGATGGAGGGCAAGGCGGAGGAGGTGCTGACTGCGGAAGGCGACCGGCGCCTTCGGAGCATGTACACGATCGGTCCGAATCCCGATGCGATACCGCGCAGCGTCGTCGACCACTTCATTCGGTCACTGTCGAGGCCAGGCCGCCTCACCGCCGGACTCAATTACTACCGCGCCAATCTGACGCCGGGCACGGGTTGGTCCGCATTGGCGAGAAAGGTTGAGGTCAGTGCGCCGACGCAGCTGCTGTGGGGCGACCAGGATCCGGCGCTCGGGCGTTTGCAAGCAGAGACGACCGCGCAGCACATGACAGGTGAGTACCGACTCGAGGTTCTTGAGGGCGCTGGACACTGGCTCCAGTTCGAGCGGCCAGGCGAGGTGGGCCGCGCCCTCGTCGCCAGCGTCACAAAGTAAGCTGTCACCGATGCTGCGGCCCGGTGAGTCCGAACGGCGTGGCGGGCTGCGCCGCCTGGACGACATTCTCGAGAGCCTCGAACAACTCAACCTTCACGACAAGACCGAGCTGCCCGACCATGTCGCCGAGGCGCTCGTCATGCTTGGCATCGAACAGCCGCACTCGATTCCCATCCCGCAACTCATCGAGCGCGTGTGGGCGATGCAGCAGCCTTACCTGATCACGATCGTGGTCGAGCGCAGGCGCCGCAGGCGCCGCAAGATCTCGACTGAGCCAAGCGCGACCGAACAGCACTGAAAGAAATCCCCACGAACTCAGAGGCGTCGCCGTGAGTTCGCGGGGACCCCTCGGAGCTGGGGAGTGGCTCGACGTCTTCTCACGCATCGGCGTCGGGGTGCGCCGTGAGGTGCTGCCGTTGTCGGGCACCGAGGCCGGTCGGGTTTCGCTGAGCACCGGCGCGGGTGGCGACACGACGCTCGAGCTCGACCGAGCGGCCGAAGCCGTCGTCCTCTCCGACCTTGCATCTCTGGCCGAGCGTGGCGAGAAATTCTCCGCGCTCTCCGAAGAGGCCGGCCACCGCGATTTCGGTGCCGACTACCCGCTGGTCCTGGTCGACCCGGTCGACGGAAGCCTGAACGCCAAACAGGGAGTGCCGCTGTTCGGCTTGATGCTCGCCGTCCTCGACGGCCCGACGGTCGGCGATGCGTTCGCCGGGCTGGTGCTCAACTTGAGCACGGGCGAAGAGTGGAGGGCGATCCGCAAGCAGGGCGCGTGGCGGGCCGGTACGCCCCTCAGGCACCTGAGTCGCGCCGACAGTAATCGGATCGAGCTGCTCGGCCTCGAGAGCACACCCCGAGCCATCAAGGTCGCCCAACCGCTCGTGGAGGGCGCGGGCAAGATCCGCATACTGGGCTCGATGGCGCTGTCGATCGCGTTCGCCGCCGCCGGCGGTTTCGATGTCTTCTGCGCCCCGATCCCGGTCAGGGTCTTCGACACCGCGGCAAGTCTCCTGCTGCTCAGCGAGTCAGGGGGCGTCGCGACCAACCTGGAGGGCGAGCCGCTGAGCGGCCTGAAATGCGACCTGCAGACGAGATCGACGGTGCTATGCGCCCCCTCTCGAGAGCTTCACGCCAGGGCGCTCGAGATCGTGGGCAACCGCAGTTGACCCTCGATCCCCAGAGCACGGTCTTCGTCCTCCTCAGCTTCGAGGGCCCTGACGTCTACAGCCAGGCCGGCGGCCTGGGCGTGCGCGAGAAGGGCCTGTCGCGCGCCCTCGCCCGGATGGGCTACCTCACATACCTCTATTTCTGCGGCGACCCTGACCTGCCCGGCGAGGAGGAGCAGGAGGGTGACCGGCTCCAGCTGCGGCGGTGGTGCCAGTGGATCTCGGCCCAGCACCGTGGTGGCGTGTACGACGGGGAGGAGGGCAAGATCCGGGACTGGAACTACAGTCTCCCGCCCAGCCTGATCGAGAACGTGATCTCGCCCACGATCGCCGAAGGCAAGCAGGTGGTGGTGCTCGGCGAGGAGTGGCACACGTCGTGGTCGATGAAGCTGATCTCCGATGCACTTCTTTATCGCGGTCTGCGCGATCGCGTCGTCATGTTGTGGAATGCCAACAACACGTACGGCTTCAATCGGATGGACTGGGCGGGCCTCAACCTGGCTTCGACGGTCACGACGGTCAGCCGCTACATGAAGTTCCGGATGTGGGAGTGGGCGCAGAACCCGATCGTGATCCCCAACGGGATTCCTCGCGAGTCGATCGTCGAGCCCGACCCTCAGGCGGTTGCCGGCATCCGCGCCGCAGCCTCGGTCGATCACTTCTGGTTCAAGATCGGCCGCTTCGACCCCGACAAGCGGTGGTTGATGGCTGTTTCGGCGGCGGCAGAGCTGAAGCGCAGGGGGCGCCGCGTGAAGCTGCTGATGCGAGGTGGAAAGGAGCCGCACGGGGCGGACGTGATCAGCCACGCGCAGCATCAGGGCCTTGTCGTCCGCGACGCGCGGGGCCCGTCGGACGTAGCGGCTGTCGTGGCCCTGCTGCGCGATTCGGAGGCGGCCGACGTGATCAATCTGACCAGCTTCCTCAGCGATGCGGTCGTGATCGAGATCTACGGCGCATCCGACGCGGTCCTCGCGAACTCGGGCCACGAGCCCTTCGGCCTCGTCGGGCTCGAGGTCATGGCGGCGGGCGGCATCGCGGTGACCGGCTCGACCGGCGAAGACTACGCCGAGGCGTACAGGAACGCGGTGGTGCTCGAAACCGACGACCCGATCGAGATCGTCACCGAGCTCTCGGTGTTGAAGGAGCGGCCGCGGCTGGTGGCCGGCTTGCGCAAGCGTGGCAAAGCGACCGCTCGCGATTACGTCTGGGAGAAGGTCATCGAGCAGCTGCTGTCGCGAGTCGAGTTCGCGGCGCAGCGCCAGGGCGTGAAGCTGCCCGATGACGAACTGTCCTCCAAGCCGAATACGCGCGTAGCGCGAAAGCCTGCCTCAAGTCCTCTGCGATCATTGACCTGAGCCGATGAAGCCTCTTCACGTTGCCTTCGTATGGCACATGCATCAGCCGTATTACAAGGACGACCTCACGAGCACGTACCTGCTGCCGTGGGTGAGGCTCCGGTCGGCCAAGGACTACTACAAGATGCCCGCGCTCCTGGACGCGTATCCGAAGGTGCGCGCCACGTTCAACCTGGTCCCGTCTCTGCTCGCCCAAATCGAGGACTACGGCAAAGAAGAGTCGGTCGACCTGTTCCTGAACCTCAGCAAGCGCCCGGCCGGCGACCTCTCAGCCGAAGAGCGCGAATTCGTCCTGCGCTGGATGCGCGAGTCGCCTCGGGCCCTTCGGGTGCAGCAATCGCCCCGCTATCTCGAGCTCGCCTCACGGGCACCGGACGCGCCGTTCACGACCACGGACATGCGCGATCTCCAGGTGTGGTTCAACCTCGCGTGGTGCGACCCGGTGTGGGTCGAGCAAGACCCGCGCCTCGCAGAGCTGAAGCGCAAGGACCGCGATTTCACCGAGGAGGACAAGGAAATCCTCTTTGCGGCGCAGCTCGAGCGCATCCGCAGCGTGATCCCGAAGTATCGCGAGCTCGCGGACCGCGGCCAGGCGGAGCTGACTTTCTCGCCCTACTACCACCCGATCCTGCCCCTGATCTGCCACGTCGACTCGGCCCGCAGCGCCAATCCGCAGATCCAGCTGCCGGAGCGCCACTTCTCCCACCGCGAGGACGCGGAGCGTCAGATCGAGCTGGGCCAGGGGCTCTTCGAGCGCATGCTGGGCCGCCGCCCCAAGGCGATGTGGCCCTCTGAGATGGCGGTCGGCGAAGCAGTCATCGGTCTGGCGGAGAAGGCGAAGCTCGACTGGATGATCAGCGACGAGGAGGTTCTCGCGCGGTCGCTCGAGGGTCACTTCAACCGCGACGAGCATCTGTATCAACCAGTGCGCGTCGCGCGTGACGCCGGGTCGGTGTCGATGGTGTTCCGCGACTCGCAGCTTTCGAACGTGATCGGGTTCGACTATCAGCGCATGTCGTCCATCGATGCCGCGCGCGACCTGGTGGGACGTCTACGCCGGATTCGCGACGTCCAGGGCGACCGCGACTTCCTGGCCGTGATCGCCCTCGACGGTGAGAACGCGTGGGAGTTCTACCCGCGCGACGGCCACGACTTTCTCAACGCGCTGTACACAGAGCTCGAGTCGAGCACCGACGTCATCACGACGACGGTCTCCGACTTCATCGCGGAGCACCCGCCGCAGCTCCAGCTCCACCACCTGCACACGGGCAGCTGGATCGGCGCGAGCCTGGACACCTGGATCGGCGATCCGGAGCATAACGTCGCGTGGGACCTGCTCGCCGAGACGCGCGACTGGCTCGAGGCGCAGTCGCAGCAGCGTCCGAAGGAATCGCAACAGGCTGCGCTGGCGTGGCGCGAGATCCTGATCACCGAGGGCAGCGACTGGTTCTGGTGGTTCAGCCGCAAGCACGACTCCGGCATGGATCCGATCTGGGACAACCAGTTCCGGCTTCACCTGCGCAATGTGTACAAGCTCATGGGCGCCCGCGCGCCCGCGCGCCTTTTCCAACCCATCATCAAGCGAGCGCCAACACCGGAGCGTGGCGTGCCCGCCGCTCCGATCAGCCCGAGGTCCAAGCACGATCCAGCGTGGGGGCAGGCCGGGTACTACCTGGTGGGATCGGGTTTCGGCGCGCTGCACCGTCCGGCGGGCGTCGTAGAGCGCGTCTACTACGGCAACGATGACGATCAGATGTATTTCCGCATCGACTCGCCGCGCTCCGTCCTGGAGCTCGAGCAGCAGAAAATCGAGTTCTGGCTCTACATATCCGGGCCGCCTGCCGGCGACGGCGACGGCAACGTCGAGCTTCCACTGCCGCGCTCAGCTCTGGCCGAGCTCGGTGTCGATCCTGCGGTGGTCGTCCGCATCTCGCCTCGCGCGCAGGGCAGCACGGTCAGCGTGGTCAGGGCCGTCGAGCCGCTGACGCGCGGCGTGGTCGAGACCACCTGGAATGTCGACGATCCGTTCGCGGTTGGGATTCCCTTCCGTCAGCTGTCCAAGCGATCCGGCGATGCCTTTGAGCTGGCGCTCGTCGTCAGCCGGGACGGCCGCGACATCGAGGTCGTGCCGCCGTCGGGTGCGCTCGGCCTCCGGGTCCCAGGCCAGTCGCTGGCGGTGGAAGTTGCCCACGCGCAGCACCTGAAGGTTCTCGTCGCGACCGCCGAGCTCGCACCTTTCGCCAAGCTGGGCGGCGTCTCGGACGTGGCGGCGGCCCTCTCCAAGGAGCTGCGCCGGCTCGGCCACGACGTCCGCGTTGTAATGCCGCGCTACAGGCAGGTCGACATCGCGCTTTACGGCCTCAGGCCCGTCGCCAGCAACGTGCCCGTGCCTCTGGGGACCGAATTGATGCCGGCAACCATCTTCGAGGGCCGGCTGGGCGACCTCGTCGTGTACTTCATCGACTGCCCGCCGCTGTACGACCGCGACGGCATGTTCGGATTCGGCGACGACGATGCCCGCTCCGTCTACTTCTGCCGCGCGGCGCTCGAGATGCTGCCCGCCCTCGATTTCTTCCCGGACGTGATCCACGTCCACGACTGGTGGGGCGCGCTCATCCCGAACCTGCTCGACCGCGTGTACTCGTCAGAGCTCTACGCGGACATCGCGACGGCGCTGACCGTGCACAACCTGTCGGCGCAGGGCGTCTTCGGCTTCGGGGCGTTGATGCTGGCAGGCCTGCAGGAGTGGGGCTTGATCCGGCTCGGAATTCCGGGTCTCGACAACGTCGTCAACGTCCTGGGCCGCGGCATCCACTTCGCCGACGTCGTGAACACCGTCAGTGAGCGGTACGCGAAGGAGATCCAGACGCCCGAGTACGGAGAAGGCCTCGACGAGCTGCTGCGTCGCAACTCTCACAAGCTGCACGGGATCCTCAACGGGATCGACTACGAGATCTTCGACCCCCAGCGCGACGCCAACATCCCGCACCGGTATTCGGCCGAGGCGCCGCAGAACAAGAGCCTGTGCCGCGCCGCGCTGCGCCAGGAGCTGGGCCTGGAGGACGTGAACAAGCCGCTGTGCGCCATCGTGTCCCGCTTCTACGACGTGAAGGGTTTCGACCTGATCGAGCAAGCACTGCCCGAGCTGGTCGAGCTTGGCTTGCAGGTGGTCGTCATCGGCACCGGCGACCGCCGCTACGAGGACATGTTCC
>DATIOJ010000149.1:0-5570 GCA_035473355.1 Candidatus Limnocylindrales bacterium
GTCCCGGAGTCAATCGCCTTAACCGGTTTTGCGCGCGGCCTGGACCGCCTGGATCCCCAGGCGGATCGCGAACAGGACCAGGAAGGCACCCCAGACCCGGGCGAGGAGCGGTCCGGGGACCGCGACCGCGACCAGGGCGCCGATGGTCGCCCCGACCAGTCCCCCACCCCCCATCAAGAGCGCGGGCTGGACCTGGACGTTGCCTTCCCTTAGGTGGGTGAAGCCGCCCACGATGGCGGTCGGCACGATCGCCAGCAGCGAGGTGCCCTGGGCGACCGCCTGCGACAGGCGGAAGAACACAGTCATCGTGGGCACGAAAAGCACGCCGCCACCGATCCCGATCGTGCCGCTGAAGAAGCCGGCAACCAGCCCCCCGACGATGAGCAGCGCGTCAGACCAGGTCATGGAAACACAAGCTGCTTGACGCCGAGCACCGCGAGCACGACGGCGACGAGCACCTTGAGCTCACGGTCTGGGATCCGCTTCAAGAGCCTCGCCCCGGCGTATGCGCCGACCACGCTGCCGATCACGAGGAAAAGGCCGACGTGAAAGTCGACCTGCGGCGACCCCTTGCGGAAGTAATAGATAGGAAGGGCCGCAGCAGCGATGGGGATGATCGCCACCAGGGAGTTCGCGTTGGCGAAGCGCTGCGGCGTCCCGGTCCAGAGGACCTGGAGCGGAATCAGGACAAAGCCACCCCCGACGCCAAGCAGGCCGCCAAGGAGCCCCGCGAGAAAGCCGATCGCCGCGAATACGGCCCGGCGATCTCCCAGGGGCCCCCGCGAGCTCACGGCAAAGCCGCCGAGCTCGTGGGGATCTTTACTCGGGTGACGGGCGTGGGGTCTCGGGCGGGGTCGTCACGACGGTGTGGTGCCGGAACTGGACGTTCGAGGGCACCGCCGCAGCGGGTTGCTTCGCCTTCTTCTTTTTCTTCTGCTCGCGCCCTTGCTTGTCGCGTCCTTTAGCCATGGCGCCCAGTTTCCATGACCAGGGCCAGTTCGCGCAAGAAGGACTCGACGTCGGTGACCAGGCCGACCGACTGCCAGCTGCCCCTGTCGGCCAGCTTGGTGACGACCGCGGGGTTGATGTCGACGCACACCGTGCGCACGCCCGCGGGCAGCATGTTGCCGGTCGCGATCGAGTGCAGCATCGTGGACAGCATCAACGCGATGCGTACGCCATGCAGCGCGGCCCTCATCCGGTGCTGGGCCCCCACCATGTCGGTGATCACGTCGGGCAGCGGCCCATCGTCGCGGACCGAGCCCGCGAGGACGATCTCCACGCCGTGGTCGAGGGCCGACTTCATCACGCCTGACTTGAGCTGCCCGCTCTCGACCATCTGGCGCAGGCCGCCCGCAGCGCGCACGCGATTGATCGCGCGCATGTGGTGCTCGTGGCCGTGCTCCATCGCATGACCGCTCTCGATGTTGATGCCCAGCGCGGTGCCGAACAGGGCCGCCTCCACGTCGTGCACCGCGAGCGCGTTGCCGGCAAAGAGCACCTGGACGTAGCCGAGCTCGATGAGGCGAGATAGATAGACGCCGGCGCCCGTGTGAACCACCGCCGGGCCCGCGACGACCAGGATCCGCCCGCCGGTCTGCCGTACCTCCCGCATCTCATCGGCGATGCCGGCGATGAGAACCTTCTTCGGCTTCTCGGCCGACACCTCGCTGCCCATGAAGCTGAAGATCTCGGTGTGGCGCGAGCGCTCGAGCGGCGTCACGCGCACGCCCTGGTGGCCGATCACGACCTCCATGCCGGGCTTGGCGCCCTGGAACACGATGCACCGAGCGCGGTGGGCGTTGCGATCGACGGCGATCGCCGCGTCCATCTCGATGTTGTCGACGTTGATCCACTGGCCGTCGAGCAGGACCTCGGTCGGCAGGTTGCTCGTGGAGTAGAAACCTTCCGGGAACACGCCCTCGCGGGTGACCCTGTCCAGGCGCACCGGCTGCTCGTGCTCGGCGGTCGCGCCGAGAGCGCGTGCCCGTGACACTATGCGGTCGAGCATATCCGCCGAGTCCGCGTAAACCTCCATGCGGCAGATCGACGGGTCGGTCTTGTGCTGGCCGACCTTCAGCTCTTCGATCGTGAAGTTTCCGCCGAGGTCCATGACCAGGTCCATGATCTGGGGCAGCATCATCGAGTCGATGATGTGGCCCTGCAGGACCAGCCGCGCGGTGTGCCTCCCTTCGCTCATGTGGGGACGCCGGCAGCCGCGTTGATCTGAGCCTTCAGCGCGGCGGCCTCGCGCGCCGGGCTCGCCGCGAAGAGCACGCTGCGGCTGGCGGAGATCAGGCACGACGCGGGATCGCCGTTCCACGCCGCCCGCACCGCGGCCTCCACGTCGCCTCCCTGGGCGCCGACGCCGGGCAGGAGGAAGGGGAGCGCGCTGATCGAGCGCACGTCCGCCACCTCGGCCGGAGCGGTGGCTCCAACCACCAGACCGACGTTGCCGGCCACGTTCAGACGCTCCGCGAGCGCCGCCGCGTGGCGGTAGATGGGCTGGCCCGCAGCCTCGAGGTGCTGCAGGTCCGCCGATCCGGGATTGGATGTTCGGCAGAGGACGTAGACCCCGTGGTCTTCGTAGCGCGTGAACTCGCGCAGCGAATCCGAGCCCAGGTAGGGATTCACCGTGGCGGCATCCATACCCAGGGTGTCGAAGACCGCGCGTGCGTAAGCCCGCATCGTGTTGTCCATATCGCCGCGCTTGGCGTCGAACAGGAATGGCGTGGAGGCGGCGAAAGCGCGCAGCTCGATGAGCGCGGACCATCCGTCGGGACCGTACTGCTCCCAGAACGCGCTGTTGGGCTTGTAGCAGCACACGTGCTCTTCCGTCTGCCGCACCACGTCGCGGCAGTGGCGCAGCGCGCCCGCCGCGCCGCCCGCGATTCGGTCGGGGTCGGGATCGAGCCCGATGCACAGCAGCGTCTGCCGTTCGCGCGCGAGCGCGCGGAGGCGATCGAAGTAACCCAAGCATCGGAAATGGTAAACAGGCGCGAAAAGCGACAATTAAGCCGTGAGGATTGCACTCGCCCAGGTAAACCCGACCGTCGGCGACCTGCCGGGCAACGCCCGCATCGTCATCGACGGCATCCACCGGGCCCGAGAGCTCGACGTCGACATCGTCTGCTTCCCCGAGCTTGTGATCACCGGCTATCCGCCGGAGGACCTCGTGTTGAAGCCGTCCTTCGTGCGGGACAACCTCGCGCAGCTCGACGCCATCGCCCAGGAGACCGAGGGCATCGCAGCCGTGGTTGGGTTTGTCGATGAGGACGGCGACATCTTCAACGCGGCGGCGTTCCTCCACGAGGGTGAGATCAAGGCCGTCTACCACAAGGTGTTCCTGCCGAACTACGGCGTGTTCGATGAGAAGCGCTACTTCCAGCCCGGCCACAAATGCCCGATCGTCGAGGTGGACGGCGTGCGCATCGGCCTCTCCGTCTGCGAGGACTGCTGGTTCCCGTCCGGCCCGATGGCGTGGCAGGCGCACCACGGCGCCAAGCTCCTGATCAACATCAACGGCTCGCCGTACCACTACGGCAAGCGCGCGCCGCGCGAGGCGATGATCGGCGGCCGGGCGGCCGACTATGGCGCGTTCGTCGCATGGGTCAACACCGTGGGTGGGCAGGACGAGCTGGTCTTCGACGGCAACAGCGTCGTCTTCGATCCGCAGGGCAAGCTGATCGCGCACGCGGAGTCCCTGGTGCCCGACCTGCTCATCACCGACCTCGACCTCGAGAAGCCGATCCACCATCTGCCCGAGAAGCTCCGCTACGAGGCCGAGGGCGCGGAGCGGCTGCAGCTCGAGACGTCCGACGTCGTCGTCAATACAAGCCGCAGCTCAACCTCACGCCCAGCGATCGAGAACCGGCTGGCGAAACCGCTCGAGGGCGCGGCCGAGATCTATGCCGCGGTCGTGCTGGGGACCGGCGACTACATGCGCAAGCAGGGTTTCCAGAAAGTCGTGATTGGAATGTCGGGCGGCGTCGACTCCGCGCTGACCGCGGCGATCGCCGCCGACGCGTTGGGCCCGGAAAACGTCATCGGCGTCCGCATGCCGTCGCGGCACACCTCCGCGGAAAGCCTCGAGGACGCCGGCTTGACCGCCGAGTACCTCGGCATCCAGCTCATGGACTTCTCGATCGAGCCGCCTCACCGGGGTTTCGAGGAGATCCTGGCGCCGGTCTTCAAGGGCACCAAGCCCGGCGTCGCGGAGGAAAACCTCCAGCCGAGAATCCGCTCGACCATCCTCCACGCGCTCTCCAACAAGTTCGGCCACATCGTCCTCAGCACGGGCAACAAGTCGGAGCTGGCCACGGGCTACGGGACGCTCTACGGAGACATCGCCGGCGGCTACGCCGTGCTCAAGGACATCACCAAGACCACGGTCTACGAGCTGTGCCGCTACCGCAACACGCTGGGGCGCGCGATCCCAGAACGCGTCATGACCAAGGCACCTTCAGCCGAGCTCAAACCCGGCCAGAAGGACACCGACAGCCTGCCGGCCTACGAGGTGCTCGACCCGATCCTCAAGGGTTACGTGGAGGACGACCTCAGCCCCGAGGAGCTCATCGCGGCCGGAAACGACGCGGCGACGGTGGCGCGGGTCATCCAGCTGGTCGACCGCAGCGAGTACAAACGGCGCCAGGCGCCTCCAGGAGTGAAGATCACGCCGCGCGCCTTTGGCCGCGACCGGCGCATGCCTATCGTCAACCGCTACAGCCCGAACGGGATTCGGCCGGCGCCAGGGCTGGAGAGGCAGCGCCAGCAGGCATAATTTCTGTCGATATCACGTATAGATGGTGGCTATGGCGGGATCCTTTGACGTAGTCGTGATCGGCGGTGGCCCGGGGGGCTACGTCGCCGCACTCCGGGCGGCGCAGCTCGGTGCCAGGACCGCCATCGTCGAGAAGGACCGCATGGGCGGTACCTGCTTGGTCCGGGGCTGCATCCCGGCCAAGGCCCTGCTCCAGTCGTCTGAGCTGTACACGCAGGCCAAAGGCGGAGCCCCGTTCGGCGTCGTGGCCGACAACATCGCTTTTGACTGGGTCGCGGCCCAGAAGCGCAAGACCGCGGTCGTCGACCAGCTGGTCAAGGGCGTCGAGGGGCTGCTCAAAGCCGGCGGAGTGGCCTCCTTCAAGGGCAGCGCGAGGCTCGTCGGCAAGGGCGTGGTCGACGTTTCCGGGGAGCAGATCCAGGCCCGGGACATCGTTATCGCGACCGGTTCGGCGGTGGCCCGCATTCCCCTGAAAGGGGCGGAGCTCACGATCGACTCGGACCAGATCCTCGAGCTCAAGGAGGTCCCGCGCCGCCTGGCGGTCATAGGCGGGGGCGTGGTCGGCATGGAGTTCGCCGCGATGTTCGCCGCCCTGGGCGCGAAGGTCACGGTGCTCGAAATGCTGCCCCAGGTGCTGTCGATGGTCGACGCCGACCTCGTCGCCGTCTACACCAAGCACCTCTCCGGCCTGGGCGCCGAGATCCACACCAGCAGCAGGGTCGCCGAGGTCGTCAAGCAGAAGGGCGGTCTGCAGGTCCGCTTCTCGACCGGTGGCGAGGGCGGCGCCGTC
>DATIOJ010000150.1:0-11367 GCA_035473355.1 Candidatus Limnocylindrales bacterium
TACCTGACGGTCACCGAGTACCTCTCGGTGGCCGTTCGCCTCGCCGAGTCGAGCGGCAGCACCTGGAAGGACGGCGGCCCCTCCCACCACGTGGTGTCCCCGAGCAAAGTCCTCACGTCCGCCTCGCTCGGGGCGACGGAATAGACGTCCGCAGGTTTGGCGTTGCTGGTCGCAGATCCCAGTGTCGCGCACGCGGAGGCCGCGATGACGGCAAGCAGCGCGACGCCAAGCACACCCGCCTTGCTAATCAAGCTTCAGCACCGCCATGAACGCCTCCTGCGGGATCTCGACCGAGCCCACGCGCTTCATCCGCCTCTTGCCTTCCTTCTGCTTCTCCAACAGTTTGCGTTTCCGGGTCACGTCACCGCCATAGCATTTGGCCAGAACATCCTTCCGCATGGCCGGAATGGTCTCGCGGGCGACGATCTTGCCACCGATCGCGGCCTGGATCGGGACCTCGTACAGCTGGCGCGGGATGATCGCCTTCAGCTTCTCGACCAGCTTTCGGCCCTGGATCTGTGCCTTGCTCCGATGCGTGATGAGCGAAAGCGCGTCGACCGGCTCGCCGGCCACCAGCACGTCGAGCTTCACCAGGTCGCCCTCCCGGAACCCGATCATCTCGTAGTCCATCGAGGCGTATCCCTTCGACCGCGACTTCAGCTGGTCGTAGAAGTCGTGGATGATCTCGCCGAGCGGGATCTCGTACTCCAGCACGACCCGGTCGCCGGGCTTGTGCTCCAGGTGCTTGAACGCGCCGCGCCGGTCCTGGCAGAGCTCCATCATCGGGCCCACGTAGGTCGACGGCGTGATGATCGTCAGCTTGACGTACGGCTCCGAGACCGACTCGATGGCGGTCGGGTCGGGCAGGAGCGCGGGGTTGTCGATCTCGATCACCTCGCCCCGCTTGAGCTTGACCTCGTACTCGACGGTCGGGGCGGTGGTGATGAGCTCGAGCTCGAACTCGCGCTCGAGGCGCTCCTGGACGATCTCGAGATGAAGCAGTCCAAGGAAGCCGCAGCGAAATCCAAATCCGAGCGCGGCCGAGTTCTCCTGCTCGTAAGAGAGCGCCGCGTCGTTGAGCTGAAGCTTCTCCAGCGCCTCCTTCAGGTCGGAGAATCGCTCCGAGTTGGTCGGGAAAAGTCCCGCAAACACCATCGGCTTGACCTGCCGGTAACCGGGCAGGGGAGTGGTTGCGCCGTGCTCCGCCGTGGTGATGGTGTCCCCCACGCGCGCGTCGACCACGTTCTTGATCGCGGCGGTCACGTAGCCGACCTCTCCGGCCGTCAGCCTGTCCACGGGTCGCGGCCGTGGCGCGAACCAGCCGACCTCGTCGACCTCATGGACCTTGCCGGTGTTCATCATCCGGATCCTGGTCCGCGGCATGATCTCGCCGTCAACCACGCGCACGTACGTGATCACGCCGCGGTACGCGTCGTAGTAGGAATCGAAGATCAGCGCGCGCAGAGGCATGGACGGGTCGCCGCGCGGCGGGGGCACCCGACTGACGACCGCCTCCAGGATGTCCTCGGTTCCGATGCCGAGCTTGGCCGACGCGAAGATGACCTGGTCGCGCGGGATGCCGGTCACGTCCGAGATCTCTTCGGCGACCAGCTCGGGCTGCGCGGCGTCGAGGTCGATCTTGTTAACCACGGGGACGATCGTCAGGCCTGCCTCGACCGCCTGGTAGAGGTTCGCCAGGGTCTGCGCCTCGATGCCCTGCGCCGCGTCGACCACCAGGATCGCTCCCTCACACGCGGCCAGCGACCGCGACACCTCGTAGGCGAAGTCGACGTGGCCGGGCGTGTCGATCAGGTTGAGCTCGTAAGCCTGGCCGTCGCTTGCCGGATACGTCATGCGGACCGCCTGGAGCTTGATCGTGATGCCGCGCTCACGCTCCAGGTCCATCGTGTCGAGGACCTGGTCTTGCATGTCGCGCTGGCTGATCGAGCCGGTGTGCTCCAGCAGCCGGTCGGCCAGCGTCGACTTGCCGTGGTCGATGTGGGCGATGATGCAGAAGTTCCGCACCTGCGCCTGCTTCGTGGTCACCACGGTCAGAATGCTAGGGATCGTGGCGCTAGTCCTCGTGATCGGCGGGCTCCTCACGCTGGCCGGGCTGGTCCTGCTCGTCAACCTCTTCAGCGCGGGTGACTACGTCATGCGCACCGTCACGTCCAAGTACCTCGGCTCGCTGCCCCCGGGGTTCGCGGCTTCCAAACGGGGGTTCCGGATCTACGCCACGCTCCTGACCGCCGTGGGCCTGGTCTGCCTCGGAGTGGGCGTCGCCGGGCAGCTGGTGCCGGTGGGCGCGGGCATGATCGTGGTCGGCGGGGTGATCTTCGGCATCGCATCGGTGGTGGCGATCACCGGTGAGGTCGAAACTGCGCGGAAGCCCAAGACCTAGCCGCCCCGGACGCTGACGGCCATCGCAACCGCCACCAGCGCGGCCGTGTCCGCGCGGAGATTGCGAGGACCGAGCGTCGCCGTGACCTCCGCAAGATCGAGCTCGCGCTCTGACCACCCTCCCTCCGGTCCGACAAAGAGCGTGACGTGGGTGAGGTCCGCGATGTCGGCCAGCCGGCGCGGCGCCTCGCGTGCCAGCAGGATCGGGTTCTCCGCCGCGCCGAGGGCGGCCTCGAGCGACGAAGCCACGGCGACCTCAGGGACTCGCAGGCGGCCTGCAAGCATCGCCGCCTCGCGGCTGATGGTGCTCCAGCGCTCGAGCTTCTCACCGCGCCCGACGCCGCGGTCCGCATGGAAGACGACGAAAGCGTGGGCGCCCGCCTCCGTGCAGCGGGACAGGACCAGCTCGAGCGCGGGCGCGGGCAGGTTGGCGATGGCGACCGTGATGCGTGACCGCGGCTCGGGCTGGTGGGCACGCTCGGCGACGACCGTGCCCTCGACGAAGGTCGGCGAGACCGTGTCGAGCTTGACGGTGAGCAAGAAACCTTCGGGGTCGATCACCTCGATCTCTTCGCCCGGTCGCGCTCGCAGCGGGCGCGCGAGATGTTCGGCGTCGCTACCCAGGATGACCACCCGGTCGCCATCGCGGCGGCCGAAGAACGCCGGCATCTCTTACATCACGTTGAAGGTTTCGTAGACCGCGACCTGCGCGCCGCCCTTGATCACCGGGCACCCCCTGGCAAGCTTGGTGGCCGCCTCGAGCGAGGGCGCGTCGATGATGCTGTAACCGGATGCGCGCTGGCCCACGGCGCCTTTGGCCACTGTGCCGTCCGGCTTGACCTTGTTCACCTTGCCCGAAAACGGATTGCCTGGATCGACGATGGCGGGCCCGAGCTTGGCGAACCAGGTCGTCCACTGCTTCATCACGCGCGCCTGCTGCGCCGGCGTTTCGGGCATGCCACCGCCGTAATAGACCAACAGGTATTTCATTCCTTCGTCCTCCTAGGGACGAAATTCGAACGCAACTCGTCGATCAATGCAAGTGCTCGGCTCAAACGCTCGCGATTGACGGGCGCGTTGAGCCAGCGGCTCTGTCCGGACGGATGAGGCAGCGGCACGATCACGGGCCGGGCCCCATAGCGGTTGCCGACCCTCTCCTCCAGCGGGCCTGGGCCGAGAAACCGAGTGATGGCCAGCTGGCCGATGGGGATGATCACCTTCGGCCGGAGCAGACGCAGCTCCTCATCGAGCCAGTAGGCGCAGTTGGCGATGCCCGCACGCGGCGGCGGCAGGTCGCCCGTGTTGTTCTTGTTGCGACCCGGAAAGCAGCGCATCAGGGCTGCGATGTAGGTCGCGTGGCGAAACTCCTCCGGGCTGCTGAATCCCGCGCGCAGCATCCAGCGATCGAGCTCCTTGCCCGCGCGGCCGGCGAAGGGTCGCCGCGTCTCCCGTTCGGCGGGACCCGGCGCCTGACCCACGATGAAGAACGGCGCTCCCCACTCGCCCTGGAACGTCGGGTTGGCCTCGGCGATGATCCCCTGGTCGGCGCACACCGTGCATGCGCTGCAGGCCGCCTGCAGGGAGATGAGCTTTTGCTTCAGATCACTCGGGCGAGGCGGGGATTGGGCGCGGCGCCCGGAATGCGGCCTCGCTTGGTCCACGGCTTGCCACCGATCTCCTTGATGTCCGCGGTGAAAGCGATCGGAGGAGCGGAGCTGATCGCCATGCCGACGCCATACGAATGGATCGGACACTTCGCGGCCTCGAACTGACGGATGCGTTCCGCGTCCAGGCCTCCCGAGATGAAGATTCCGACGTGCTCGAACCCCGCGAGGTCGAGGCGCGCGCGCACCTCCTTCACGAGGTCGACGGTTACCCCGCCGCGCTCGCCGGGTGTGTCCAGCCTCACCCCGCGCAGGCGCTTGCCCAGCGCCTCGGCCACGCGCAGCGATTCCTCCGCCTCGTCCTTGAACGTGTCGACCAGAACGATGCGCAGCACGTCGTCGCCCATGTGCTGGTCGAACGCGAGCGCGGCTTTGACCGTGTCGCCGAAGAGAAGGATCATCGCGTGAGGCATCGTGCCCGACGCACCCTGCAGCCCCGCGAGCTGGGCGCCGAGCGGCGTGGCGCATCCCGCGCAGCCGCCGACCACGGCCGAGTACTCCATTGTGGGTCCGATGAGCGGATGCACGTGGCGCGCGCCAAAGCTGATCACTCGCTTGCCATTGGCCGCGTCGACGATCTCGCGCGCCGCCGTAGCCCAGCCCGAGCAGCTGGAGAGCATGCCGAGCAGCGCCGTCTCGTAGACGCCGAAATGCGAGTACGGTGCGCGCACTCGCAGGACCGTCTCCTTCGAGGTCATCGTCTCGCCCTCGGGGATCGCCCACGCCTCGTCGCCTTTCCGGAGGATCGCCTCGAGCAGGCGAACCGCCTCGGCGACGCCGCAGAGAGTGCCCGGTTTGCTGGCGAAGAAGTCCATCGCCACCACCGCATCGACGCCGGCTCCGGCGAGCGTTTTCTGGGCCCGCTGGAAGTAAACGTCGGACGCGGCCTTGGCGTAGTAGGCGACCAGTTCTGAGGTCGGGCTCTGGGCCGTCACCTGTTCCATTGGCGCATTGAACTTAGCAGCCTCGGTAACATCCGGTCCCGGATGAGCGGTCCTTCGTCGCAGCAGGTTCTCGAGGCGCTGGGTCGGATCAAAGACCCAGACCTCGGTCGCGACGTCGTGAGCCTCGGCATGATCAAGGAACTCGAGGTCACCCCGCAGGGCAGGGTGAGCTTCACCTTCGAGCTGACCACGCCCGCATGCCCGGTTCGCGACCGCTTCAAGTCGCAGGCCGAGGACGCGGTCAACGAGCTTCCCGGCGTGACCGGGGTCGAGGTGCGGATGACCGCCAACGTCCGGCCCGCCTTCCTGCGCCCCAAGCCGTCCGAGATCCTCCCCGGCGTCAAGCAGACGATCGCCGTAGCCTCGGGCAAGGGCGGGGTCGGCAAGTCGACTGTGGCGGTGAACCTGGCCGCCGCGCTCCGCAAGAGCGGCGCGACCGTCGGTCTGCTCGATGCAGACATCCTCGGCCCGTCGGTGCCGGCGATGACCGGCTCGCGGGTCGTCCCGGAGCAGGTGAACGGTCAGCTCCAGCCCATCGAGGCACACGGCCTGAAGATCATGTCGTTCGGTCACATCTACCCCGAAGGCCAGCCGACGATCTACCGAGGCCCGATGGTCGGCAAGGCGATCGAGGCGCTCATGACGCAGACCGACTGGGGCCGGCTCGACTACCTGGTCATCGATCTGCCGCCGGGCACCGGCGACGCATCGCTCACGCTTGCCCAGGCCATACCTCTCACCGGTGTCGCCATCGTGTGCACGCCGCAGGACGTGGCGACGGACATCGCCATCAAAGCTCTGCAGATGTTCCGCAAGCTCAACGTCACACCGCTCGGCCTCATCGAGAACATGAGCTGGTACGTCTGCCCTGAGTGCGGACACCGGCATGAGATCTTCAGCCACGGCGGCGCGGAGGCCGCAGCGAAGCGACTGGGTGTGCCGTTCCTCGGGGCGATTCCGCTCGAGGAAGGGATTCGCGAAGATTCCGACAAGGGCACGCCGGTCGTCATCTCGCGTCCCGAATCTGCCGGTGCGAAGGCGTTCGTCGCGATTGCGTCGCAGGTGGCAGCGCGCACGTCCATCCAATCGTTCCGACAGCTGCCCGTCATCAACGTGCACTGAGGCGAATCACTGCAAGACCCCGATCCGTTTCCCACCAACGTCGACGTCGACCGCGCGCGCCAGGTCGTGGAGATCACGTGGGAAGACGGGACGCGATCGACGTACAGCGGCGAGCAGCTGCGGTGGGCGTGCCCTTGCGCGGAATGCCGGGGCGAGGCGGGCGCGCCAGGCCGGCTGTCGCGCGTGAAGACGCTGAGTGACGCCGAGCTGCGCGTGCAGGACGTGAAGCTGGTCGGGCAGTACGCGCTGCAAATCGCATTCGAAAGCGGACACGCGACAGGCATCTACACCTTTTCTCTGCTCAGGCACTTAGTGGCATAATTCCGGCGGCCCGTTGTCGATCCTTACGCCAATCCCACAAATCGAGCCACCGACGACCACGGCTCCGCCACTCAGACGGCCCGCGCGCCGGCGCAGGGGTTTCGGCCGTCGCGGCTGGATCGCGGCCGGCATGGTGCTGCTCGTCGTGCTCGTCGGTGTCGGCTCGTTCCTCGCGTACGAGAACACGCTGCCGACGACCGTGAGCACCAACGTCAAGGACGGACAGGAGGACGTGCCGACCGACGCCGCGTTCGCGCTCGACTTCTCACGATCGGTCTCCATCAACGCGGTCAAGGCGGCGTTCTCGATCGCGCCTACGACCGACGGGACGATCTCCGCGGTCTCAGGGCAATCGCAGTACGCGTGGACACCCGCCAAACCACTGCAGGAGCTCGCGACTTACACGATCACCTTGAAGGCGACTTCCGACACGTCGCACCATCACGTGAACGGCGGGCACTGGACGTTCAAGACGCTGATCATCCCGCGCGTCCTCAACATCACCTCGGGCACCGGCAGCCCGCTGAAAGATGGCATGGAGATCGACCCGGGCGCGACGATGAAGCTCACCTTCAACGACGCGATGGAGCCCGTGACGATCAAGGTCACGATCGGCGGACAGATCGCAACCTTGAAGTGGGCTACGGACTACAAGAGCGCCACGTTCGCCACCGCGGGTCTGGCGTCTGGACCCGTCGTGGTGCAGATGGCCCCGGGGGGACGCGACCAGACCGGCCACCTCGTGCCGGCCGCGTTCGCGTTCAAGACGGGCGTCTACTGGCACGACCACGAGCACACCATCTCGCTTCGTTACCCGGCTCTGATCCAGATTCCGAATGACGAGTTCGCGCGGGATCAGAACGGGCTGCAGGCCGCAGACATCGTTTACGAATATCTCGCCGAGGGAGGCATCACGCGGCTGACGGCGATCTACCAGAACGTTCCCGACCTGATCGGCCCGATGCGCTCGGCCCGATTCATCTCGCTCAAGCTGGGCCGCCACTACAAGGGCCTTCTCTTCCAGTCCGGTGAGTCGCAGGCGACCCAGGCCCGAGCCGCGCAGGACCCGACGCCGCAGTTCTTCGACCAGGTCGGGTATCAGTACCGCGTCGGCTCTCGCGATGCGCCCGACAACCTGATGATCAACGGCGACCGGGTGCTGGCCGCCGAAGAGCTGTACAGCATCCCCAACTACGGGTTTCAAAAGGTACGTCCCGCTCTGACTGGCGGAGCTGCGATCAACGCGTACGCGGTCGACGAGCACTACTCCGTGTATGCGTACGACCCCCCGACCGGCACCTACACGAAGACGGAAGAAGGCCACCTCTACCAGGACGCGAGCCTGCATCAGCCGCTGCGCATAGAGATGGTGGTCACGATCCACACGCGCGAGCAGCTGCTGGACGTGGGCGACGGCCACGGCGCGCACATCCACGATTTCGACCTCGACACCAACGGCCGCATCGACGTCATGTACAAGGGCCTCCACTACACAGGCAACTGGGCATCCACCGACAGCCACGGCCCGCTTGCGTTCACGCTGGACAACGGCCAGGCGCTGACGCTGCCGCCGGGCCTGGTCTGGATCGACGTAACCCAGTAGCCGGCTGCGCCTCGCAGCGGCGAGACGAGTGAGGCGGGCTTAGCCCCGATCGAGCTCCCAGACATGCCAGTCGCGCGGCTTGATCCACGCGCTGACGCGCCTTGCCTTGCGATTGCGAAATCGCTTGCCCGTGTAGCGCATGGCGAGACGATCGATGTCGATCAGGTCCGAGTCTTCGTGCATGGATACGACGTCACCGGTGAAGCTCACATGGCGGTACCAGTCATCATCGAAGACCGTGAAGCTCACGCGCGGATCTTTCTGAATCCACCGGACGCGGCTCCGCCTCTCGTCCATGTTGATCAAGACGCGGCCGTCATTCCAGTCGTACCAGGTCACGACCGTCATCGGATAGCCGTCCGGGCGCAGGCAGCCCATGACAGCCGCGTTTGGTTGCTGCAGGAACTGATCGACCAGGGCCGAGGGGGTCACGCGAGCGCGCGCCGCAGGTCTCGAGCCGTGTCGATAAAGCCGTCGAGGCCCGGCCGCGCGATGCGCAGGACCACGTGTTGGGCGCCGGCTTCCACGAAACCGCCGATCCAATCGACCGCTGAATCCAGCGTGCCGGCGTGACTTGCCAGCGTGCGCGCCATGACCTCGCCCGGGACTCCGTAGTAGGCGCGGATGTAAGCGTCGAACTCGGCCGCCGCGTCCTTATTATTGTTCGCGATCGCGACTGTCAGGTAGGCGGCGGGCGTCACGTCGGACGCCTTTCGGCCCGCCTTCTCGGCCGCCTCGCGAACGGCCTTCAGGCTGGACGCATAGACCGCGGACGTCGGGCAGAACGGCAGCCATCCGTCGAAACGAGTGCCCGCTTCGCGCAGCATGCGAGGTCCGTGCGCGCCCATCCACACCGGCGGGCCGCCGGGCGTGAAGGGCTCTGGAAGGAGATGCATGCCTGCCTCTTCCCCGCGCCACAGCCGGCGCCACTGATCGACGTGCTGCAGCAAGGTGCCGACCCGTCGGTCTGCAGGCATGTCGACGGCGGCGAGCTCCTCGCGCGTTCCCGGCACGTCTGCGCCAGGACCCACGCCGACGATCAAGCGGCCGAGCGAGACGCGGTCGAGCGTGGCCAGCACGTGCGCGAGCTGGACGGGCCGGCGCAGGAGGGGAAGCAGAATCGCAGTGCCCAGACGAACGTGGTCCGTTCTGCCTGCGACCGCGGCGAGGATCGTGAGCGGCTCGCCGCGGGGCCGCGCGAGGAGCGAATCGCCAGCCCAGACCGATTGATAGCCCGCCTTCTCCGCTTCCGCGGCGGCGTCGACGAGGAAGCGCAGGTCGCTGTTGCCCCACAGCAGCGCCTCGCGGGACGGCAGCAGCAATCCGACGTCGACTTTCATGCCGAGAACCGTAACCGGCGTCAGGCCCGGGCGGCGTCCTTCATTGCCGTGATGTACTGCGCCGCCGCGACCGCGGCCGTGGTTCCGTCGCCCACCGCGGTGGCGATCTGCTTGGTTAGCTGAGCGCGCACGTCGCCGACTGCCCAGATGCCGTCCACCGACGTCTGCATGTTGCGGTCCGTGACGATGTAGCCCTGCGGGTCATGGTCGACGTGGATCTTCAGCAGCGATGAGTTGGGCACGAAGCCAATGAAGATGAACACGCCGCCCACCTTCAGCTCCTTCGTCGCGCCGTGCTGCTCGTACTGGATCGCATGGACCTTCCCGTCGCCGCTGATCTGCTTCACGTGAGCGTCGAAGATGAACTCGATCTTCTCGTTCTCGCGCGCCCGGTCGACCAGGATCGGCTGCGCCCGCAGCTCAGACCGACGGTGAAGGATGTAGACCTTCGAGGCGTACCTCGTCAAGAACTCACCTTCCTCGACGGCCGCGTCGCCGCCGCCGATGACGGCCAGCTCCTGGCCCTTGAAGAACGCCCCGTCGCAGACTGCGCAGTAGCTGACGCCGCGACCCCAGAACTCCTTCTCTCCTGGCACCTCCAGGTAGCGCGGAAGGCCGCCGGCGGCCATGATCAGGGCGGGGGCGCGCAGCTCCTCGCCGGACTCCAGGCGGACCACCTTCGTGGTGCCCTCGACGTCGATCTCCTTGACCGGCTCGAAGTCCCGGACGTCGACGCCGAACTTCCGGGCGTGCTCGCCCATCTTCATCGCCAGCTCGGTGCCCAGGATGGAGTCGAAGCCGGGGTAGTCCTCGACCAGCTCGGTGTTGAGCAGCTGGCCGCCCAGCGGCCCGCGGTCCAGGATCACGGTCTTCAGGTTCAAGCGCGCCGTGTAGAGCGCAGCCGCCAGCCCGGCCGGCCCGCCCCCCACGATGATCACGTCGTAGTCGCTCATTGCGCTACTAAGAAGTATTCCCGGAACGGGGTGTATTCCTACAACCCCGGCTCTTTGGCGGCCGGACTTGCTCCGGCCGCGTCCCATGGTTCCTGGGGCCACCAAACGTCGCCTCGAGTAACCAATTCGAGAAACTCAACCTCTCCGGAAGGGGTTCGGGCCGCGAACCCGGCGCGAACTGCCTGTCGCTTGGGTAAGGCCGCGATGCGCCGTTGAGCGGCCCAGCGCAGGGGGAACCCGGCAGGGTTCCCTCTACGTACCCCGGATAGTCGCGACTAACCGGCCTTTTCGCGAGGCAGACCCTCGGATAGGCCGGACTATCCGGGGTTCGGGCGTCCTACCCGTGCTGATAACGGACGCCGTAGCCGCCGCGGGGGGACTGGCAGGAGATGTTGTCGAAAGGGCAGCCGATCGAGCAGGCGCCGCACTCGATGCAGTTCCCGAAGCTGACCAGGGTCTTCTTCTGCTCCTGGTTCCACTCGTAAACCCCCGCCGGGCAGAAGTGGGTGCAGTACTTGCCCGTGCATTTCGAGAGGCACACGTTCTGGTTGATGATCTCGATGTGCGGCTTGCCGGTGTCCTCGTTGTACTTGACCGTGAAGAGCTTGTCGGTGAGCTTCTCCATCAGCTGGCTCCGAAGCGCTCCCAAACCCGGCACATGAGCCGGACCGTGTTGATGTAGTCGGCGGCGCGGATGTTCTCGTTGGGGGCGTGGATGCGATTGTCCGGCCGGCCCACCCCGACCGGAAGCACCGTCGGCACACCCAGGTCGGACACCACCGGGTGCATCGGGCCGGTCGCGGGCATGAAGGGCCACAGCACCGGCTCGCCTTGCATCTCGCGCACGCTCTCGATGACCGTCCGCGCCACGGCGGAGCTGGGGTCGGAACGCGCCGGCTTCTCGCCATCTCCGGCCACGATCTCGACCTTCTCGAACCCGTGCCGGTCGAGGTGCGTGCGGAGCAGCCGGAGGATCTCGCCGGGGTCCTGGTCCGGGATGAGGCGGAAGTCCAGCTTGGC
>DATIOJ010000151.1:0-4945 GCA_035473355.1 Candidatus Limnocylindrales bacterium
GCGTACTCCACCGGCCACGGCCGGATCATCGTGCGCGCGCGCCACTCTCTCGAGCAGGCGGCGAACGGCCGGGAGCGGATCATCGTGTACGAGCTCCCATACGCCGTGAACAAGGCGGCACTGGTGGCGAAGATCGCCGAGCTGGTGTCGGAGCGAAAGCTGGAGGGGATCGCCGACCTGCGCGATGAATCCGACCGCAACGGCATGCGGATCGTCATCGAGCTCAAGCGCGAGGCGCAGGTCTTCAGCGTGCTGAACAACCTCTACAAGCACACGACGCTGCAGACCACGTTCGGCGTGATCATGCTGGCGATCGTCGATGGGCGGCCCGTGGTGCTCAGCCTGAAGCAGGCGCTTCAGCTCTTCGTCGACCACCGGCGCGACGTCATCCTGCGCCGCACGCGATTCGACCTCGAGAAGGCGCAGGAGCGCGCCCACATCCTCGAGGGACTGAAGATCTGCCTGGATCACCTGGACGAGGTCATCAAGACGATCCGGGCGGCCGCCGACCAGGACGTCGCCTCCACCCAGCTGCAGACGAAGTTCGGGCTCAGCGAGCGGCAGGCGAAGGCCGTCCTGGCGTTGACGCTGGGCCGCCTGACACGCCTGGAGCGCGGCAAGATCGACGAGGAGTACGAGCAGGTCATCAAGACCATCGCCTACCTGGAGAGCATTCTCGCCAGCGACCAGAAGGTGCGCCTCCTGATCAAGGATGAGATGGACGAGGTCGTCAAGAAGTACGGCGACGACCGGCGCACCGAGATCACCGACCAGGAGGCCAGCGAGCTGTCGGCCGAAGACCTGGTGCCGAAGGAAGAGGTGGTCGTCACCCTGACCCACCGCGGCTACGTCAAGCGTCAGCCGCTGCGCGTGTTCCGGGCCCAGAAGCGTGGCGGCGTCGGGCTGAAGGGCGCCAAGCCGACGGCGGGCAGCGACGCGCCGAGCGGAACGCGCGAAGAGGACTACGCGCTCCATCTCCTGACCACGCACACGCACGCATCGATGCTGTTTTTCACCCAGAGCGGGCGCGTTTTCCAGCTCCGCGTGCACGAGGTGCCGGAGCGTGAGCGCCAGGCCAAGGGAATGCCGATCAACAACCTGATCGACATCGGATCCAACGAACGCATCACGGCCGTGTTCGTGCGTCCCGAAACGGAGAGCGAGGCGCACTACATGCTGATGGTCACCAAGAACGGATACATAAAGAAGACGGCGATGGCGGAGTACGCCAACGTCCGCCGCAACGGGCTGATCGCCATCAATCTCCAGGAAGGCGACGAGCTGGACTGGGTGACGCCGACG
Organism: Candidatus Limnocylindrales bacterium; assembly: GCA_035473355.1. Taxonomy (GTDB): domain Bacteria; phylum Chloroflexota; class Dormibacteria; order Dormibacterales; family Dormibacteraceae; genus 40CM-4-65-16. Next base: position 1,303 of record DATIOJ010000151.1, read on the forward strand.
ACCGGGTCCGACGAGGTGATCATCGCGACGGAGCTCGGCAAGGCCATTCGCTTCAGCGAGACGGAGGTCCGGGCGATGGGCCGCGACACGCAAGGCGTGATCGGGATCAAGCTCGGCAAGGGAGATGCCATTGCGGGGATGGCGTCGGTCGTCGAGGGCGGCGACCTCCTGGTCATCACGCAGCGTGGCTACGGCAAGCGAACTCCGCTGGCCGAGTATCCAATGCACCACCGAGCCGGCCAGGGCGTCTTCACGCTGAAGGTCACCGACCGCGTCGGTAAGCTGGCGGCGGTTCGAGTCGTGAGCGACCCCGAGGAAGAGATCCTCGTCATCAGCGCGAGCGGAATGGTGCTCCGCACGTCGGTCGGCGCCATCTCGCAGATCGGCCGGCAGACGCAGGGCGTCATCGTGATGCGGCTCGCTCCGGATGACCAGGTGGTGGCGATCGCGCCGGTCGCGGGCATCGAAGAGGGCGACTCCAAGGAGTGACCGGCGACCTGAGCTGGATCGGGGTCTGGCTCCTTGTCCTCGGCGTGGTCGCGATCCTGGTTGAAGGCGCCATCGCGACGCTCTGGACGGTGCGTCTCTCGAGGCGCGCCGCGGCCTTGAACGTGCAGCTGGCGGCGCTGCAGGCCGAGCTGAGATCTGACGTCGAGCGGCTTCGCGCAGCACTCGCTGAAACGCAGGCCCTGTGGCAACCGTACCGCGGCCTCTTGCGCTTGCTGCGCCATCCGCTCACGATCGCCCTGATGCAGTCCTACGCGCGGCGAAGGGCCCGAGCCCGATGACCGTGCAGCGCACGGAGACCTTCGCCCAGCAGGCGGTGGAGGATGCGATCGCGCGCGAACGGGCGCGCATCGCGCGGGAGCTGCACGATGGAATCGCCGCCGAGCTGGCCGGCGCGATCTCTCTGTTCAAGGTGTACCTCGAGTCGCGCGAGGGCCCGGCGGACGAAAACCTGAAGAATGTGTTCGACATTCTCGAGCGCTCGCTGAAGCGCGTCCGCGAGTCGCTCGCCGACCTCCGGCCAGCGGCGATCAGTCCCGACGGACTCGTGGCCGACCTGCGCCGCCAGGCGGAGGAGTTCGCGCGGCTCTACGGGATTCGCGTGGAGATCTCGAACAACGGAGCGGAGGATCTGATCTCGGTCCAGCAGCGCGAGGTGGTGGCGCAGATAGTGCGCGAGGCGCTGACCAACGTGAGGCGGCATTCCAGTTCGTCGATCTGCAGGGTGAAGATGGGATTCGCGGCGCGACCGTTCCTGATCGAGGTCTCGGACGAAGGACGCGGCTTCGCGGCCGGCGGCCTGAGCGGTTATGGATTGATGGGGATGCGCGAGCGGGCCGCTGGAATCGGTGGAAGGCTGGAGGTCGTGAGCACTGAGGGCCGGGGCACGACGGTCTTTCTTTTCGGCCCGAACTGAGTCGCTACCAGGTCATCCGCTTCATCTGAATCGCGGGAAACCTCAGGTCGTCGGGGCTGACTGACTGAAACTTTCTGGTTACGGTCTCGACCAGCGTCCTCGCATACCGCTCATCGATGTGCATGGCGCGCCCGATCTCTTGAATCGATAAGCCGTGGCTGAGCAGATGAGCGACCTCCGTCTCCGTTTCGCTGAGGTGGCCCAACGGTCCGCGCAGCGCGGCAACGAGCGGGCCGAGACTGAATCCGAGGGTTGCCGCGTAAGCGACGTCGTCCTCCGTGTACCAGTGGTCGCTGCGGCAGCCGATTACCAGGAGCCCGATTGGTCGCCGGTCCAGCTCACCCACCGGCACGTAGAGGATCGCGCGCCAGTCGAGCTCCCAGTCGCTTTCGTTCGGTGGCTCATGCCTCTCGAACACGGTGTTGATGACCACCGGTCGCTTCTCGAACAGCGCCCTGCGGGACAGCGGCATGAGGGGACGGCTTTGCAGAGAGCGTCGCGAGATCTCTGATGCAGCGATCGGCTGCATGCAGCCGCCGCGCAGGAAGCCGAGGACCCAGCGGTCGTGCCTGAGGGCGCTGAGGGCCAGTCCCAGCCGGCGCCTGGCTTGCTGGAGGTCTGGAAGCTGGCCCATGGCGGGAGGTTATGGCGGTCGCAGTCCTTTGACCTCACGCCTGGTTCAGCGTTTCCTCAAGAAACCCTGAACCTGCTACTTTGCGGGCGGGGATTTGGGAGGCGTGACCGCCAAGTTGCTGGTGGTTGACGACGAGCCACGGACGGCGCAGCTGACCGCGGAGATTCTGCGGCGAGCCGGCTACGCCGTCGATGTCGCGGGGAGCGGCACGGAGGCGCTCGAGCGAGTGCGCATGGGCTCGCCAGACCTGATGCTTCTGGACTACGAGATGCCGGACATGGAAGCGCCCGAGGTCCTCGACTCGCTGCGCTCCGGTGCGGAGCGGATTCCGTTCCCGGTCATCATCCTCACGGGCGCGCGGCATTCACCGGCGGACCAGGTGGTCGGCATCGAGCGGGGCGCGACGGACTACATCGTCAAGGGAACCGACCGCCAGGTGATGCTGGCGAGGGTGCGCGGCGCGCTGCGCGAGAGGTCCGGTTCGATGGGCGCGGTGGTGCGCGGCCGGCTGCACGTCGACGCTGCACATGGAGTGGCCAGGCTGGGGGATCGATCGCTGAAGCTGGAGCGGCGGCCGCTCGCGATGCTGCAGCTACTCGCCGCGCGCTCGGGCGAGGTCGTGCCGCGCGCGGAGCTGCTGGAGCGGGTGTGGGGGAACACCTACGCGGGGTTCGAGCACAGCATGGAGCAGGCTGTGCATCAGATTCGGCGCGAGCTTCGCGAACCGGGTTGGATTGAGACGGTCCGGGGGATTGGGTACAGGCTCGTCGTCCGGACCTGAGCTGGTGGCCGCGCTGCACCGCCTGCGCTCGACGCTGGCCAGAATCAAGGCCGAGCTTGAGCTGGCTGAATCGGACGGCCAGGCTGCCCCAGTCGACCGGCTGTTGGGAGATCTGCGAGAGACGCTGGATCTGCTCGGTCAGGTGGAGTCGCTGACGTTCGGCATCGTTCCCGTCCTGGTGCTCGACGACGACGAGCGCCTTGCGGAGCTGACGGCGCGGGGGTTGCGTCGACTCGGCTACGAGGCCGAGTCCGCCGGCGTGTTGCGGTCGCTGCGTCCGGGCGAGGTGGTGGTTTTCGACCTGAGTCTGTCGGGCTCACTTGACGGAGAGGCGCGGGCTGCGCTGCGGTCCGCCCGACCCATCGTTGTCACCGGCGCATCCGATCCAGGGTCGCGCGCGCTGGCCGCGGACCTGGGCGCGAGCGACTACCTGCTGAAACCCGTGGACCTCGAAGATCTGGTGGCGGCGATTAGGCGCTGGGCGTCGGGCTGAGCTCAGCGCGAACGAGGGGGGTGTCTAGGCTTGACCTGACCTCAGACGTCACTGGCGTGCCGGTTCGGCGGGCGGTTGGTCCTTGGCCCCGGGTGGATTTGACGGCGCGAACCCGCCACCCTTGACCCGGGTAGGTGACTCGCTCGGAGCGACCGGGCCAAGCCGGCGGCGCGCGACCACGAGGCCGTGCCGGATGATGACGTGCGCCACTCCTACACGTTGCCGAGGTCGAAGAGCCGGGGCGCCATGTCCCGACTCCAGGCCCGCTCCACTGAGATTTCGACCCAGTGAAGGCGGCGTCGCCTGAGCATG
>DATIOJ010000152.1:0-20857 GCA_035473355.1 Candidatus Limnocylindrales bacterium
AGGCGCGCCAGTTCCTCGGTTCCAGGACGGTCATCGAGCAGGTTGTCAGGACCGGCCAGGCCGTGGTTTCGACCGACGCGAGCCTCGACGACCGGTTCAAGGGCCAGCAGTCGGTGATCCTGCAGAACCTCCGGTCGATCATCGCCGTCCCGCTCGTCACCAAGGGCAAGGTTATCGGCGCGGTCTACGTCGACAACCCGTTCCGCGCCTCGATCTTCGAGGAGACGGACAAGGAGTTTCTGCAGGCGATCTCAGACCTGGCCGCGATCGCGATCGACAACGCGCGGCAGTACGAGCGGTCGGAATTCCTGCGCGAGGTCTTCGAGGCGCACGTCAACAAGCAGGTCACCGACTACGTCCTGACGCGGTCCGGCCGCACGCTGCAGTTCCTGCCGGGCGAGCGGCGCGAGGTCACGATGCTCAACTCGGACATCGCCGGCTTCTCGACCCTTTCCCAGAGCATGGACGCCGAGGAGCTCGTCCAGTTTCTGAACGACTACTTCCAGCGCATGATCCGGGTCGTCCTGGAGCACGGCGGCAACATCGACAAGTTTCAGGGCGACGGCATGCTGGTCGTCTTCGGCGCGCCAAACCCGATGCACGACCACGCCCAGCGAGCGCTGCTCGCCGCCCTCGCAATGGTCAGGGAGATCGACCGCTTCAACCGGGAGCAGATCACCGCGGGCAAGGCGGGGATCGCAGTGGGGATGGGCCTCGACACGGGCGAGGTGGTGGCGGGACACGTCGGCTCGCACGACCGGATGGAGTTCACGCTCATCGGCGTGCCTGTGAACAACAGCGCCTACCTGTCCAAGGTCCGGCCGGCGCGCGTGCTGATGTCGGAGTCGACCCGGGCGCGGCTGCCCAACGGCGTCCAGGTCACCGACTACGAGCCGATGGTGCTGAAGGGCGGCAGCCGGCCTCAGCCGATCTTCGAGCTGGCGATCTCCGTCACCGCGGAGTAGCCTCTTCCCCGCTTGCGGGGAAGTCCCGCCGAAGGCGGGGATGGGGCCCGGATAGTCCGGACGAACCCGACCTGACTTGCGTGAAAACCTCGGATAGTCGCGACTATCCGGGGATGACCCGGCTGGGTACGGTCAGCCCTGGCACACCCAGCGCCCGGGTCCGTAGTGCGAATACAGCCATGCCGCCGCGAACGCGTTGGCGCGGGGATCGAACGGCGACTGGTTGGCGTACGGAGTCCCCGACCACGTGCTCGGCAGGAACTGGAACAGTCCCGACGCGCCGCTGTCCGAGTTCACCGAGTTGGGGTGATACCGCGACTCGCACCAGGCGACGTTCATCGCCCACTGCACCGCGTCCGGCCCGAGCGGGCTGAACGCGTCGGTGATGTCCTTCGCGATGTCGGGGGGCGGGCCCGGGTGGTTGCTCCGGGCTGCGATCGCGGCCGCCAGGGCCTGGGCCGCGGCTTCGGCCTCCTGCCTGGCCTGGTAGTCGGCCAGCCCCTGCTTCAGCTCCTGCGACCAGGACTGTACCTGCGCCATCTGGGCCGCCTGGACGCGCTGCGACCTGGTCTGCTGCACCACCGAGCTGCGGTCGAACGCCGTCAGCTGGGTGACGGCCACGGCCACCGACTGCTGGGCGGGTGGGTTCATGCGGGGCAGGACCACGGCCACCAGGACCACGACCCACACGAGCACCGCGCGGAATAGCGGTAGCAACCCTCGCTCCTATCCTTTGGACTCGCCCTACCCCTGGGGCGGCTTCAGGCCTGAGCTCGGAGCGAAAACGTGGAGAGGACGTGCTCAGGAACCGGGAAAGGAGCCACCTTACCACACGGTCGGCAACATTCCGTAGCCGTACGCCCCGGTACCGGAACGCTAGCCGAGGGCTGGCGCCGGCACCTCCGTGGTGAGCCTGTAAGCCGCGATTGGACCACTGAATCCCTTCAGCTTCAGGTCCACCCTCTCGACCGCCAGGCGCTGCGTGTCCAGCCAGTCTTTGACCCGGCGGTACACCTCCTCGGAGACCAGCACCTGACCCCCTGCAGCCTGCGCCTGAAGACGGGCCGCGAGGTTGGTGACCTCGCCCAGCACGCTCAGGTTGGCGCCGCCCGCCAGGTTGCCGACAACTGCCGGTCCCACGGCCACCCCCGCCCCGACGGGTAGTCCGGCGAGCGCGGCTTTGTCGATGATCGCGACGGCGGCGCGTACCGCCTGGACCGCGTGATCGACGCTTTGGCCCGAGACGTTGAACGTGGCCATGGTCGCGTCGCCTGCGAACTTGTCGACCAGGCCGTGCCGGCGCTCGACCTCGACCCTCGACCAGCGCTGCAGCGACGCGATCCGGTCCGCCAGGTCGGACGGCGCGCTGTGCCCGGCGATCTCGGAGTACCCGCGCACGTCGGCGAAGAGCACCGAAACCATGCGCTCACCAACAGCGACCCGCTGGGCAGCCTCGGCCGGCGGCATCGGTGGCTCCGGTGACGGTAGTTGCAGGCCGAGCTTCGTGGCCGTCTCGCCTGCGATGCGCGCCACCAGCTTCGCGCCGGCTCCGTCAGCTTCCGATGCGACGCGCCTCAGGCGGCTTTCGGCGCCGGCGACGTCGCCCGAGCGGTGCTCCGCCTCGGCGAGCGCAGAGCCGAGGTGCCACGCGTCGAGCAGGAAGCCACCGCTGGTGAACTCGTCGAAGGCCGAGGCCAGGTGGCGCCGCGCGTCTGCGAGGCTGCCCTCCGCGAGGGCCAGGCGTCCCCTGGCGGCGGCAAGTCGCGGCGACTCCAGGACCTCGCCGCGCACGGGAACCTGGTCGAGGAACGCTCTGAGCCAGGCTGCATCGTTCGCGCCTTCTGCCACGGCGTCAGCCGGCGAGGCCAGGCTGCAGAACTGCGGCGCGACCAGCCGCACCTCGGCGTCGGCGCCGGCGAGATCGCCCGCGGCGAGGCGCAGCCGTACCCGCGGGGCCAGGTCGTAGATGACGTCTTGCGCATCGGTCCGCTGAGACGTCGGCGGCATGACCTCCGCCGCCTCTGCGTCGCGGAGCTGTTCGGCCAACGCGTGTGCAAGGAGCGTCTCAGAGCGCCAGACCATCTTGGCGTGGCCGGCGTCCCTCGACCTCTGAATGGCAGAGCGCGCCTGGACCTCGGCCTCCGCCACCTCGCCGCGGGCAAGAGCGACGAGTCCGCGGATATAGGGCATCCAGGGTTCGGTGCCCACCGGGTAAGCAAGAGCGATGCGTTCGAGCCATGCGTTCGTTTCACGGCCTCGGGCGAGATGCACGGCTATCCAGGTTGCGTTGTAGACCGCGTTGCCGATCTGGAAGTTGTGACGACCGGCGACGGCCACGCGATAGCTCTCCTCCAGGTCCTCGAATCCGTCGGAGACCCGGCCGAGATGCATCGCGGAGATCGCCAGGAAGTTCAGCGCCCAGGCCGCGGCCAGGTCGGAGTGCACGAGCAGCGCTGTTTCACGCGCCTTGGTTGCGTACTCGACGCCTCGCTCGTGCTCTTCGTTAAACGTCGCCATACCGGAGATGCGGATGTAGGCGTACGCGAGCGCCTCACTCGGTCCGCTCGGCTCGAGCACGCGCCGCGCAGCCTCGAACTCCTCGAGCGCGCGATCGGTGCGCAGGAGCTCCCACCAGCACCGTCCGAGGAGCACGCGGTATTGCGCCGCCTCGACCATCGAGCCCGCCGCCTCGAGATCGGGTATGGCCTGCTCCAGAAGTCTCTTCGCGGTTGCGGACTCGTTGTTGTTCCAGTAGCTGTCCGCCGCCTGGCACTGCATGCGGGCGCGCTCCACGGGATCGCGGACGAACGGCGCGGCGCGCTCGAGCAGTTCGGCGGAGTCACGGTAGGCGCGCGCCTGCACTGCCTCCGCTGCGGCCGCCACGCACATCGTCACCGCCTCGTCGTTGCGGCCCGCGTTGAAGAGGTGGTGCGCCAGATCGACCGCGACGTGCTGGGGACGGGACGCGAGGACATCGGCAATCCTCGAATGCAGCTGCTGCCGCCGGGGCACGACGAGATCCTCGTAGATGGCTTCGCGCGTCAGCGCGTGGCGGAACCGATAGCGGCCCGATACTCGGTCCTCCTGCTCGATGAGCTGCGCGGTGACGCTCGCCTCCAGCGCCGCGAGCGCCACCGACTCCTCGACCCTCGCCACCTCGGAGAGCGACGCGAGATCGAAGGAGCGGCCCATGACGGACGCCGCCGCCAGCACGGCCACGTCGTCGTGGCTCAAGCGCTCTAGTCGCTGCAGGATGGTGTCGCGCACCGTCGGCGGAATCCGGATCTCGGCCAGCGCCTTGCGATCCCATCCCGTCTCGGTGCGGAAGATGTCGCCGCGGTCGAGCGCGTCGCGCAGCATCTCCTCGAGCACGAACGGATTGCCCTCGCTGCGGTCGCGCAGAAAGTCGCGGAACTCGTCGGTGATCGACTGCTCTTCGAAGATCGCGCACACCATCTCGCCCACCTGCTCGGGCGACAAGGCGGTGAGATCGATCATCTCGACCTGCCCGTTGCGGCGCCATCCCTGGATGGTGGGCAGCAGCGCGTGCTTGCGATGCATCTCGTCAGTCCGGTAGGTGGCGACGACCAGGACGTTGGTCGACCGCACGCGGCGCGTCGCGTAGTCGAGCAGCTCGCGGGTCGTGGGGTCGGCCCACTGGAGGTCCTCCAGGATGACGAGAAGCGCGCGCCGGCTCGCCGCGTCGCGAAGCAGCATCAGCATCGACTCGAACAAGCGCATCTTGGCCTGCGACGGGTCGCCTGCCGACGTCGCCGGGCGGCCGAGCTGGGGGAACAGCTGGGCCAGCTCCTCCGCCGCGGGGCCCAGGCGCTCGCGCAGCGCCATCACGTCGACGGACGGCAGGTAGTTGCCGATGGCTTCGAGGAACGGCAGGTAGGGCAGGGACAGCTCCGCCTCCGCGCAACCGCCGGCGATGACCGCGCAGCCCAGCCGGCGCGCGCGGGTGGCCAGCGCGTTGACCAGCCTCGTCTTCCCCATTCCGGCCTCGCCGCCCACGATCACGACGCCGCCGTCGCCGCGGAGCGCGGACAGAAGGGCGTCCTCGAGCGTCGACAGGTCAGAGTCGCGGCCGACCAGGATCGGGCTGAGTACGCGCGAGAGGGACATCAGAACAGGTGGGTCAGCTTATTCCTGAACGGCTTACGTCCGGGGGGCTCGACGTACGCCGGCAGCATCGCCTTGACCTTCTGAAACGCAAGGTCGGTCAGCGCGGCAGGGTCCGCACCCGTGGTCGGGATGGCCGGACCGATGATCACTTTGATCCGCTTGCCAAACCAAAGGTCCTTGGTGCCCGAGAGCGCCACCGGGACGACCGGCACGCCGGCCTTGATCGCGAAGTGCGCGAAACCCTTGTGAAAAGGAAGGAGCTCGCCCTCGCGCGGCCCGTAGTTGCCTTCCGGAAAGATCGCCACCGCGCCGCCCACCTCGAGCGCGTGGTCGACGTGCCGGAACAGCGTCACGTCGCCGTGGCGCTCGCGCACCACGGGCACGTATCCTCCGGTCTTCCGCACGAGCCACCACTGGAACTTGCGCGTCACGAGCGTGGTCGGGTCGGCCAGGAAGTGCAGGCGGGGCTCCACGGGAAAGAGAAGAAGGAGCGCGAACTCATCGAGCCAGTTGAGGTGATTGGCGATGACGATGTAGTTGCCGGAGCGCGGGATGTTGTCCCGGCCCGTGACGTCGAATCGAAAGCAAATCCTCAGCAGGGGCACGCCGACGAAGCGAACGACCCGATATGGAAAGTTCGCACGCCGGCTGACCGGCAGGAGGTCGGCGGCGGGCAGCGCTTGCGCGGGCGCGGACATCTGACTACTCGTAGCGGAGGGCGGTGACCGGGTCGAGCCGGCTCGCCCGCAACGCGGGAAACAGCCCACTCAACGCGCTGAAGATCGACGCGAGGAGCAGGGCGCCGACGACCAGCCACCAGGTGATGTTGAACACCGACAGGTCGAGGGGGATGCCCTGGCTTTGAGCGATGTTGTTGACGACCGCGTTGCCGACCACGCTCACGAGCCCGGCGATCAGCAAGCCGACCGTTCCGCCGATCAAACCGATCATGGCCGCCTCCGAGACGAAGAGGCCGCGCACGTCGCCGGACCGCGCGCCAAGGGCCTTCAGGATTCCGATCTCGCGCGTGCGCTCGAGGACAGCCGTGTACATGGTGTTGGCGATACCCAGGCAGGCAACTACGAGAGCGATGGCGGCCAGGCCGGACAGGCCGATCTCGAGGACGGTGATGAACTGGCTGAAGCCCTTCAGCAGGTCTCCCGTCGTCGTGGCCTGATAGCCGAGGTCTTTCACTTCCTTGGCCACTTTGTCGACGGTGCCCGACGAGTCGCTGACCAGCGTGATGCTGGTGAACTCGTCTGCCTTCCACTGATTGGCGCTCGCCATGCGCTCCCAGTAGGAAGTCGAGGTCGTGTACGGGACGCTGATGAAAGTCGCGGTCCCGGTCCCGAAGTTGCCCGCGTTGGAAAGCACGCCAACGATGGTCAGGTCGATCGGAAGGGAAGTCGTCGCCGGCTGCTGCCCGGTGCCGGGGATGAAGATGCCGGGATACTGACCGCTGAAAGTGACCTTCTTGCCCACCGCCGTCGTGGGCGTGAAGCCGAGCTTGGTCGCGGTATCGCCCGTCACGAGGACCTCGTTGGCCGTGTCAGACGACTGGAAGTTCCCGGCCGTGAGGAACTTGGCGAGCGCTTTCGGCGTCTCCGAGAGAGGAGCGGACGAGCTCAAGTAGACGTTCGTCAGGGTGGCCGAACCGGCGCCTAGCGTGCCCTCCATCTCGAGGCTGCCGAACGCATCCTTGACGTGCGGAAGAGCGGCAAGCTGGGACAGGGTGGCCGGGGTCAGCGACTTCAGGTTCGATGGGTCGGAGAGGCCGAAGTTGTTGTTGCCCACGGAGATCTGGTCGAGCTGGCCGGTGATGGCAAATGCATTCGTCAGCGAGTCCTGAACACCCGTGGCGAACGACACGATGATCGCCATCGCCGCGATGCCGATCGCGACCCCTGCAGAGCTCAGGGTCGTGCGTAGCTTTCGCCGCGTCACGCTCCCGGCCCCCATGCGCGCCGACTCCAGCCACGCCAGCCTCCGCACATTTCCTTTCGGCTCCGGCTGTGCCTGCGGCGCGCGGGGACTCCCGGGATCTTCGACGATGTTGCCGTTGCGCATCCGAACGATGCGGTCGGCGACCGCCGCCACGTCAGGGTCATGCGTGACCATGACCACCGTCGCGCCGAGGTCGTGCATCTCCTTGATCAATCCGAGCACACCCTGGCCGGATTCTTCGTCGAGGTTGCCCGTCGGCTCGTCCGCGAGGAGCAGACCCGGCCGGTTGGCGAGCGCTCGCGCCACCGACACGCGCTGCTGCTCGCCTCCTGACAGTCGGGTCGGTCGGAAAGCGGCTCGGTCTTTGAGCCCGACCTTCTCGAGCAGGCGGCGACTTCGCTCGCGGCGCTGCGAGGCCGGGACACCGCCGAGCGTCATCGGCAGCGCAACGTTGTCCAGGGCACTTAGCGTCGGAATGAGATTGAAGCTCTGGAAGATCGTGCCGACATGCTGGAGCCGGTAGTCGGCGAGCTGCCGGTCGCGCATCTCGTTGAGCTTGCGGCCGCCCGCGACGATCGTGCCTTCGGTCGGCCGGTCGAGACCGCCGATCAATGAGAGCAGCGTCGATTTGCCGCAACCCGATGGACCCATGACGGCGACGAACTCGCCAGGCGCGACCTTCAGCGAGACTCCGCGCAGCGCGGTGACCGCCACCTCGCCCATGCGGTGGACCCGCACGACGCTTTTCAGCTCGATCCCGACAGGCTCGCCGAGCAGGTCCGCCGAGTCGGACAGCGTGGGGTCGCCGGCGGCCGGCGTCTCTTCCTCGATTACGGCCATGTGAGCCGCAAGTCTACGTTGCCCACCTGCTGGTATCCGCTCGTCGTTATCTCGGTAAAACGCAGCGTGATCGGACCGCCGGCCGGGAGCTGCGACGGGTCCAGCGGCACATACAACCACCCCGTCACCGATTCGGCAGGATCGATGTCGCCCGGCAGGGCGCTCGACCTGATGTACTCGCCCGTGACCTCGCGGTTCGCAGTCGTCACAACTGGCGGCACCGTCCACTCCACCTCATCCGAGCCCGAGTTGGTCGCCGTGACGTGGAACCACGTCGCGCGGTTCGTGGCATCGAGCGCGACCGCGTCGATGCTGATCCTGAGGCCGCCGAACTGGCCCGACCCCGTCGTGGTGAGCAACCTTGCCTCGGCGGGCGGCACTCCCGCGCTGGCGTGCGGAGGTGCAGGGATCACGAGCGCACCCGCGACCAGCATCGCGGCAGCCAGCGTCGCGTACAGCGCGGTGACCGTCTGCCGCGCGAGGCGTGGGAGGACAGTGACCAGGCCGATCGCGAAGAGCGCGGCCGCGGCCGGCAGCGCCGGGTAGGCGTAGCGGCCTGGACCGAGGAACTCAAAGCCGAGCGTCGCCGGCAAGGCAAGGGTGACCGCCGTCATGAGCAGCACGACGGCGACGGCTGCTGTGAGCGGACCGCGTGGCACCAGGTCCTGCTTCGCTTGCAGCGATTTGACGATGCCCACCGGGGCCATGAGCGCGATCAGCCCCCCTAGCACGGCGAGCGCGCCCGAGAAGGGAAGCGCGCCCCACGGCTCGCCACTCCAATAAGTAAGGACGAAGACGACGAGGTCCTGCGGGATGAAGTCCGCGGTCAAGCCGTGAGGAACCGCGTCGGAGACGCGCGCTCCGCGAGCGCCTGACGTCAGGCCTCCGTAGAGGTGCAGGTTGATGAGCAGCCACGGCACGAGACACAGCAGCGCAATCGCGCCCGCCAGGGCGGCTCGCGCGAGCCGGCCTCTCGTCGTACTGGCCGCGGCCGGCCACAAGATCGAGATCGCGACAACCGGAAGCAACCCCGCCAGGGTCAGCTTCACGAGCATGCCGGCGCCGAGCAGCAGGCCCATCATCGCGGCCCGCCGCCAGCGCCAGGTGGTGCCGGCGCCACGCACGGCAAGAACGACGAGAAGACCACCCAGCACCGCGCCGAGGGTGTCGTTGCTGACGCGCACGAGGTTGAGGTCGAGCCCCGGCAGCAAGATGGCGAAGAGGGCGGCGAGCGCGGCCGCGGGGGGACGGCCGGGCATGAGGATCCGCGCCACGACCATCGCCATCGGCGCCAGCGTTGCGAGCAGCAGCGCGTTGACGATGCGCAGCGCGTAGATGGCGGCGAACGGACCGCCGAGCGCGTCGGCAGCCCACCACACGGGGACCATCAGGACGTAGTAGCCGGGCGTCTGGATGGCTTCGCGCGACAGCTGCCACATGTGCCGCTGCATCCAGACTGCATTGGCGGCGTCGCTCATGCCGGCGGGCGGCAGGCCGACGTCGGTGAGGTCGGGCGTGGGGTAGGTGCGCGGCGGATAGAAGGCGCGATAGACGCCTGTCTTTTCGCTGACGTAGACGGTCTCGCCGGTGATCAGCGTCTGGTCGGCAACGGGATACACGTCGTGGCCGAGCTGGACGATGAAGTCGAAGTGGTGCGCCTCGTCGACGAGGGACCAGATTGGTTGGGTCAGCGCCATGGCGATCGCGGGGACGAGCGCGGCCGCGTACGCCGCAACCACTGGATGCCGGCTCAGAAACGCGAGCAGGCCGGAGGCTGGTCTGGCGGGCGCTGTGGCGGCGGCGGTCGAGGAAGCCTGCAAGATCGCGCCACAGCCTACCCGCGGGCGCGGCCGCTTAAGTCGGATTCCGTCCGTTTTGCGCAAGACGCGCCAGTGGATGCCGGAATTCGGCTCGTTTTGCGCAAAACGCGTCCAAAAAAAGGGTGGTGCCGGCGCGGGGACTCGAACCCCGGACCCTCGGTTTAAAAGACCGCTGCTCTGCCAAGCTGAGCTACGCCGGCGCGAATACGATTCTGCCCGTTTTCGCCCTTTGCTCGCCCCCGCCGTTCATCACCGCGCGTCACCGGTGGAACGAATGTCCTAGAGACTTGGCGGGTGCCGGCGCGTAGGCTTTCATCGGGGACGAGCGTCGGAGCCAAGGATCCAATGGGCGCATGTACACGCGCCTATATGGGCCTGGGAGGGGGCGGTCGTCCCCCTTGTTTCAGGCGGCGTTCAGAGGCGGCGCGGCTGTAGCCTTCCCGGGATGCGCTGCGTCGCCAGGCTCTTCTTGCTCGTCGCGCTCGTGGCCGCGTGCAACCCGAACGCCAGTCCCACGCCTACCCCAGAACCACTGGCGGCCGACCAGACGCTCAGCTTCCCCATCGCCCAGGACCTGGCCGACTTCGACCCCGCGCTGATCTCCACGCCCGCCGACGTGGACGTCCTGCGCAACGTCTTCTCCGGCCTGTACCGCTTCGACGGGCAGCTGCGCGAGGTGCCGGACGTTGCGCTCGGCCAGCCTGCGGTGTCGGCCGACGGGCTGACCTACACGTTTCGAATTCGGCACGATGGCCACTTCTCGAACGGCGATCCGATCACCGCAACTGACTTCATCTTCAGCTGGAACCGCGCCGCCGCCAGGCAAGGCGACTTCGCGGGCCTCTTCGGACTCATAGCCGGCTACGGCGACATCGCCTCCGGCAAGACGACTCAGTTGAGCGGCCTCACCAGGGTCGACGACTACACCCTGCAGGTCACGCTCAGCAAGCGAGCCGGCTACTTCCTCACCGAGACGGGGCTGTGGCCGTTCTGGCTTGTCGACCAGAAGGTCGTCGCTTCAGCAGGTGAGGACGCGTGGTTCACCAAGCCAGAGACGCTCGTGGGCAGCGGCCCGTTCCGCATGACCGCCCGGACGCCTGGCCAGACGATGGACTTCGAGCCGGTCGCGGGCTGGTACGGCGGCAAGACGGGCGTGCTGACTCACGTCCACGTCGAGGTGGTGGCCGACCTGCCGAGCCAGGTCGCGCAGTACGAGGCTGGCGCCTTCACCCTGGTCGGCTACGGCCGGCAGGGCCTCGCGCCCGCTGCGGCCACGCGCTATACGACGGACCCCAAGCTGCGGCAACAGCTCGCCCTGGTTCCCGTCGGGACGACGTTCTGGGTCGGCTTCAACCTCAAGTCCGGGCCCTTCGCCGGCATCGACGCAGGCCGGCAAGGGCGGCACGCCTTCAACACGGCGATCGACCGCCAGGCGCTGGTGGACGCGGTCTGCAACCAGAAGACGAGCTGCGTCGGGGCGACGGGAGGTGTCATCAGCAAGGGCCTGCAGGGCTACCTGGGCGACGGCGCGGACACCAACGTGAAATTCGATGCGGCGGCGGCAAAGACCGAGTACCAGGCCTGGGACCCCGACGGCTCCAAGGTCAAGGGCCTGACCTATACCTATGACACCAACGCCTTCAACAAAGCGGTGTGCGACAACCTCGTCGCCCAATGGAAGAAGAACCTCAACGTGACCATCGCCTGCGTCGAGATGGACCGCAAGACCTTCTTCGACCAGCGCAACGGCGCGTGCGCCTACCCTCTGTTTCGCCAGAGCTGGTCGGCCGACTACGACCATCCCGAGGACTGGTTCGACTACCTCTTCGTCAGCAGCGCGAGCTCGTCTGGGTCCTGCTACTCGAACCCAAACCTCGACAAGGTCGTCGCGGGCGCAGACGCGGCGGCGCCGACGACGTCGACGACCGACTACCGCACGGCGGGCTTCATGCTGGTGAACGACTCAGTGTTCGGCGGCCTGCTCTACGGGGTGCAGCAGTACCTCGTGCATCCATGGGTGCGAGGAGCGGGAGGCAACGCGCTGTACGACTACGACTGGACCGGGATCAGGCTCCTCAAGCACTGACGCCCGCGAGGTCGTCGGATCCGCCGCCGCCACCGCTGTCGTCACCCCCACCCACCGTGGGCTCGTCTGTCTCGGTAACGCCGGTGATGAGGTAGTTGCCGATCGCGTCCAGAGCAAAAGTGATCGTGGTGGTTCTGGTCTCTTCGTCACTCGTGCTGACGTAGACCAGGGAGCCGCTCTGCGTTGCAAAGTCAAGGCTCAACGTGGCGGTGAGGGGAGACGTGTCATCGCCAAACATCCAGACCCCGCTAAGCGCCGCCGTCGTCACCGTCCCCGACGTGGTCGCGGTCAAGGTTCCGGTCGCGACGAGCGTGCCGTGCATGGTCACGTTGAAGGAGGCGGTGCACCCACCGCCGTCGGCCGCCGGCTGTTGCCCGATGAGGGTCAGCTGGAAGACGACAAACTCCCCGCCCCTCCAGCCGCGCATGCTGAACGACATCTGGCTCGGGAGGCAGCCGACTCCGACGGTTTGCGTGACGGGCGTCGCGGCGTTGTAGTTCGCGTCTCCAGGCTGGGTCGCGGTGACGGCGCAGAGTCCGCCGCCGATGATCGTCAGCGACGAACCCGAAACCGTGCACCGGCCCGACGCCGAGAACAGAACCGTGAGCCCGGAGGTGGCGGTTGCGGTCAGCGTGACGGCACCGCCACCCGGACTGGGGCTCGGGATCGGAGCGAAGGCGATGCTCTGGTCCGCCTTGAGCACGGCCAGCTGACCCGACTGGAAGGTGAAGGTATAGTTCGTCGCCGCGAGAGAGCCTGCGTTGCAGGTGATCGCGTACGGGCTGCCGGACACCGGGCTCGCCGCCGTCGCTGCGCTGTCGCAGCTGGGCGTCCCGGTGACGCCCGAGGTGGCAAGGGTTTCACCGTTCTTGAAGCCCGTGATGGTGGCCGTGAAGGTGGGGTTCGGTGCGCCGTAGCTGCGGGTCTTGTCATCGGCCTTGACTGTCAGCTGCGCGGGATTCACCGTGAGCGCCCCGGGCACGAAGCTGATCGCGTAGTTGGATGACGTCAGGCCTGTAGGGTTGATTGCATAGCTGCCGACCGGGCTCGATGTCGTGGCAGCGGTGGTAAACGACAACGCGCCCCCCAGCGACGCCGGCGTGTCTCCGTTGACGAAGCCGCTGTAGGAGACGATGAACGCCGGGTTGGGGTCGCCGTACACCTTTGATTGCGGGTCAGCCGTGACGCTGAGCTGAGCCTGCGCGACGTTCAGGTCCCCGACCGCTGTGCTCGCGAGCAGCCTGGAGTCTCCGGTGAAGTCGGCTTCCACCGCGCCGCCGTACAGACCCGCATTCGTTTCGGCCGGCAGAAGTGCCACGCCCGTCAGCGTCGCAACCCCATTCGCGTCAGTTGTCTGAATGCCGGCCGGCAGGCCGCCAAGCTTGAACGAGATGCTCGCTCCCGCCACCGGGATGCCGGCCGCGTCCCTGAGCGTCGCCGTCAGCGTGGCGGCTCCGCCGTACGTGGCCGCGCCGGACACGCCCGTGATGGTCGTGCCCGTCTTGGGCTGGATCACGGTGAAGGCGCCGCCTGTGTAGGCGATGGTGTAGTTGGTCGGATCCGAGGGCGCGAGGCCGCTGCAGCTCGCGCCGTCGATCACGTGGGCGCCGGCAGCGAGCGATGGCCCGATGGCCGCGCCGCTGTCAACCGTGGTGCAGGCGACCGTCCCCGACAGCGTGATGCCAGCGGGTGGCGCCTCAGCGTGGTTGAACACCGGAGACTGCGAACCGAAGTCCTGGCTTCCGGTCACGGTCGTCGCGATCGGGAATGGTTGGATGGCAAACGACTGCTGGACCTGCGGCGCCGCCAGGTAGGACGCGTCGCCCGCCTGGTTGGCATCGATCACGCAGGTACCGAGACCGGCAAGCGACACCACGCCCGACGCGAGGGTGCACCCCGCGCTCGAGGCATCAAGCGAAAGGGTCACCGGCAGACCCGAAGTGGCAAGGGCGGTCGGCGTGTACGAGCCGCCAAACAGGGCGGGCGATGGCGCGGGCGAAGTGAACGAGATCGTCTGTGCCACCTGGACCACCTGGACGTCCATCGTCGCGGTCCCGGTCTTGCCGCCGAGCGTCGCCGTGACGGTGTGGGTGCCTGGTTGAGTCGCGCTGCACCGCTGGAGGACGCAGACGCCGTCGGGCGCGATACTGAAGGCGGCCGATCGGGTCAGGTCGCCAAGGCCGTGGCCCGCCGCGTCGAAGCCGTCGGCGCGGTAAGTCACGCTGACGCCGGGCGCGACAGTCGACTGCACGGGGCTCACGACCAGGTGGTCGAGGCTGGGCGGCGCCCACGGGTTGAAGGTGATGCTCACGCCGCTCGCTCCGACCATGGTGAACGAGTTGTCGAACAGCTGGGTGACGAGCATCATCGAGGTGGTCGCGAGCGGCAAGTCACCGGTGTATGTCAGCGCGTAGTAGCAGTCGACGACGCCGGTGGCGGAAGCTGCCGTGACGGTTGGATATACAGGCGGGTTGCCCGGCACCAGCTGGCCGTCGGTCGCCGTCCCACCCAGGCACGCGCCGAAGGCGATGGCCAGCGACCCCTGCAGCGAGGCGCCGCTTGGAAGCGCGATCACGTTGAGGTTCACGTTCAGCGGCGTCGTGCGGCCCGGGTTGAGGCGGATGAAGCCCGTGAGCGGGTTGCTCGCGCCCCCGTTGGTCTCATCGCAACCCTGGTTGGTGTCGACCGCTGCGATCGCGCCCTCAGGGACGGAGAGGTTCAGAGCCGGAGGCCGGACGCACTGTCCTGGCTTGGCGAACGACCCGGCCTGGCCGAGGAGGGTGAGCGCCCCAGGAGCGAGCCCGGCAAGCACGGCCAGCGACGACGACTGTCTCGACCCGTAGAAGGTAACCTCGAAAAGGCAGAGTCCGAGGAACGAGCCGTTGGCCGCCACCGACTGAACGCTTGCCATCGCGGTCGCCGTCCCGAAAACGCTGGACATGTGTCCGGTGCCCGACCCGCTGGAGCACACCACCGGTTGCAGGTTGTAGTTGCCGTTCAGCCGGTCGCCGTAAATGTCGTTGTAGACCAGCTGGAAGTTGAAGGGGTTCTGCGCTGTGTTGGTGACTATGACGTGCCGGGGATCGACCAGCCCGTTGCCGCTGCAAGCAGTGACCCCGGTCGCGGTGCCCGAAAGTGCGCAATGGGTCACCACCAGCTGGGATCCTGCGGAGAGGCCGTTGTAGGTCGCGGTTATCGTGTAGCGCCCCGCAGCGTCGGCCGAGCACTGGTTGCCGTTGCACGTTCCGCCGGCGCCCATCGAGATGGTCGAGCTCGACGTGACGTCCCCGAGAAAAACGTTGGACGCGTCAAACGCGTAGACGGCAAAAGCCTGCGGCTCACCCGTCGGGTGCTGATAGCTGGCCTGATCAAGGACAAAGGCGTCGCCACCCGCGCCTCCTGTGACCTCGCCCGACGCGTCGGTTGGGACAACGAGGATGTAAGTGGCGGGACCGGCCGCGCGCGCAGGCAGCACTCCGGTGACTGCTGAAGCCAATACAACCAGAGTCGCCACACCGAACGCGGCGACCACGGCTCGTTTGGGCGCAAAGATGGTGTAACTCAGAGTGGTTCGGTTAACGCAATAGAGTTACACGTCTTGCGAGAAGTGGCAAGCGGCCAGATGGTCGCGCGCCTTCTCTTCGAGCGGCGGTTCGACCTCCGCGCAGGGCGCCGGCAGGTGTGCAATTGGGCAGCGTGTGTGGAAGTGGCAGCCTGACGGCGGCTTGATCGGCGACGGAATCTCACCCGACAGCTCGACCAGCCTGCGCCCGCGCTGGATTTTCGGGTCCGGCACCGGGATGGCGGACAGCAAGGCTTTGGTGTAAGGGTGCTTGGGGCTGCTGTACGTCGCGACGCTGTCGGCGATCTCGACGATCTTGCCGAGGTACATCACCATGACTCGGTCGCTGATGTGGCGGACGACCGACAGGTCGTGGGCGATGAACAGGTAGGTGAGCTTGAACTCCCGCTGCAGGTCTTCGAGGAGGTTGACGATCTGCGCCTGGATCGAAACATCCAGCGCTGAGATCGCCTCATCGCAGACGATGAGCTTGGGATTGAGCGCGAGGGCGCGAGCGATGCCAATGCGTTGGCGCTGGCCTCCCGAGAACTCATGCGGATAGCGGTTGTTGAAGTACGGGTTGAGGCCGACCACGCGCAGCAGCTCCTGCACGCGCGCGTTGAGCTTCTTGCCGCGCATCACGCCGAAGTTGACCAGGGGCTCGCCGATGATGTCGCCCACGGTCATCCTGGGATCGAGCGACGCGAACGGGTCCTGAAAGATGATCTGCATCTGCCGGCGCTGCTGGCGCAGCTTCTCTCCGCGCAGCCGAGTCAGCTCGACGTCGCCCAGAAACACCTTGCCAGACGTGACCGGGATCAGCTGAGCCACCAGGCGCCCGAGCGTGGACTTGCCGCAGCCAGACTCGCCGACCAGGCCGAGCGTCTCGCCCGGGCGGATCTCGAAGCTGACGCCGTCGACGGCCTTCACCGTCTGACCGAGTCCCGCTGGGAAGTGCTTGACCGCGTTCTCCACGCGCACCAGGGCCGGCGCGCTCGCGCCGATCGGCTGCGCTTCGTGCTCGCGCAGCTGCGCCATCAGGGAATGATCTCGCCGGGCTTCAGGCCAGACGCAGCGCCCGGGCTGATGTCGGTCAGCTCGTCAGCCTTCATCTCGGTGCGCGCCCGATCCATCGTGACCCAACACCTGGCGGTCTGGCCGAGGTGGATTTCCTCGAGGCGCGGCTCATCGGTGAGGCATTTGTCGATGCGAAACGGGCAGCGCGGATGGAAGTGGCAACCCTCCGGGGGATGCAGCAGGTCCGGCGCCATGCCCTCGATCGATCTCAGGCGTTCGTGGCGCAGCGAGTCCACGCGGGGCATCGAGCGCAGCAGCGACCACGTGTAGGGATGCTGCGGGGTCTCGAAGATCTGATCGACCGGGCCCTGCTCGACGATCTGCCCCGCGTACATGACGATGACCCGCGTGCACAGGCCCGCCACCACGCCCATGTTGTGGGTGATCATCATGATCGCGGTCCCGAGCTCACGATTGAGATCGCCGAGGAGCTCGAGGATCTGCGCCTGCACCGTGACGTCGAGCGCGGTGGTCGGCTCGTCCGCGATGAGGATCTGCGGTGAGTTGGCGAGTCCCATCGCGATCATCGCGCGCTGCCGCATCCCACCGCTCAGCTGGTGCGGGAAGTCCTTGGCCCGCACCGCGGCGGCTGGGATTCGCACCTGCTTGAGCAGCTCGACGGTGCGTTGACGCGCCTGGCCTGCTGACACCGCCTTGTGCGCGAGCATCGCCTCCTCGATCTGATAGCCGGTGCGCAGCACCGGGTTCAGCGAGCTCTGCGGATCCTGGAAGATCATCGCGATGTCGCGGCCGCGTATGTCGCGAATCTCCTCGTCGCTGACCTGCAGCAGGTCCTGGTTGTGAAACAGCACCTGTCCCCCGACGATCCGGCCCGGCTCAGGAATCAAGCGAAGGATCGACAGCGCGGTCACCGACTTGCCGCTGCCGGACTCGCCCACGATGCCGAGGCTCTCGCCTGGGAAGAGGTCGAAGCTGACGTCGTCGACCGCCTTCACCGGCCCGTGTTCGGTGGCGAATTGCGTGCGCAGGTTGCGCACGCTCAGGACGGCGGTGCTCAACCCGCTAGCGCCGCGATCGCGGGTCGAGCGCATCGCGCAACCCGTCGCCGACGAAGTTGAAGGCCATCAAAGTGAGCGACAGGGCGACCGCCGGCGCCACGACCATGAACGGCGCGATGCGCATGGTCACGATTCCCGCGGCGGCCATCGAGCCCCACGAGGGGGTCGGCGGGGGAACGCCGAGACCGAGGAAGCTGAGGAACGCTTCGAACAGGATGGCGGCCGGGACGCCAAAGGTGGCCTGGACGATGATCGGCCCAAGAGCGTTGGGCAGGATGTGGCCGAACAGGATCTTGATCGGCTTTGCGCCGCTCGCCCTGGCCGCCTCGATGAACTCGCGCTCGCGCAGGCTGAGCGTCTGGCCGCGCATGAGACGCGCCATGTCCATCCATCGCGTGACCGCGATGGCGATGATGATGTTGGTCAGGCTCGGTCCGAGAAGGAAGACCAGGATCAGCGCGACCAGCAGGTCGGGGATGCCGTAGAACAGGTTGATCACGAAGGTCACGACCTGGTCGAACCATCCGCGGAAGTAGCCGGCGGCCAGGCCGATCGGCACGCCGATGGCCAGCACGACGATCTGGGTCCCCACGCCGACGACCAGCGAGATCTGGGCCCCGATCATCAGGCGGCTAAGCGTGTCGCGGCCGAGCTCATCGACCCCGAGCCAGTGCTGCCCGCTTGGCCCGCTGTAGGGCCGCCCGACGTCGACCTCGGAGAATCGGTACGGCGTGTGAACCAGCGCGACCAGCGCGACGACGACCAGCAGCGCGAGGTAGACGACCCCGACCAGCGCAAGACGGTTGCGGCGCAGGCGGCGCCAGGCGTCGGACCACAGGCTCGCCTGCTCCGGCGCAATCGGACGGCTGGCTGCTATAGCGGCTGTCGCGGCCATCAGTACCGAATCCTTGGATCGATGACCACGTAGAGTAGGTCGACACCGAGGTTGGCGATACCGACCAGCGCCGCGTAGCCGGTGAACACTCCGATGACGATGTTGTAGTCCCGGTTCAGGATGCTGGTGGCGAACTCCTTGCCCAGGCCGGGGATGCCGAAGATGTTCTCGATCACGACGCCGCCCGTGATGATGCCGATGACGAGCGGCCCGAGGATCGTGATGACCGGGATGAGCGCGTTGCGCAGCGCATGCCGCACCGTGACGATGAACTCGGTGAGGCCCTTGGCGCGCGCAGTCCTGATGTAGTCCTGGCGGATGACTTCGAGCATGCTGGCCCTCGTCAGGCGCGCCACGATGCTCGCGTAGGGGAAGCCCAGCGCGAAGGCGGGGAGCCATATGGCGCCGATACTGCCCCACCGTCCGGGCCACCCGATCTGGAAGTAGAACGTGCCCTGCGTGAAGTTGTCGAGCCAGATCCCGAACACGAGGATGAGGAACGTCGCGATGACGAAGTTCGGCATGCTGTAGCCGATCACCGACGTGGTGCTCAGGAGGTAGTCCAGCCAGCTGTTCTGGCGGGTCGCCGCGACGACTCCGAACACCATTCCGACGCCGATCGTGAACAGGAGCGCCACGAAGCCGACCTCGGCGCTGACCGACATCTCGCGCACGACGATCGGCGTGATCGGAACGCCGCGGTTGACCAGCGACTCACCGAGGTCGCCGTGCAGCAACCCGGCGATGAAGCTCACGTACTGCTGCCACAGCGGGCGGTCGAGGCCGTAGTGATGGAGCGTCAGCTGGTACTGGGTGCCGTGAAGGTGCTCGCTGAAGAGGGCGTCGCCAGGCAGCCTGTGGATCCCCAGGAAGACCAGGGACGAGACGCCCAGCACCGCAAGCACGATGAGGACCAGGCGCTGCCCGATGTAGATCAGCGTGCCGCGGGTGAACATCGCCGTGTGCTCCCTAGAGAATTCTCGCTCATAAGAGAAAAGGGCGCCCGCAGCGGCGAGCGCCCCTTTCCAATCGGTCTAGTGGGACATGATCTGGATCGTGTTCCAGTAGTTGTCGAAGAAGGCGTTGGAGCCGGCTCCCTTGACGTAGGGCTTGATCAGGAACGCACCGACTGAGTAGTAGAGCGGGATGTAGACGACGTCGTTGATCAGCATCTGGTTCAGCTGCGCGTAGTCGGCCTTGGCCTGGTCGAGCGGTTCTGCGTCGGCCTTCGCCAGCAGATCGTCGTAAGCCTTGGTGTCGTAGCCGCTGGTGCAGCCCGAGTCCGGGCAGCCCACGATGTTGCCCCACAGGTTGTCGAACCAATCCTGGGGGTGGTTGTAGTCGGCCTGCCAGCCGTCACGGGACAAGACGTACGTTCCCTTCAGGCGGGCCTTGATGAACTGGGAGTGGGAAACCGGAAGCAGGTCGACGTGGACGCCGAGGTTGTCGTTCCACTGCGCCTGCAAGAACTGCGCCGTCGAGGCGTTCAGGGGGTTCTCCGGGTCATACGCGTAAACGAGACCCTTGGTCTTCGTGCCGTTGGGGTCAGCCTGCTGCAGCAGCGACTTGGCCTTGGCGGCGTCGAAAGCGGCCAGCGGGTCCTTGTTGTCGCCCATGTAGCCGATCAGCCCGGGGGGAATGAGGCCGCCGGTGGCCGGCGTGCACACGATGCCCTGGCAGACGGTGTCCACGAGCTTCTTCTTGTCGATGGCGAGCGCGAACGCCGTGCGGAGGTTCTTCGCGCTGTCGCCCTGGTCGAGGGTGAACGGACCCTTCGCGGGTCGCGCCGCGTCGGAGACCACGTTGAAGCTCACCCAGTAGCTGCGGACCTTCGGGTGAAGCAACAGCTGCGCCGATTCGTTGCTGGCCCCCTTGATACGCAGGATGTCAGCCACGGGGGCATTGCTGTACCCGCCGTAGCCATACACGTCGTAGCCGCCCTGCTCGTACTTGGTGATGGCGGTCGAGGCGTTGGTGACGGAGATGTCGATGTGGACCTTCTTGAGGGTCGGCTTGGGGCTCCCCCACCAGTTGTCCACTGCCGCGAAGTCGACCACCTGCTTCGGCGTGTAGTCGACCATCTTGAACGGCCCGGTGCCGATCGCCGTGGCCGGCTTGGTCCACCAGTTGTCGGGGTCTTGCTTGACCGCGTTCTGGTCGACGATCCAGCCGGTCGATCCGGCAAGCGCGATTGCGGTCAGGAACCAGCCAGCGGGTGCGGACATCTTGACGACGACCGTGGTCGCGTCCGGTGCGGTTAGACCGGACATCGTGACCGACGGGTCATTCTTCTCGAGGAGCGCCTCGAGCGCCGCGCCGCTCTGCTTGTTCTTGGATACGACGTCGTAGCCCTTGATGGCGGCGAGGTTCGTGGCGTACGAGCCCTGGTACGCGGCGGCCCGGTTCCACGAGTAGAGCACGTCCTTCGAGGTGAACTTGTCGCCGTTGGAGAACGTCGCGTCGCTGCGGAGCTTGAACGTATAGGTCAGCCCGTTGTCGGTGGCGGCCGGAACCGCAGTGG
>DATIOJ010000153.1:0-2921 GCA_035473355.1 Candidatus Limnocylindrales bacterium
TCGCATCCCTAGCGGTGCGGGCGGACCCGGGAGTGGACTAGGGCGTACGCGGGCGCGACCGGCATCGCCGCGATGCAAAGCTATACCCAATCAGCACCGCGAGACAGAGGGTGACCGATGGACGATGACTCCGCCACAGCACTGAGCCCGGACAAACTGCTGGCCGCTCGGCTCGCGACGGCGCCCGGGCTGGTCCGGGCCGGCGCGAGCTGCTGGGATCACGCGCGCACTCCGATCCATGCGCTCTCCATGGAGAGCGCCTACGCCGAGTCTCAGCTGCTGCGAGATCTCGGGGCGCGGGGCTCACGGTTCGCGCGAGCGCTCGATGTCGACGTCGTCGTCGGCGCGGAGACCGCGGGTGTTCCTCTGGCCGCGTCGATATCGCTGGCCGCGGAACTGCCCTTCGCGTTCGTTCGCAAGCCGGGCTACCGCGGTCACGAGCTCGATGAACCGCCGGTCCGAGGGGCGGATGTCGCGGGGCGCCAGGTGCTGCTCGTAGACGACGCGATCTCCAGCGGTGCTTCCGTCGAGCGCTTCAGCGGTTCCCTGGCCGGTGTGGGGGCCGCTGTCGTGGGAGTGTTCGTCCTCGTTGACATGCGCGATGTCGCGCCCACGGTTTCACCGGCGGCAACCGCGCTGCCCACCGAATCGGTGAGCACGTACCTGGAGGTGCTCGACCTCGCCACGACGAACGGGCTGCTCGATCCTGCGCTGCACAAGCTCACCGTCGACGCGATCGTGAACCGATGGAGCGACGACGATCCGCGCTGGGATCTCCTGCCCCCGACAGCAGACGGTGTGTCTGATGTCCCCATGCGCCTGGCCTGCCCGTTTATCGGTGCGGACCCGTCAGGAGCGATAGATGCCCTCAGAGCTTAAAAGCCCCGCCGCGTACACGAGAATCAGCCTCGACGACGTCGAGGATGCGGCCGTCCCGAACGGCTTCGGCCACCGGTGGGAAGCGCGCGTCGCCCGCGAGCCGCTGGGAGCAAAGGAGACCGGGCTGACATATTTCCAGCTTCGTCCCGGCCAGCGGTCACCGTTTGCTCACCGCCACAGACACGCCGAGGAGATCTACGTGATCCTGCAGGGCACGGGCAAGATCAAGCTCGACGATGAGATTCTCGAAGTACGGCCGCGCGACGCGATTCGCGTGGCACCCGAGGTCGCGCGAGCGTTCGAAGCGGGCGCCGACGGGCTCGAGTTCCTGGCGACCGGCCCACACCGTCCTTCCGACGGCGAGCCGGTCGACGATCCGTGGGTCAACTAACCGGCTTGATCCGTCGCGCCGGGGATCGTGTACGCAGCGGTGATCCCACCGTCGAGCGGGAAAGCTGACGCGGTGACATAGCCGGCGTCGTCGCTGGCGAGATAGGCGACGGTTGCGGCGACCTCGTCGGGGCGACCGAAGCGTCCCATCGGCATGTGGACGTTGCGCTGTGCGACCTTGTCGGGGTCATCGGCAAACAGCTCCCGCAGGGCGGGCGTGTCGATCGGGCCGATGCACAGCGCGTTGACGCGCACCCCGCGCTTGGCCAGATGCACGCCCAGATCGCGGGACAGCGCCAGCACCCCGGCGCGCGAGGCGCTGTAGGCCATCTGTGCGGTCGCTGCGCCCATGACCGCCAAGAACGTCGCCGTGTTGATCACCGAGCCTGCCGGAGGATCGTTGGCCAGCAGGTGCGGGATCCCGTGCTTGCAGCACAAGAACACGCTGGTGAGGTTCGCCGCCTGCACGCGGCTCCAGCTCTCGAGCGAGATCTCCAGTGCCGAGCCGTCATCAGGATCGTTCAGACCTGCGTTGTTGAACAGCACGTCGATGCGGCCCAGCTCGTCGCGGACGCGGGCGTAGAGATCGCGCACCTGAGCCTCGTCGGTCACATCAGCCTGGAGACACAGCGCACCCGCCGCGTGCTCGACCAGATCGACGCCGACGACGGTCGCTCCCTCCTGCGCCAGCCGCCGCGCGGTCGCCAGCCCCACGCCACCGGCCGCGCCGGTGATCACGCACACCCGCCCCGAGAGCCTGCCCACTGCGTCCGCCACAACGTCATTGTCCCGGACACGGTCGACGGCTCGATCATCCCCTACCATCGAGAAATGGCTGCCGTCAGTGCTCCGGCTGGCAGGCCCGCGACCGCCGAGCCGAACCGATGGGCGGTTCTTGCGTTGCTCGGCGTCGCGCAGCTGATGGTGGTGCTCGACGCGACGATCGTGACGATCGCGCTCCCTTCGGCACAGAAGGCGCTGGGCTTCTCGACCGAGAGCCGGCAGTGGATCGTCACCGCCTACGCGCTCGCGTTCGGCAGCCTCCTGCTGCTCGGCGGAAAGCTCGGCGATCTGTTCGGGCGCAAGTGGACGCTGATCGCCGGCCTGATCGGGTTCTCGATCGCCTCGGCGATCGGCGGCCTGGCCCAATCCTTCGGCATGCTCGTGACCGCCCGCACGCTTCAGGGCGTGTTCGGCGCGTTGCTTGCGCCGTCGGCGCTGGGTTTGCTGACGGTGACGTTCGAGGGATCTCCCGACCGCCCGACGGCGTTCGGGATCTTCGGTGCGATCGCCGGCGGCGGCGCCTCGCTCGGCCTGATCCTCGGGGGTGCGCTCACGCAGGTCCTGTCCTGGCGCTGGTGCCTGTACGTCAACCTCGTGATCGCCGTGCCGACGACGATCGTGGCGATGCGCCTGCTCGTCAATCACGCTGCTCCGCACCGCGATCCGATCGACATACCCGGGGCTGTCACCTCGGCGCTCGGCCTGTTCGCGCTCGTCTATGGCTTCTCCAACGCCGAGACCCACTCCTGGGGGTCAACGGCGACGGTCGTGGCGCTCGTCGCGAGCCCCGTGCTGCTTGCCGCTTTCGTGCTCATCGAAAGCCGGGTCAAGCATCCGCTCCTACCCCTGCAGATCATCTGGGACCGGGG
>DATIOJ010000154.1:0-3791 GCA_035473355.1 Candidatus Limnocylindrales bacterium
GAACAGCCGTCAGCAGCGGCTCGGTCACGCTCCGGCAACCGAATGACGTCCGGGTGCTGCACGATCCTGATGACGCTCGGCGACGGTATGGTCTCTTTCCGACCTGAGGTACGATAGCGCAATTGTGTTATTTGCGATAGAGCATTCCCAGCCGGTTGATGTCTCTCCCGGACGCTGACGAGTCAGAGCACGTCGACGATCCCTGGCTCACGGTGGCCGAGATCGCAGAGGAGCTGCGCGTCAATCCGGCGACCGTCAGGCTGTGGGTGTCGAAAGGGACGCTCTCCGCCAAGCGCGGAGGACGACGGAAGCTGCTGATCCGCCGGTCGGATCTGGCTCGCATGCTCGAGGTCACCAGGGGCGGTGCCCCCGCGACGGGATACCAGCCTCGGGCACGGGACCCGCAAGGCAGGATGGCTCCGCCGCAGTCGATCAGGCAACTGTCGACCGCCGATATCCATGGCTACCGGGCTGCCCCAGACGAGATGCGACAGATCATCGAAGAACTCCAGCTGGCAGACGAGGCCTGGTCAGGTGCGCAGGCAGCCAGCGAGAATGCTCCACCCGATCCTGGCTTCGCCTTCCGAGTACGCGCGCTCGCTGACGCATGCGAGCAGCAGGCGACGTGGCTCGCGGCTGCAGCCCGCACCGAGGGGTTCGTCTGGACGCCCCTCCCCGGTCGTCGCCGAATGATCATCTCCCACGAGCTGCGGCCTGGCGCCAACCGGCCCGGTCGGCCGGACCTCTGGGAGGAGTTCGATCGTGCCGTCCAGCGGCTCGGGATCGCGATGGAGGGCAGCGTGATGTATGTCGTCGCGTTTCAGTACCGCGACCTCGCCGCCGCCATGCACAAAATCGCCGACCTCCTGCTCGGCGAGACGCCCGAGACGCGAGTGGACGCGCAGTGAGCGCTCCGACGCGGTCCGCAAGCTGGTCCGCATCCAACGGACCTCGGCGGACTGAATTGCGGACCAGCGGCGACCGCCATTCGCCCCGCCATCAGTGGGATCGGTCAGGACCCCGGCCCTCTTTGTGGCAGCTGACTACCCGCCCTCCACGTTGTCGTTCGGGTAGTCAGCTGCTAGTTGAGTGCCGGGTAGCAATGAACGTGCAGGCGGGGCAAACGGGGGAACTGGCCGGGGTAGGTGCTCGGAGGCATCGTTGAGCAGAAACGGCCAACGACCGGGTCCGGGGTCGGTGCGTGTGGGGCGATTCATTGGGCGGATCGGGGTTGTGTCACTACCGTCGGTGGAAGTTGGGCTTGGTCTGGATGAGCGCGTTGTCAGGCGGCATGTGGCGAAGCTCGAGGCGGCGGCCTGGCTGGGACGGGCGCCGTGGGTGTGGGGGCAGGGGTCAGTCGTCTGGCTTACGGACCGTGGTGTTGCCGGCACGGCACTCAGAGGCCTTCAGGGGGTCAAGCTCCCGCCGGCACCGACGACGGTCGACCAGGTGTCGCCGTCGGCTGGACCGCAGCTCGCGTCGAGCGACGCGGCCACAGGTGGAAGTCGGCGCGTGAGCTCGCACTCGATCCGGAACGATGGGCGGTTCGAATCCCCGATGAACGAGGAGCGAGCCACGACCGCCTGCCTGACCTGGCGGTGTGGCTGTCGGACTTCGAAGTACCGGTAGCTGTGATCGTCGAGCGTGGACAACGGCGCGAGGATCGCCAGCGCAGGATCCTCGAAGCATGGCGATCCGCTTTCCGTTCCGGGCGATACGCCGGTGTCCGGTACGACTGCACCAGCGCCTCGGCGGCACAGCGGATCCGGCGGCTGGCAGACCAGGTCTGGTTCAGGGACCCTGAATTCGTCGCGGCGGCCCAGCCAACGCGCAACGAAATCCTCGACCTGATCGACGCTGATCCCGGGCCGGTCGCCTCAGTCTCCCTGGCGCACCCGCCGCCGGTCCCAGCCGTAGCCAGGACCGCCGAGGGCCACAACGACGCGGCCCGCCGCCCGCCTACACCGGCTTACAGCAGGATGGAGCCAGAACCACCGGCCACGCCCCCGATTGCCGAGACACCCGAAGACGCCGCAGAGCGCCAGCGCCGTTACCGGGCGATCATGGGGATCCCCGAGCCCAAGCCGCGTCGACAACGGCGACGCTAATGCGGCTCCGACGCGATCACGGGTACGGCGTCTCATCCATGCCCAGTTCCGCTGGCATCCCTGCCAGCGGGCGACCCCTCTCGCAGACAGCCCCCAACCCGCCGAAGCACGAGGACACACAGCAGCACTTGCTGGTGGTCGCCCGCGACACGGCGCGGGAGTGTCCTAGGAATTGTGTGGGCATGAACGAAAGAGCGCTTCATGCCTTCAACCCAAGAAAGAATTGCTGTTCCAGCGACTGTCTCAACACCGTATGGCGCCGGCGAGCCGCTAGGCGAGCCGGCGCCCCCGCCGAGCACGCGGTCAACGCGGGAGCTCGGCCAGGCGATCGCTGATGACGCCGCTGATCGCGCGAGACTCCGCTCGATGGTCAGGCGTCCCGATGGTGAGCGGATCCCGGACGAGGTGATCGACGAGCTGCTGGCCGGCGCCAGGACGGAGGAGGAGATCGCTGGGCCCGGCGGTCTGTTGGCGACGCTGACCAAGCGGCTGGTGGAGCGGGCGATGGAGGTCGAGCTGAGCGACCATCTCGGCTACGAGCCCCACCAGGAGCCGCCCGGCGGCGCTGGGAACACGCGCAACGGCACGAGCCCGAAGACGCTGATCACCGAGCACGGGCAGGTCCCGATCGACGCGCCGCGCGATCGCGACGGCAGCTTCCAGCCGCAGATCGTCCGCAAGCGCCAGCGCCGCTTCCAGGGGTTCGACGACAAGATCCTGGCGCTGTACTCGCGCGGGCTCTCCACCCGCGATATCGAGGCTCACCTGGAGGAGATCTACGGGGTCAAGGTCGGCCGCGATCTGATCTCAAAGGTCACCGACGCGGTGATGGACGACGCGCGCGCCTGGGCGGCCAGACCGCTGGAGGACGTCTACCCGGTGATCTTCCTCGACGCGATGGTGCTGAAGGTCCGCGACGGCGGCTCGGTGCAGCGCAAGGCCTGCTACCTCGCGCTCGGGATCACCCTCGAGGGCGAGCGCGACGTGCTCGGCCTGTGGTTCCAGGACACCGAGGGTGCCAAATTCTGGATGCAAGTCCTGGGCGAGCTCAAGCACCGCGGCGTGCAGGACATCCTGATCTGCTGCGTCGACGGCCTCAAAGGGTTCCCCGAAGCGATCGAGGCGATCTTCCCGCGCACGACCGTCCAAACGTGTGTCGTGCACCTCATGCGCCACTCCCTGAAATACGTGCCCCGCCGCGAGCGCGAGCAGGTCGCCCGCGCCCTGAAACCGATCTACACCGCGATCGACGCTGATGCCGCCCAGGCCGCGCTGGAGACCTTCGACGAGCAATGGGGCGCTCGCTTCCCGGTCATCACCCAGGCATGGCTGAACGCCTGGGAGTACGTGATCCCGTTCCTCGCGTTCCCCCCGGAGGTCCGCCGCGTGATCTACACCACAAACGCCATCGAAGCTCTCAACCGCCAACTCCGCAAGGCGATCAAGACCAAAGGACACTTCCCCAACGAGGACGCCGCCCGCAAGCTGATCTACCTCGCCGTCCAAAACGCCGTGCCGGCATGGACCCGGACGCGGAACTGGACGATCGCGCTACTCGCGTTCAAGATCCACTTCGGCGACCGGCTACCCGACGCAACCTGACACCCACACCTCGAGAACCCTCAACCCATACCTTAGACTTCACACCAGGTCACCCGCCCACACAGAAAACAGGACACCCTC
>DATIOJ010000155.1:0-43331 GCA_035473355.1 Candidatus Limnocylindrales bacterium
CAGGCAGTCAAGAGCTGCACGATGTTCGCGGTCCAGGCCGAAGGCAAGAACCTCACGACGATCGAGGGCATGGCCAAGGACGGCGAGCTCCACCCGATCCAGCAAGCGTTCTGGGACGAGCACGGCCTGCAGTGCGGCTACTGCACGCCCGGCTTCATCATGGCCGCCGCCTACCTGCTCTCCACCAACCCGAATCCCACCGACGACGAGATCCGCAGGGGGCTCGAAGGCAACCTGTGCCGGTGTACCGGCTACGTGAACATCGTGAAGGCTGTGCAGACCGCTGCCCGGACCATGGGCGCTCCCGCCGCGAAGCCGGCCGAGCGCGCCACGGCCAAGAGGAGCTGAGCCATGGCCGTCACCACGATGATCGGCGCCAGGATCCACCGTCGCGAAGACCCACGACTCGTCAGCGGCCACGGTCGCTACGTCGACGACATGACCCGGCCGGGAATGCTGCACATGGCCGTCGTGCGCAGCCCGGTGGCCCACGCGAAGATCCGGTCGATTGACCTGGCCGCGGCCAAGAAAGCTCCCGGCGTGTCGGCGGTGTACACGTTTGCGGACTTCAAGGACCACATCGCGGGTGGCCTCCCGGTCTCCGCCTCGTTTGTCGCCGAGAAGAAACAGATACCGAACCAGTTCCCGATCGCCCACGCCGAGGTCGTCTATCAAGGCGAGCCGGTCGCCGTCGTCCTGGCGGACGAGCGTTACCAGGCGGCCGACGCGGCGGCGCTGGTGGACGTCGACTACGACGCGCTGCCTGCGGTGATGGACATCGAGAAGGCGATGGAGGCCGGCAGCGCGAAGGTGCATACCGGCGCGCCCGACAACATCGGATGGGAGCTGACGTACGCGCCTGAGAACCCCGACGTGATGAAGGAGGCCGATGTCGTCGTCAAGGAGCGAATCCTTCAGCAGCGTCTCTTTCCGATTGCGATGGAGGGTCGCGGCCTGGTCGCCGAGTACGACAACTACGACAAGCGGCTCACCCTCTGGACGTCGAGCCAGGTGCCCCACTTCATCAGGCTCTTCGTGGGTACGGCTTGCGGCCTCGCCGAAAGCCAGGTGAGAGTCATCGCCGGACCAGACGTCGGTGGAGGGTTCGGCAGCAAGTTGCGGCCCTACCCGGAGGAGTACCTCGCAGTCGTCGCGTCCAAGCTGACCGGCCACCCGGTCAAGTGGATCGAATCTCGGACCGAGAACCTTACCGCCACCACGCATGGCAGAGGACAGATCTTCGACATCGAAGTCGGCGCGAAGAAGGACGGCACGCTGGTCGCGCTCAACGTGACCCAGTACCTGGACATCGGCGCGTACCAGGGCGTGTTTGGCGCCTTCCAGGCGGTCGCGTGCCTGCTGGCAGGCGGAGCGTACAGGTGGAAGCACGTCGCGTCCCGGACGGTGGGCGTGCTGACCAACAAGACCTCCACCGATCCCTATCGCGGCGCCGGCAGGCCGGAGGCGACCCACCTCGTGGAACGGGCCGTCGACCTCGTGGCTCAAGAGATCGGGATGGACCCGGCCGAGATTCGTCGCAAGAATTTCCCGACCGAGTTCCCCTTCACCAACAACTTCGGGCTCGTCTATGACTCAGGCGATTACTTCGGCTCCCTGGACAAGGCCCTGCAGCTCGCCAACTACGACGACCTTCGTCGAGAGCAAGCGGCGCTCCGCAAGCAGGGACGCTACCTGGGGATCGGACTCTCGACCTGGATCGAGATCTGCGGGCTGGGCCCGAGCGCGGCGACCGCGCCGGCCGCCGGCGTGGCGCTGGTCGAGTCGTCGCAGGTGCGCATCCATCCGACAGGCGGCGTCTCCGTATACGTTGGGACCCACTCGCACGGCCAGAGTCACGACACGACGTTCGCGCAGATCGTGGCCGACACGCTCGGCGTGCCATACGACTCGGTCGAGTTGCGACATGGCGACACCGCGGAGGGACCGGCCATGGGCTACGGCACATATGGCAGCCGCAGCCTCGCGGTCGGTGGAATGTCCATCCGCATGTCGTGCCACAAGGTCATCGAGAAAGGGCGGAAGCTCGCGGCCCACGTCCTGGAGGCCGCCGAAGAGGACGTCGTGTTCGACCAGGGCACGTTCCGCGTCAAGGGCAGCCCGGACAAGTCCAAGTCCATCGGCGAGATCGCGTTCGCCAGCTATGGCGCCGGCCTGCCAGAGGGGATGGAGCAAGGCCTCGAGGCCGTCAGCTACTTCGACCCGCCCAACTTCACCTGGCCGTTTGGGGCGCATATCGCCGTGGTCGAGGTCGACGGCGACACCGGCGCGGTCGATCTCCGCAAGTACATCGCGGTCGACGACTGCGGAAACATCATCAACCCGATGATCGTCGACGGACAGATTCACGGAGGGATCGTGCAGGGAATCGCGCAGGCCCTCTACGAGGAGGTCGTCTACGACGAGGACGGCAACCTCCGGAGCGGAACCCTGACCGACTACCTGGTGCCCACTGCAAACGAGATGCCGGAGTTCGTGCTCGACCGGACGATCACTCCGAGCCCGACCAACGAGCTTGGCGTGAAGGGGATCGGCGAGGCGGGGACGATCGCGTCCAGCGCCGCCGTCATCAACGCCATCGTCGACGCGCTGAGCCCGCTGGGCATCAAACATGTCGACATGCCCGCAAGCCCAGACCGGCTCTGGAAGATGATCAAGGAGGCGCGCAAGTGATACCGGCGGCATTCGAATACGCCCGTGCCTCCTCGGTCGAGGAGGCGTCCAAGCTGCTCGGCAAGTACGGCGAGGACGCGAAAGTTCTCGCCGGCGGCCACAGCCTGATTCCCTTGATGCGCCTGCGTCTCGCCCAGCCCACGGCACTGGTGGACATCAACGGCATCAAGGACCTGGACCACATCACTGAACGCGGGGGCAAGCTGCACGTCGGCGCGCTCACGCGTCACGTGACGATCCAGAACTCGTCGGTAGTCAAAGAGAAGCTCCCATTGCTCGCCGAGATCGCCGGCGAGGTGGGGGACAACCAGGTGCGCAACATGGGCACGATGGGCGGAGTCATCGCCCACGCCGACGCGGCGGGCGATTATCCGACGCTGGCGTTGATTCTCGACGCGGACATCGTCACCAACCAGCGCACAATCCCAGCGCGCGACTTCTTCAAGGACCTTTTCACCACTGCGCTCGGACCGGAGGAGGTCGTCACCGAGGTCGTGTTCCCGGTCGCCAACGGCGCGCACAAGTACATCAAGTTCCGACGCCGCCTGTTCGACTGGGCGATCGTCGGTGTGGCGGCGCAAAGGCTGAACGGCGGCTGGCGGATCGGGCTGACAAACGTCGGGCCGACGCCCGTCCGCGCCAAGGCCGTCGAGGACGCCCTCGGCAAGGGCGCCAAGCCCGAGGAAGCGGCGCAGCACGCGTCCGACGGGCTAGACCCGGCGGGCGACCTGCGCGCGAGCCCCGAGTACAAGAAGCACCTCGCTCGCGTCCTCACCAAGCGGGCCATCAACCAGGCTGAAGGACACCAGTAAAGGCGCGGGGAGGCGGGACTACATTAGTCTCGCCTCCTCGTACTGTTTGTCACCGTGACCGGACCACCGACGATCGAGGACGTCGAGCGCCGCCTGCGCGAGCGCCGCTACATAGGCGACCGCGCCCTCGCCACGTCGATCTTCCTGTCGCTCCAGCTGCAGAAGCCGCTCTTCATCGAGGGTGAGGCCGGCGTCGGCAAGACCGAGGCGGCCAAGGTCATGGCCGACGTGCTGGGCGCGCGCCTGATCCGCCTCCAGTGCTACGAAGGCATCGACCTCGCGCACGCCGTCTACGAGTGGAACTATCCGCGCCAGCTGCTCCACATCCGATTGATGGGCGAGGGACAGGATCGCAAGGCCGCCGAGCGTGAGATCTTCAGCTCAGAGTTCCTGCTGCGCCGGCCGCTCCTCGACGCGATCGACAACGACGATCCGACGCCGCCGGTCCTTCTCATCGACGAGATCGACCGCTCGGACGAGGAGTTCGAGGCCTTCCTGCTCGAGCTGCTCTCCGATTTCCAGGTCTCCATCCCCGAGATCGGAACTATCAAGGCGCGTCAGGTCCCGTTCGTGGTGATCACGTCCAACCGCACGCGCGAGGTGCACGACGCGCTGAAGCGGCGCTGCCTCTACCACTGGATCGACTACCCGGACCTCGACAAAGAGGTCGAGATCGTCCGGGCTCGCGCCCCCGAGGCCGCGGACGGCCTGGCGCGCGAGGTCGCCGCGCTTGTCCAGGGGCTCCGTTCGATGGATCTCTACAAGGTGCCGGGAGTTGCCGAGACGCTCGACTGGGCGCGGTCGCTGGCCGCGCTGGGTGCGACGCGCATCGACGCCGGCCTGGTCAACGCGACGATGGGTGCTGCGCTCAAGTACCAGGAGGACCTCGAGAGGGTTCGGGAGCAGGTGCCGGCGCTCGTCGAGAGAGCGCAACGTGCCTGAGGCTCCGCCCGACCTCCTGCCCCGCCTTGGAGCGTTCGCCCGGCTGCTGCACGACGCGGGACTCGAGGCCGGTCCGCGCCGGCTCACCGACGCGACGCGCGCGCTCGCCTTCATCGACCTCAAGCTGCAGGGCGATTTCCGCAACGCGCTCCGGGCCGTGTTCGTGAGCCGCAAGGAAGACATCCCGACCTTCGAGGCGGCCTTCGACATCTTCTGGGCGCCGCCCGACCCGCGCGCGTCGGCGGGAATAATGCCCGGCCGCAGTCGCGCGCTGCCGCTCTCCCCTGAGCGCGCGCAGGTCTGGGCCAGCGCGCTGGGCCTGAACTCGTCGCAGATGAATCGTGAGCGCGAGCCCACCGAGTTCCCCGCCTCATCGAGCGGGTACAGCTCCGCGGAGCTTCTGCGCCACAAAGACTTTGAAGAGATGACGTGGGCGGAAACGGAGCAGGTCCGGCGTCTGCTCGAGCAGGCGCCGTGGCGGGTGGCGGAGCGGCGGACCCGACGCCTGCGCGCCGCCCGCAGCGGCCGGATCGACCTGCGCCGGTCGGCGCGTCATGCGATTCGCTCGAGCGGCGAGCTGATGACCCTGTTCCGGCGCAAGCCCCGGGTGCGGCGCCGTCCTCTGGTGTTGATCTGCGACGTCAGCGGCTCGATGGAACGCTACTCGCGCCTGCTGATGATCTTCGCCCACGCGATCGCTCGCCGCGAGGACCTCGAAGCGTTCGTTTTTTCCACGCGCCTCACGCGCATCACGCGGCTGCTGCGCCATCGCGACCTGGATCGCGCGCTCGACTCGGTCAGCAAGAGTGTTCACGACTTCAGCGGTGGGACGCGGATCGGTGATGCGCTGGGCGACTTCAACCGGCGCTGGGCGCGCCGCGTCCTCGGGCATGGCGCGGTGGTGATCATCGTCAGCGACGGCTGGGACCGCGGCGACCCGGAGCGCCTGACCGCCGAGCTGATCCATCTGCGGCGATCGGCCCACCGGCTGATCTGGCTCAACCCCCTGCTGGGATCGGAGGGCTACGAGCCGCTCACGCGCGGAATGGCCGCCGCCCTGCCGCACTGCGACGACTTTCTCGCCGCCCACAACCTGGCGGCTCTCGATGACCTGGGGAAATTGCTGGCCTCGCTCAACTCGAGGAAGAACCGATGAGAGAGGTGCTCGACGAGCTGAACGAGTGGATCGGCGGCCGCGAGGACATCGCCATCGCAACCGTGATCGAGACGTGGGGCTCGAGCCCGCGTCCGCTCGGGTCCAAGATGCTGGTGACCCGCTCGGGCAAGATGGCGGGGTCGGTCTCGAACGGCTGCATCGAAGGCGCCGTCTTCGAGGAAGCACAAAAGGTCTTGAAATCGGGAGCTCCGAAGATCGCCGCGTTTGGCGTCGCAGACGATGTGGCGTTCGAGGTCGGTCTCGCGTGCGGCGGCCACATCGAGGTGTTCATCCAGCCCCTGGACCGCGTGCACCGGCAGGCGGTCGCGATGCTCAATCGCGACGAGGCGGCCACGCTGCGTACAAACCTGGTCACCGGAGAGGCAGAGCTGGTCGAAGGCACACCGCCGGGCACCGAGCAGGCGCGACGAGATGGTGACGTGTTCATCGAGCAGCTGCGCCGGCCCGCGCACCTGGTGATCATCGGAGCCATCCACATCGCGATCCCGCTGCACCGGCTCGCGAAGTTGATGGGTTACCGAGTCACTGTGGTCGACGCGCGCGCGAAGTTCGCCACGAGGGAGCGATTCCCAGAAGCCGACGAGCTGATCGTCGCGTGGCCCGACGAGGCGCTCAGCAAGTTGACGATCGACGCCTCGACCTACGTCGTCATTCTCACGCACGACCCGAAGTTCGACCTTCCTGCGCTGCGCTCAGCCTTGAAGAACGAGCCGGGCTACATCGGCGCGATCGGGAGCCGCAAGACCAATCAGAACCGCTTCGACGCGCTCCGCAAAGAAGGGTTCACCGAAGAGCAGCTATCCCGCGTGCACGGACCAATCGGGCTCGACCTGGGCGGGCGTGGGGCGGAGGAGACGGCGCTGGGCATCCTGGCCGAGATCACCGCCGTGCGATTCGGCGGCTCAGGCGTGTCGATGAAGGCTGTCACCCGCTAGCTTCTTCTGCGCCCTGAAGCGCCGTGCCTTTTCGCGGTTGCCGCAGGACTCCATCGTGCACCAGCGGCTCGACCGGTTCTTCGACCGGTCGTAGAACGCCCACCGGCACGCGTCCGAGCCACATAGCTTGAGCCGTTCCCAGCCCTCGTCCTGCATGGCCGAGTAGAGGGTCGCGACCAGGCGGCCGATTGCACCGACCGGGCCGGATGCCTCCGGTTCGAGGCGCGCCTTCCCGTCCGGGCCGAAACGCATGCGCAGCCGGCTTGCTCCGGCGGCCTCGTTGAGGGTCGCCACCTCAACGGGGTAGACGCGATGCCCGGTGTTGCCCCCGATCACGGCGCGCATCGCCTCGCGCACGGCCAGGGCATGGCGCAGATCTGATTCGTCGACTTCCTGCCCAGCGTCCATCAGCCCGTTTGCAACCAGCCACGTCTGGAGCGTGTTTGGATCGCGCAGCTCCTCGCTGCCGGGAAGCGCGTCCAGCGTGTTGACAAAGGCTTGGACGAGGCCGAGCTCGCCGCTCGCCGTTTCGCGTTCAGCCATCAGAAGTTTAGTCTACCCGTAACCACTGAAAAGCGAACAAAGGTTATAATAACTGGCATACAGAATTAGAAGGTTAGGAGGTCGAAGATGAACTCATATGTCAACGAGGATGTGATGTGGCAGCGTCTGAAGGACATTCAGCGCGAGGCGGAGAACCGCCGGCTCGCGGGCTCGACTGTGTCCGGCGCTCTGCGCCTCGTCGCCATGCTGGCCGAACGAGCCTGGTTGCTGGCAGGCCTCGCCATGCGCCGGCCGCCGCGCAGGAGCCCGGCCCGCCTCTTGAAGGACCGGCCCGACGTCATGGACCACGTCGCCTAGGCTGCCAGCCGCTTCAGGATCGCGACCTGCTCGGCGTCGGGGCCGCCACCCGCGCCGGGCACCTCGAGGATGAACGGCAGCCGGGCGAGGCGCGGCTCATGCAGCAGCGCCTTGAAGCCGTCGTCGCCGATCTGCCCTGTTCCGATGTTGGCGTGCCGGTCTCGGTTCGAGCCAAGGCCGGTCACCGAGTCATTGCAGTGGATGACGTCGACGCGGGACAGGCCGATGACGCGATCCAGCTCGTCGATCGTCTTCTTGACCTCCGCGGCGTTGCGTTCGTCGTAACCCGACGCGAACGCATGGCAGGTGTCGAAGCACACCGCAACTCGCTTGTCGTTGTCGAGCGCGCTGAGCATCTCGGCGATCTCCTCGAAACGAGCGCCGACGCAGCCGCCCAGCCCTGCGTTGTTTTCGATCAGCAAGCGCGCTGAGCGCGGGTCTGCTCGCTCGAGCACATGCTTCAGATGCTCCGTGATCGAAGGGAGTCGCGCCTCGAAACCCGCCCCCTTGTGCGAGCCGGTGTGGAAGATGACGCCGTCGACGCCGAGGTCGTCGGCCGCCTTCAGGTAGCCGGCGAGAGTGCTCTCCGAGCGCTGGCGCAGCGTAGGGTCGTCGCCGGCGAGGTTGATCAGGTAGACGGCGTGAAAGTAGAAGGGCGGATGGCCGTGTTTGGCGGCCGCTTCCTTGAAGGTCTCGATGCGGCTTTCGTCCAGCTTGGGCGAGCCCCAGAAGCCAGGCGGCGTAGGGTGGACCTGTATGGCATCCGCCCCCATGGCTTTGGCGCGCTCGTACGCAAGGTGCAGGCCGCCGGACGAGTCGACGTGAGCTCCAAGAATCGGCATTCAGGAGAGGGTAATTCGGGTCCCATCTGGCATGCTGAACCGCCTATGTCCGTATTCGTCATGGGGGACCTGGACCTGCCTGTTCGGGGTCGCACATACCGCGAGCCTGAAGGTCCGCATTCGATGGTCGTCCGGGGGAAAGACCTCGACGCCGGGCTGCAGCACATCGCGTCCCGCGACGACTGCAGGTCGGTCGCGGTGGTCGGCCTGCCTGAGAAGGTGCCGGACATGACGACGCTGACCGGCCGGCGGTTGCTGCTCGTCGACGGGGACAGCGGACGCCTGCGGGATTTCGCCGAGGTGGCCATCCGCGCCGGGATCGAGGTCGAGTGGATTCGCTCCACGCGCCCGCCCTTTGAGCGCCTGGCCGCCGCGCTGCTTCCTGTCGGCGGCATCGTGCTGGCCGCGGGACGCAGCTCGCGCATGCCGGGCTCGCAGAAATTGCTGCTCGACATCGACGGCGTGCCGATGGTCAGGCATGTCCTCGAGGCGGCGACCGAAGGTGGTTGCCATCAGACCGTTGTCGTCTATGCAGAAGACGACGTCGGCCGCGCCATCAACGGCCGCGCCGAGCTCGTCTACAACGCCAAGGCGTCGAGCGGGATGGCTTCTTCGCTGCACGCGGGGTTGCGCGCGCTGCGCCCCGAGATCGAGGGCGCGATGGTCCTGCTCGGCGACCAGCCGCTGGTCGGCTCGCGCACGGTTGCGACGCTGCTTCGAGCCTGGCGTCGCGAAGGCTCGAGACCCGCGGTGGCGGTCTCGCAGGGCAACGACGACAAGAGCGAGAAGGGCGACAAGAGCGGATGGGCGCCCCCCGTGATCCTGTCGCGAGAGCTGTGGCCGCAGCTGCTTGCGCTGAAAGGCGACTCCGGCGCGCGCCAGGTCCTGCACGGCCGGCCCGAGCTTCTCGACATCGTCCCGGCGCCGGGCCGCTCGGACGACATCGACACGCCGGACGACTACGCGAAGATCGTGCGCCTCTTCCCGCGGCGGAGGCCTCGCCAGCGCGCGTAGCGCGTCGACAGCCGATCACTCCATCGGCGTAGCATCAGCAATGGTGCTAGTGATCGCTCTAGGAGTGATGACTTGAAAGATCAGAAATCCGGTTGGGCTCGCTCCGGCCAGTACGAAGACATCCTCTACGACACCTGGGACGGCATCGCGAAGATCACGATCAACCGGCCCGAGGTCCGCAACGCGTTTCGCCCGACGACAGTCTTCGAGATGGCCAGGGCCTTCGAGGTGGCGCGCGACGACCCCCGCATCGGTGTTGTCATCCTGACCGGAGCCGGCACGGAGGCGTTTTGCTCCGGCGGCGACCAGCGCATCCGCGGCGACGACGGTTACGTCGACGCCCGGGGAACCGGTCGCCTCAACGTGCTCGATCTCCAGGTCCAGATTCGCCGCTTGCCAAAGCCGGTGGTCGCGATGGTCGCGGGCTACGCAATTGGCGGCGGCCACGTCCTGCACGTCGTCTGCGACTTGACCATCGCGGCTGACAACGCGCGCTTCGGCCAGACCGGCCCACGCGTGGGCAGCTTCGACGGAGGCTACGGCGCCGGTCTTCTGGCGCGCATCGTGGGCCAGAAGAAGGCGCGCGAGATCTGGTTCCTGTGCGACCAGTACGACGCCCAGCAGGCGCTCGACATGGGGCTCGTCAACAAGGTCGTGCCGCTGGCCGACCTGGAGCGGGAGACGGTCGCGTGGTGCCGCCGCATGCTCGAGCTAAGCCCGCTTGCCCTCCGCATGCTCAAGGCCGGGCTCAACGCGGCGGACGATGGCCTGGCCGGAATTCAGCAGCTCGCCGGCGACGCCACGCTTCTCTACTACATGAGCGAAGAGGGCCGGGAAGGGCGCGACGCCTACGTGCAGAAGCGCAAGCCGAACTTCGCGAAGTTTCCCAAGCGGCCCTAGTTCAATGGTGGCCGCGGCCCCGCCGCTGAGCGTCTGGCAAGTCTGGTGGTCGGCGGTTCGGCCCGCCACCCTGTCCGCGTCGGTGGCGCCGGTCTTGACCGGAACGGCGATCGCGATCCACATGGGCGGCGCGCGGTGGGCGGCGGGGCTGGGCGCGCTCGTGGTCGGCGTCGCCTTGCAGCTCGGCGTCAACTTTGCGAACGACTACTCCGACTTCGTCCGCGGAGCGGACAAGCACCGCCTGGGGCCCGTGCGCGCGGCGTCATCCGGGATCGTCAACCCCGAGCAGGTCCGTTGGGCGGCTGTCGCGGCCTTTGGCGTCGCGGGGCTTGCCGGGCTGGCCCTCAGCGTGGCGGTCGATCTCCGGCTGCTCGCAGTCGGTGCCGCCTGCCTCCTCGCCGGATGGCTGTACACAGGTGGGCCGCGACCTTATGGCTATCTCGGCCTGGGCGAGATCTTTGTCTTCGTCTTCTTCGGCCTGGTCGCGACGGCCGGCACGGTGTACGTGGAGACGGGTCGAGTCACGGCGCTGGCCGTCTTGATGGCCTGCGGCATGGGTTTTCTCGCCACGGCGCTCCTCGTCCTCAACAACCTGCGCGACATCGACATGGATGAGGCCGCGGCCAAGCGGACGCTGGCCACACGCATCGGGCGGCACCGGACGCGCATCCTACTTTTCCTGGTCGTCTGCGGTGCGTTCGCCGTCCCGATCCTCGTCCTCGTCACCCACCTCGCCGGTGTGACCGTGATGCTGGTGCACTTCGCCATCCCGATCGCCGCTGTTCCCGTACGCACCGCTTTCGCGACGAGCGCAGCCCCGGCCCTCGTGGGCGCGCTCAAGCGCATGGCGGTGGCGCAGCTCGCCTACGCGCTGCTGTTCGCCCTTGGAGTCCTCTTGTGAGGATCACGGCGCGCCGGCCGGAGGACGTGGCTCGCGAGGTCGAGCGGCTCTGGCGCGAAGGCCGGCGACGCTTCGTCATCCGCAGCATCGACGCAGGTGGGATGCTCGACCAGGAGCGACTCGGAGCGGCCCGCTACGTGGCCGGTCTTCAGTCGGAAGTCGTGCTGGAGGAGGCGATTCCGGCGGCCGCAGCCGCCGCCAGATGAGCGGCCAGGACCCGGGCGAAAGCATCCGGGCGCTCCTGGTGCACAGCGTGGCCGGCTCGCAGCACGACCTCCGCTCGTCCGTGGGGAACTGTCGCGGCAAGGCGGCGCGCCGACGCGACGTAGCCGTGGTCGAGCTGCCCGGCCACGAAGGTGCAGGGAAACGCCACGCCGGCCAGGTCGTCCCACAGCGGCTCCATCACGCCGGCGCCCATTCCGCGCAGCGAGCAGGCGAGCCCTGAGACATGGTTCTGCACGCGCTCGGTGCGAAGCTGGGCGACGTAGCCGGCGCCGCGGCGCTCCAGGCCGGCGAACATCGGGAGCGAGGCCCAGTAGTCGACGAACGATTCGATTCCGTCCTTCTCGATCCGCTCGGCCAGCGCCTCGTCACCTTCGCGGCGGCCCGCCCGGGCGTCGTCGTCGAGCCCGGCGTGCGCGCCGATGGTCAGCAGGGAGAGGACTCTTTGCGGCCGCCGCGCCGCGACGTGGAGGGCAAGGCGACCGCCCATCGAGTACCCGACGAGGTGGGTCCGGGCCATGCCGAGCTCGTCCCACAGCGCCACGAGGTCGTCGGTGCAGGCGTCCATCGAGCAGGGGGCGTCCGGACGGGTCTGGGTCTCCCCGTGTCCTCGAAGGTCGGGCACGATCCACTTCCAGCCTTCCGGCATCCGGGAGATGAGCTCGCGCCAGCTCCGACCGCTCTGGGTGAAGCCGTGCAGGAGCGTGACCGGCGGCCCGTCGCCGGTCACAAAGTAGTTCAGCCTGACGTCCTCACGCTCCAGAATCACGACTCGATCCTATGACTGACGTCACTCAGAGCTTCGCGGCGACGTTCGTCGACGAGCTTGCGGCGCAGGGCGTGGAGTTCGCGTGCGTCTCTCCTGGCTCGCGCTCCGCGCCCGTGGCGATGGCGCTGCAGCGGCATCCGCGCATCAAAGTCCTCGTCCATATCGACGAGCGATGCGGCTCTTTCTTTGCCGTCGGCCTCGGCAAGGCGACCGGCAAGCCGGCCGTAATCCTCTGTACCTCCGGCACGGCGGCCGCCGAGTTCCACGCGGCCGTGGTCGAAGCCGCTTATTCACGTACGCCGCTCATCGTCCTGACCGCGGACCGCCCACCCGAGCTGCAGGCTGTAGGGGCCAACCAGGCGATCGACCAGCAGCGCCTGTACGGGAGCGCACCGGTGTGGTTCTTCGATCCCGGCGTTCCGGTCGAGCTGCCCGGTGCGGCCCGGATGTGGCGGCGTCTCGCCGCGCGGGCGGTGGCGGAGGCTTCCAGCGGCCCGGTCCACCTCAATCTCCCGTTTCGCGAGCCGCTCGTTTCGCCTCCCGGGCGCGTGCCCGCCGCCGTGGGAGCGCCCGCGCAGACCGTCACCGCCGGCCGGCTGCTACCGAGCCAGGCTCAGGTCGCCTCCCTCTCGTCAGCGCTACAGCGGGCGCAAAGGCCCCTGATGGTGGCGGGCGCCCTCCGCGACGGCGACCGCCTCGCGCCGGCTCTCCAGCGCCTCGGCCTGCCGCTCCTCGCCGAGCCGACGTCGCAGCTGCGCCGCGGCGAGGCGGGCCCGGTGGTCGAGTCCTATGAGGCACTGCTGCGCGCGGGCTGGTCGCTGCAGCATGGGCCCGACCTCGTGATCCGGCTGGGCGCGACGCCGACGTCACGCGTGCTGAACCGGTGGCTCGCCGCTGCCGCTGCCCCGACCTTCCTGATCGACCCCGAGCGCGCGTGGCGAGACGAGGACTACGTCGCC
Organism: Candidatus Limnocylindrales bacterium; assembly: GCA_035473355.1. GTDB lineage: Bacteria > Chloroflexota > Dormibacteria > Dormibacterales > Dormibacteraceae > 40CM-4-65-16. Next base: position 13,026 of record DATIOJ010000155.1, read on the forward strand.
ACCAACGTCATGTCCTGCGATCCGCAGCACCTGCTCGAGGCGCTCGCGCCGGTGGATCGCGCCGCATGGCGCGACCAGTGGGTGAGCGCCGGGAAGAAGGCGGCCGCGGCCGTGGCGGCGGCGATGGTTTCGACGCCGCTCCACGAGGGCCACGTCGTGCGAGCCCTCAGCGCGCGCCTGCCCGAGGCGGGCCAGGTCTTCATCGGCTCGAGCATGCCGATCCGAGCCGCGGACAGCTTCTGGCCGGTCGCCCGGCCGCGCCAGCGCTTCTTCGCCAACCGCGGCGCGAGCGGGATCGACGGCCTCGTTTCGAGCGGCCTCGGCGTGGCCACCGGCCGCAACCCGTCACCCACCGTGCTGCTGCTCGGCGACCTGTCGCTGTACCACGACATGAACGGCCTGTGGGCGCTGCAGCGCCACGGCATCCGGGCGACGCTGGTCGTGTGCGACAACAACGGCGGGGGCGTCTTCAACTTCTTGCCCCAGGCGGAGCACCAGGACGTCTTCGAGGAGATCTTTGCCACGCCGCTCGGCCTCGACCTGTCGCAGGTCGCGCGGCTCTATGGGCTCGTGTACAGCCCGGTATCCGATCGCTCGGGTCTCGAACCGGCGATCGCCGACGCGATCGCGGCGCCGACACCGACGATGGTCGTGGTGCGATTCAAGCGCGAGGACAGCGTGACCGGACATCGAGTGTGCTGGGAGGCGGCTGCCTCGGCCCTGAAGGGCTAGCCTTCGAGCAGGAACTCCTGCACGATCCGGTTGAACTCGTGCGGATGCTCCAGGCTCGGCAGGTGCGCAGCGTCGTGGATCACCGCCTTGCGCGCGTGCGAGACCTTTTCCATCAGCAGCTCGACGGCGTCGAAGACTGATGGCACGTCTTCGTCACCGACGATGACGAGAGTTGGCGCCGTGATCTCGTGGAGCCGCTCGACGGCCGGTGGATCGAGGTCTTCGGTCGGAGCGCTGTCCCAGTCCCGGCCGAAATTCGACCCGTTCATTTCCAGAAAGAAGGATCGGAGCGGCTCCTTGACATAGCCGTGTGCGCGGCGGGGGCCGTCGAGCCACAGATGCATCTCGGCGTTGTTGATGGCGTCGTCGTCATTCGACTCCTCGGCGACGAGGACCTCCTGGAACAGGTCTGGATATCTCGCGTGGAAGCGCGCACCGCCGACGCCAGGACCAACGCTCACGAGCTTGGAGACGCGACCGGGGTGCTGGACGACGAAGTCGATGGCCAGCATGCTGCCGAGCGAGCAGCCGACGAGGTGCGCCGGTTTCAAGTCCAGGTGGTCCATCAGCGCCAGCAGGTCGGCCACCGGCGACCACCGCCCAGGCGGAAGGTCGGACTGGCCGAAGCCGCGCCTGTCCACCCGAATCACGTCGAAGTGTTTCGCGAACGCTTCGACTTGCGGTTCCCACATTCGTGCGTCGGCGACCCCGGCGTGAAGGAAGATGACCGGCAGGCCCTCGCCCTCGCGCTCGTAGTGGATGCGAGCGCCGTTGAGCGTCGCCTCCATCAGACGAGCGCCGTGAGGAGGGCGCTGAACTTGAGCTCGGTCTCGTCGAGCTCGCGGGCGGGATCGGAATCCGGCATCACCCCGACGCCGGCGTACAGGCGAGCCCCGTCCTCCCACAGCAAACCGCATCGCAGCGCGATCGCGAGCTCTCCGTCGCCGCGGCCGTCCATCCATCCGACTGCTCCCGCGTACCAGCCACGCTCCATGCCCTCGAGCTCGTCGATCAGCAGGTCGGCCGCCTCGCGCGGCCATCCGCCGACCGCCGGAGTGGGGTGGAGCGCAGCGGCCAGCGTCAGCACGTCCGCGGCCGGATCGCGCAGCTGCGCCTCGACGCTGGTGGCGAGGTGCTGGATGTTGGTGAAGCGCACGACCTCGGGTCCGCGCGCGCTGACGCTTGTCGAGAACGGGTCGAGCGCGTCGACCACGAAGCGCGAGACCACCCGGTGCTCATCGGCGTCCTTGTTGCTCTGGACGAGCGTTTCGGCCAGCCGCTCGTCCTCAGGGTCGCTCGCGCCGCGCGCGACCGAGCCGGCCATGGGCTGGGCGAAGGCGCGCGTGCCCGACCGTCGAATAAGAAGCTCCGGTGACGCGCCTGCAAAGGCCGTGCCATCGGCGCCGGTTATTAGGTATGTGAAGCACGACGGATACGCGGCTCGCAGCGACCTGACGACAGCGCCCGCCGCCACGACTCCATCGCCGTGTGCGACCACCTCGCGCGCCAGCACCACCTTGTCCGCGTCGCCGGCGCGCAGCCGGGCCGCGGCGCTTTCCACAGCCGCCGTCCATGCGAGCGGATTCCGCACCGGCGTGACGGCGAGCGTGCGCGCGGACGGCGCGCGCACGGGGGTGGGGCTGAGGTCGAGGAGTGCTTCGGCATCCTCGGTCGCCGAGATCACAAACGTGCGGCCACGCTTGCGCATGACGGCAAGGGCAGGGACCCTGAAGAGCAGCGCGGGAAATCCCGACCACGCGCCCGTTGGCTCTCGATCGGTGCGGTAGGCAAAGCCGCCGATCGCCAGCGCGTCACTCGACGCGATGCGCAGCCAGAGTCGCGATGCCGCGAGAAGTCGATTCTCGCCGGGCTCAAAGGCGATCGTCTTGCCGTCCGCGTCTTCAATCGACACACCGCCCGGCGACGCGACGATGTCCAGCGCCCGGCCGATCGCCGCGACGCTGACCGCGTCGGGCATCGGCCGCTCGATGAGCATCACCTCGTGTCCGGCATCGCGCGCCGCCGTCACGAGGTCGACGAGGTCGGGCGTGCGATCGAGCTCGCGCCCGCGAATCTTCGTGGCGGTGATCATTCCCGCTTCTCCTCCCCATTCATGGGGAGGTGGCGCGCAGCGCCGGAGGGGAGAGTCATTCCCGCTTCTCGATATGTTCCCGCGCCGCGCGCAGCAGCGTGCGCTGGAAGTGGTGGCGGACCAGCGTGCCGCTCGCCTCGAGCAGCTCGTTGAAGGTCTGCAGCAGCCTGCGCTCCGCCGCCTCTGCAGCGCCACCCTCCGACTGGATCCGTTCCCGGACGTGACGGTCGAACAGGTCGACGGCCTGGCGCGCGGTCCGGTCGACCGCTGCGGCGTAATCCTTGCCGAGCTCCAGCAGCGCGCCTAGGGGGACTCCCGCAGCGATGAGCTTCATGCCGGCCGCGATCGCCTCGAGGTCGTCGGCGGGGTAGAGGGGCTGCTCGCCACCGTCGATCGGCACGAGCAGGCCCGCCTGCTCGAGGCTCAGGAGGAGCGGCTCGGCCACGCCGCTGCGTTCGGCCAGTTCGGCCAGGGTCAGCGTCTGCGGGGCGGACGGGCGGGTGACGGCCGCAACCAGGGCCTCATCCGAATCCTCGAGCTCGCCGGCCAGGAAGCGCTGGATGACCGTGAGGGTGAATCCCTGCTGCTGCAGCTCCTTGATCCGCTTCAGCCGCTCGACGTGGGAGTCTCCGTACCACGTGACGCGGCCTTCGCGGCGCGGGGCGTCGAGCAGGCCCTTGCCCTGGTAGAAGCGGATCGTGTCCACGGCCACGCCCGCCGTGCGCGCCAATTGTTCGATCCGGTACTCCATGAGTACTTACTCTAATGATCGTCGGCGAGTCGGATCCTTTATCCGAAGCTGTTCCAGTAGTACATCCGGTCGAGCCAACCCGGGTCGGCCCGATACGCCCGCGCGAACGCCTCCACCGAGTCGACGTAGTCGAAGTCGTTGTTGTAGTGCCAGATCGCGTTCCGCATGTTGTAGGGCGCCCCGTTGCGCACCAGGTAGCGCGCCGCCGCGAGGATCGCGTCGTGCGGGTTGTGGATGTCGCCGCCCTGACCGTACTCGGTCCAGGTGCTGGGCAGGAACTGCATCGGGCCCTGCGCCCCTGCCGAAGACACGTCCTTCACTCGGCCGAAGTTGCTCTCGATGAAATTGATCGACGCGAGGTAGCTGGGGTCGACTCCGTACCGCCGTCCCGCCTCGCTGTAGTACGAGCGCAGAGAGCTCAGGGGCTCGGCGTCGGTGTACGCGTGGTTGAAGTGCACGTTGACCAGGTAGTACTGGTCGATCCCCGCGAGGATGTACAGCGAGTGCAGTCCCGCGATGAAGTCTTCGATGCCAACCTGCACGTTGGCGGGAAGCAGCGGGACCACCGAAGACTCGACGCTCGCGTACCCGGCAAGCTCGTAGACGCGCAGCTCTTCCTGCCTGGCCGCCTGACGAAACCGGTACTCGGCAGTGGCCAGCGCCAGCTCATGGCGCATCGTCTCGGTCAGGCCGGAGGGCTGCTGCGCGGCAAGCGCGGCGAGAGCGGCGGTGGCGTCCTGCATCTCCAGCTCCGCGGAGATGATCCGCGCGGCCTCATGGTGGGCGTTCGGGCCCGCGCCGGGATCCTGGGCCGCCGCGACTGCCGGTAGCGCGGCGACGACCGCCGCGAGTAGAAACGCCGAGCCGGCTCGGATCAGGCGGATTGGACCTGCGCCGCTTCGATCTTCAGCGGCTCGAGCACCGGTGGGAGCGGGATCTCCTCGGGATATGGATCGTTCTCGCTCGGCTCCCGCAGACCGACTGAATCGAGCAGGCCGCCGATCTCGTCCCCCACGAGCTCGCCCTGCGCCATCAGCGCCTCCGCTGCGAGGTCGATGGCCTCCTTGTTGACGTACATGACTCGCCAGTCGTCGATGTAGGCCGAGCCGAGGACCTGGGCGATCGCCTGGCGCGAACGCGGGTTGCCCAGGGCACGTCCCGCGGGACTCGAGCCGGACAGCTCGCTGTCGCCCATAGTCGCGGCGACCGAGATGAGGTAATCGCCGATGCTCACGGCAAGCCTCGAAAGGCGCGGGGGCAGAGCGTCGGGGCCCATGCCCCAGACGCCGATCATCAAGGCCGCTTGCTGCGTCGCCTGGATCAGGTCCATGCTCACGCCGGTCGAGTTCTCGTTGTAGAAGACACGCTCGGCGGCGATTGCACCGAGGTCGTGCCGGAGCTCGCCTGCGGACTGCGAGCGGAACTTCGCGAACTCCTCTTCCTTGTCGACTGACCTGTGATGACCGAGCGAGCCGCTGCGCATGCGGATGGAAAGCCTGACCGAGACCTGGTCGGGCAGGAAGAATCGCGCCGCCACGGCGTGGCCGAGCTCGTGACGCGCGGTCGCGACCTTCTCGCGCTCTGTGTACTCGATCGGATGTGCAAGCCCGGCCTCGATGTTGCCCATCGCTTCGCGAAGATCGCGCCACGTGAATGCGTCGCGGCCGGCCTCGAACGCGTACATGAGGGCGACCGACGTGGCCTGCTCGATCATCGCGGGCGAGTAGCCGTTGGTGACGCGAGCGAACTCGTCCCGCCGCGCCGGCGAGTCCAGGTCCGGGTCGTGCTTCTTCTTGGCGAAGTAGAGATCCGCGATGTCCTTGCGGTCTTCTCTGGTCGGCATGCGGAAGTAGATCTGGCGGCCGAAACGGCCGGGCCGCGTCACCGCCTCGTCGAGGACGTTCGGGCGGTTGGTCGCGCCGACGAAGAGGATGTTGTAGCGAGGCGCGCGGAGAATCGGGACTCGCAGCTTGATCCGCGTGCCATTCATGCCGATCTGACGCGGGACGAACAGTCCGTCCAGCGTGATGTTGACCATGCGCCTGCCCATCTGCTTGAAGTAGCCCGGGTTGTCGACGCCGTCCATCAGCACCAGCAGCGTGTTGAGGCCGAGCTGCCCGCCGCCGAACATCCCGCCCAATCCGCCCATGCCGCCCGCGCCACCCATGCCGCTGCGGCGCGAGCCCAGCGCGTCGAACTCGTCGATGAAGACCACGCATCCGCTCCATCGCTTCGCGCGCTTCTTCGCCACGCGTACGGTCATGAATACGTTGAGCGCGTCCATGCCGAGGAACATGCCCTGGAACGACGCGCCGGAGGTGATGATGATCGGCACGTGCATCGACGAGGCGATGCCCTTGGCGAGCATGGTCTTGCCGGTTCCGGGAGGCCCAACCATGAGGACGCCGCGCTCGCGCTTGCCACCCGCCTTCACGTAGTTGCGGCCCTGCTCCATAAGCGTGAGGATCCGGCGCATCTCTTCGACGGCGGACTTCTGGCCGCGAACGTCCTCGATCCTCACGTCGTAGTTGGCCTCGCCGGGGTCGACGTAGGTGCGGCCGATGCGGCCGTAGATGAAGAAGGCCCCGAAGAAAAGCATGAAGTTCACGATCATCAGCGCGAGCACGTAGAAGAGCTGGGGCACTACGACGCCGAGGAATGCAGGCAGCGCCACGATGGCGTCCGCGGGCGCCAACCCGAAGATCAGGAAGGCGGCCGCGAAATAGATGAAGACGAGGAAGCTCAGCCACAGCATTCGTCGCCAGAACAGCGCTCGATTCGTTTCGATGGTCCGTTCGTCTGGATTGCTCTCCGCAGCCATCCGCTCGCTGAGGATCAACCAGCGCTTGAAGAGAGTCAGGAGACCGCGGCAGACCACCACAACGAGGAGCGCGTAGATGAGCGACCAGGCGATGCCGAGCTGCAGCGCGATCAGCCCGAACGCGAACGCCGAGGCGCCGACAAAGAGGCTGAAGATCCAGAAGATGATCACGGCGGGGTCAAATCACTATACGGTCTGGGGTTTCTAAGCGGGCTCTAAGCAACCACGTCTGATTCGGGCACTCGGTGCAGCGAGATGAGGATCACGAGCGCGATTCCCATCGCGATCAGCAGGTCGCCCAGGCTGTAGGCCTCCGGCAGCGGGCCAAGCGAGATCCAGTCACCCAGCGGGTTCAGGTGCGTGTCCGGCCCCATCAGCGTGTACTGGCCGATGTGTCCGCGCTGCGCGAGCACACCGCCGAGCTGGCGCGCCGCAAGCGTCGCATCGACCGGCATGCGGCCGCCGTTGGCGAGCACGACGACGAGGTTGAGCACGCCACCCGCCGTGACGAGCCACACACCCGGAAGCCTCCTCAGGTGCCAGATGGTCCACAGGACGATAAGGGCGAGCGAGAGGGCGTAGACGTACTGCGCACCCTCGACCCGGTTCAGCGGTGTGAAGATCACGACGTAGCGGAGCGCGACCGCCGCCACGAGCAGCAGCGGCCAGCGGAATTTCAGCCGCGCCAGGTTCGAGAGGTTGCCGCCGCCGGCCAGCCCCAGGGCGATGCCGAACACGATGGCCAGCGGCCAGAGCATTGGGTTCGGTTATTCGGCGGCCAGGCGCGCGGCCGCTCCCGCCAGCACCTTGACGCCAACCTGCAGCGCCGCTTCGTCGATGCGAAAACCCGGCGAGTGATGCGCGGGCGCCACATCGCCCTCGGGGCGCGCGCCGAGCATGAAGTAGCAGCCCGGGATGCGGGTGAGGAACTCGGCGAAGTCGTCGCTCACCGTCAGCGGGCGGCCGAGCAGGCTTGCGTGTTCGCCGATGAGCTCGTGTCCGACGTCCAGCACCGTCCTCGTGACGTTCGGCGTGTTCAACAGGGGCACGGTGCCGTGCACCAGGTCGAGAGAGCTCTTCACCTCGAACTCGCTCTGGGTCTCGCGCAGGAGGTCGTGAAGGCGGTCCAGCGCCTGCTCGCGCAGCGAGTCGTTGAACGTGCGGAGGCTGCCCTGCACGAGGACGCCCCGCGGCACGATGTTCCACGCGCCGTCGCTGGCGATGTTGCCGACGGTGGTGTGGCACTGCACGCCCTCGAGCTCGAGGCCTTCGACCACGGTGTGCAGGCGCTCGACGAAAAACGCCTGCGCTGCAAGCACGTTGCCGCGCCGGCCCATCATGCCGCCGTGCCCACCAGGTCCGGAGAACTTGATGTCGAACGCATCGGACCCCGCCCAGAGCAGACCGGGACGCGAGACGACGGTGCCTGACTGCAGAAAGCTCGCGATGTGCAGGCCGATCACCACGTCTGGCCGGTGATCGTCGAGCAGGCCTTTCGCGATCATCGCCTTCGCGCCTTCGACGATCTCTTCCGCGGGTTGAAACACAAAGAGATACTTGCCGCCGACGTCCCAGATGCGGTCGATCAGCGTTCTCGCGACGCCGATCATGATCGCCATGTGCGCGTCGTGGCCGCACGCGTGCATGCGGCCGTCGATCCTCGAGCGGAAGTCCAGGTCCGACTCTTCGTGGATCGGCAGCGCGTCGATGTCGGCGCGCAGCATGACCGTCTTGCCGGGCCGCCCTGTATCCAGGAGCGCGACCGCGCCTGTCTCGGTGGGGCATACCTCCAGGTCCAAGCCCATCTCGCGCAATCGTTCCTTCAGGTAGCGCGACGTCTCGTGCTCGCTGAAGCTGACCTCGGGGTGCTTGTGGAAATAGCGCCGGAGGTCAACCACGTCGTCGAGCACGGACTTGCTCGGCAGCGGCGTCTTCGCCTCGCTGTCACTCATGGACTGCGACGAGACTGTAACCGCGCGCCGACGCGTGAACGAAGGTTGTGCCCAGGCCCGGCTCCAGCTCGTCGAGCCTCCGCCGCAGCGTGAGCAGCGCCGAGTGCACCGTCGAGTGGGCCGCGTTGTTGCGAAAGAGGCCGGCCTGGATCAGATCGCGCGCGGTGGCCGGCTTCGAGCCCTGGGCAAGAAAAAGGACGAGGGCCGCCTGCTGCTGGGTCAGCTGCACCTCGCGCTGGTCCATCTTCGCGGTGCGCCGGGTCGGGTCGAACTCGAGCCGCCCGAAGCGATACGTCCCCGGCCGGCCGGTGCCCCGCTCGACCAGGCGCGCCGCAAGGTAGGAGTAGATGTGGGCCATGGGGACGTTGCCCTTGACAAAGTAAGAGCTCGCCCCCAGCTCGTAGGCGCGCCGGATCGAGGCCGAGTTGACCTGGGCGGCCGACAGCACGATCACCGGCAGGCCGGGATGGTGCCGGCGGATCCAGGTCAAGAGCTCGAACCCGGAGTCCTCGCTTTCGTCGAGCACCAGGTCGAGCAGCACCGCGGCCACGCGCTCGTGCTCCAGCACGTCGCGTGCCTGGGGCGCCGAGGCGGCTACCGAAGGCCGGTAACCGAGGTCGTGGAGATCGATTCTGAGCTGCTGAAGCATCGCGGCCTCGTCCTCCACGACCAGCACGGCGGAGCCGAGAACGTCCGCCGGCCGGTAGACTTCGAGGCCCGGCGGCAGGGGTGGAAGGCGCACTTCTCGCCTCGCTGGATTGCCCATTCCGCCCCGCAGGGTCCGATTTTCCAAGAGTCTATCTACACCAGTTTTAACAAGAATTGACTACACTTGAGTGCCGCAATACACCCGGGCTCCCGCATACTTTTGCCCGGACCTGGCATAGATTGGAAAAACAAAGGGGTAAATTGGGGATGACGTGGCGTTTCAAGGTCCAGGGTGTGGTCATCGCGGTGCTTGTGCTGGGCGCGCTCGCGCTCGCGTCGGGTGCGACGTGGGTCGACGCGGACTGGCTGAGCTTCGGTTTCTAATCACCTAGGAATCTGAGTCCCGGCGCTCCCTGGAGCGCCGGATCGCGACCGGGAGGAGAGCGTAGAGGTCCGCCCGGTCGACGGCTTTACTCATGTATCCGACCACATCGGGGTCATCGGTCCCCGAGGGGAAGACGGGGTAGGCGGTGTAGAAGATGACAGGCACCTTCTGCCCGCGTGCCCGCAGCTCGTTCAACAGGCCCCACCCATCCATCGGCTCGGGGAGCATGAGATCGATGATCGCGACCTCCGGCCGGTCGGCCTGCGCACGCACGAGCGCCTGGTCCGCGTCCTCAGCAATCGACACTTTGTAGCCAAGCATCTTCAGGTCGGTTTCGAGAATCACCCGCCATGCCCTCTCATCGTCCACCACCAACACCGTCGACCCCCGCAACTCCTCGGGGGTAGGCGCAATCGGCTTGGGTGGAGTGAACGGCACCGGAATCTGGCGCAGTATATCCGTGGCAAATGGCCCAGACCCGGCGTAACAGCCCGTCCCACACCCCGTCCTCCGCAATTGCCCGAGCTGCCGCCAGACCACGAACCGGCGCTCGACCGCCGGCCCGAGTCAAAGCCCAGGGGCCGTCCGCCAACGCCCTGATCCACGAGCTGAGCACGTGCGTCACCGAGGCGGACGTCGTCCAGGTCCTGTACCGGGGCCTCTCGGCCAGGTTCGGCTACCTCTCGGTCAACCTGCAGGTGCTGGAGAGAGAAGGTTGGTACCACTCGCTGCCGATCGACGCCGGCGTGCTCCAGGACATCCGGCGCCGCCCGCTTCGCGAGTCCCTCTTCGCCCGCCAGTTCGCCAACCCGAAGACCACTGTCCTGCCCCTCGAATCCCAGCGGCTGGAGCGGGGCAAGGGACCTGGGGTCAACGTCAAGAGCCGGCTCGCCATCTGGGTGCCGGTCATGCACCAGGGTGAGCTGATCGCCAGCATCGCCTACACCTCGCCGCGCAAGCGCCGCGTGCCGGCCGCAGAGATCGAGTTCCTCGAAGACGTCCACCAGCGTCTCGGAGTGCTGCTCGCCAACGCCTCGCTGAACGAGCTGACGCGCAACCAGTCCCGCCGCCTGCAGGCGCTGAACACGATCGCCCGCGCCATGACGTCGACCCTGGACGAGGCGAGTGTCCTGGCCGGTCTCTACGACACGGTTCGCGAGCTTCTGCCGGTCGATTCGCTCGAGATCGTCGTCCTTCAGGAGGGCAGCGACCGCGCCCGCTACTTCCACGCCGAGGCCGACGCCGCGCCGAGCATGCGGTGGCTGCCGGCGAAATCTCCGCTCGCGGTGACCGCGCGCGATCTGGTTGCGGACAGCAAGCCCAAGATCGCCCACTACCCGCACTCGTCGCTGTGGGTGCCGCTCAAGGAAGGCGGCGTCGCCCGGGGCGCCCTGGGCATCAAGTGCGCCCGCCCGTATGCGTACGAGGACTCGACGGCGGCGTTCCTCGAGCTGGTCTCCGACGAGGTCACGCTCGCCATGCGCAACGCCCGCAGCTACGAGGCGATCGAGGACCAGCGGCGACGGCTCGAGATCGTGAGCGCGATCGGCCGCCGGCTCGCGTCCAGCCTCGACAAGTGGTCGATCATGCGCACCCTGCGCGAGGAGCTGGCCGCCTTCCTGAACTTCGACGGCTTCATTCTCGCCACCATCACGCAGGCCGCCGAGGGGCCGGTCGCCGAGGGCTACCAGTACGTGGGAGGCGTCGAAGAGGTCGTGCCACCCGTTCCCCTCGCCGTGACTGGACCGTCGCGCGAGGCCTACGAGAGTGGCAAGCCAGTCCTCGTGCGCAAATCGCCCTGGGCGCGCTCCTTCGAGGGAAAGGAGCTCGAGCGCGAGGTCTGGACAGTCGGACAGGGCGCCGCAATCTTCGTCTCGGGTCCGCCGTCGGATCGGCGGCGCGTGTCGCGCTCCTTCGTGTGGGTCCCGGTGCTGAGCGCCGACAAGATCACCGCCATGCTCTCGCTCCAGTCCTACAGCGAGGCAGCCTTCGACGACTGGCATGTGAAGCTGCTGCAGGACGTGGCGGCCCATGTCAGCCTTGCCCTCGCCAACGCCGACCACTTCTCCCAGGCGCAGACCGAACGCGCGCGCCTGGAGGCGCTCCACCTGCTCGAGATGGGTGTGGCGGCGTCCTCGGACGAGCGCCAGCTGGCCGAAGCGGTCTTCTCCGTGGTCGGCGACTATCTCGGATCGACGCACATGGTGCTCGCGTACGTCGACGTCGCGGGCCACGTGGCCGGGTTCACGGGCCAGCGCGCCGAGCCGGCAACGCCGATCGGCCCGGTCCCGATCGAAGACGCGCCCTTCTTTCGGCGCATGATCCAGGAGCCGGCCAGCGGCGTGATCGACGTCACGGCTGACGATCCGGGCGACCTCGCGGGTCCGATCGGGAGCTACATCTTCACGCGCTCGCCGAGCCATGTCGTGTGGGCGCCGATCACGCAGGACATCAGGGTCGTCGCCGGTCTCGTCGCGATGCGCAACGACGGTGGTCGCTTCCAGGCCACGCACCTCAAGCTCCTCGAGGCTGCGATGCCGGTCGTGGGCATCGCGCTCCGCACGATGCGGCTCCACCACGCCAACGAGCTCGCGCTGGCCCAGTCGGTTCGCATCCAGGAGCTTGCGGCGCTCGCCGGACACGAGCTGATGAGCGTGGTGGCCAACATCGCGGACCAGGCGCGGACGATGCTCGAGTGCGCCGGCGCTGTGTGCTGGGCGTTCGACACCGAGGGCCGCATGACCGCGACCCGCGGCAGCGGCGACGCGGCGGCGGAGGAGGTGCTGGCGTGGGCAGGCCTCAGCTCGGATGACCGCACCGCGCCGGCGGGCATCGTGAGCGGGAAGGCGCACGACTACGCGTGGAACCTCGTGCCCCTCTGGTACGGCGACCGTCTCGTCGGCGCCATCGGCGCCGTGCACGCGTCAACCCTCGTCGCCGAGCCCAGCGGTGCCGCGCTCGACTTTGCGCGCCACGCCGCCGTCGCGATCGAGAACGCCCGCCTGGTGGCGGAGACACGCGGCCGCATCCGCACCCTCGAGGCGGTCGCGGCCTTCACCGAGCTGACGCCAACCGAACCGGATCGCGCGCGGTCGGAGATGGCGATCCTGGTGAGTCGCGCCCTGGCAGGCTCGCAGGGCGAACTGTGGCTGCTTGAGGATGGCGAGCTGGTGCGCCGCTCCGACAACGGCGAGCTCGCGCCGCGGGTGCCGGTCAGCGACAGCACACAGCTGCTGCGCGCGCTCACGTCGTCGACCGGCGGCCGCCGCCTCCGCGCGCTGCTCGACCTGGTCGGCGCGCCGCAGGACGCCTTCGCGATCCCGATACAGGTCGAGGGCCGTTTCGCGGGGCTGCTCGTGGCGCGCATGACCGCGGGCGGCGCCGAGACGCGAAGGCTTGCCGGCGTCCTTGCCGGCCAGGCGTCCGTGCTGCTGGGGCAGCTCGAGCTCGTCGACGCCCTCGACCGCGAGCGCCGGATGATGAACGCCATTCTTCGCCACTCGCCCGTCGGTGTGATGCTCGAAGACGCCGCGGGTCGCATCGTCTACGCCAACCCGGAGATCGAGGCGATCTACAGCCTCCAGGCGGCCGAGATGCCGGGTCGCAAGCCGGACGAGGTCTACGAGGCGGCGGGCGCCATTCCGTCGGAGGAGGGGGACGGCGAGGGAACGCTCGAGCTCCGCATGAAGGACCCGGATCGCACCGTGCACGTCCGGCGCGTGGTCATCCCCGGCCTCGAGGGCGAACCGGCGGGCGTGCTGACTCTGCACGAAGACGTAACCGCGCAAACCCAGGCCCTCGAGGCGAAGGACCTGATGCTGCGGGCGATCGGCCACGAGGTGCGCAGCCCGGCGGCCGCGATGAAGAACACGCTGGCCGGGATCATGCAGTGGGAGGAGACCATCGACGCGAACGGGCGCCGGTCCCTCCTGCAAGAGGCCTACGAGTCGTCCGACCGGCTGCTGAGCCTCGTCGAGAGCCAGCTCATCATCGCCAAGCTCGAGACGAGGCACTTCGAGCCGGTGCCCGAGCCGGTCGACCTCGCCTCAGCCCTCGCCGGCGTGACCAACGTGCTTCAGCATCGCTACGCGGAACGGACCGCCGCGGTCGAGATCAACCTGCCGGAAGATCTGCCCCAGGCTTTCTGCGAGCCGGCCCACATCGGCCAGGTCCTGACCAACCTGATCGGGAACGCGCTCGAGTACACGAGCGCGCCGGTGCAGGTGGGGGCGCGACAGGTCCAGCGCGGTTGGCTCGAGATCACGATCGCCGACAACGGCTCGGGCCTGCCGGCGGCGACGCTCGAGACGGTGTTCGAGAAGACCGGCCCCGCCGGACGTAGCCGGTCCCAGGGCGGGCTCGGCCTCGGGCTCTATCTGTGCCGCCTGGTCGTCGAGCGCTCGTTCGGCGGGCGGATCTGGGTGGCGGCGAGCGATCGGCGCGGAACCACCTTTCGGTTCACCGTGCCGGCGCGGATTCGCACCTAGGAGGCGTGATGGCGACCGCGGCGAGAGATTCGGCGCCTAGGCGGCTCAGGTGCTAGGCGCAGCCGAGCACCGTAGCGAGCGCGTTCGTTACGCGTGAGCGAGGAGCGGAGGCTGCAACAACGCAAATGGGCTGCATCGGCGCCGCAGATCCGTCGCGGGGCGCCAGCCACGCCTCCCATTTCTCGTTAGAGCGTTTATGGCGCCGGATGCCGCTCCGATCTGGGTGCGGGTGGGCGGCGGGATGGAATCGATCCCCGATCACGTCCGCCACGGGCCGGCCGACGTCGAGTTCCCGCCTCCGGGCGGCCCGTGGGAACCCCTGGTCCTCAACGGACGGCTCGTCGGATGGGCCGGCCAGGCCGGTCTGCGGACGGCGCGGCGCTCGGCCGAGCTCGGCCAGCAGCTGGTGGACGAACAGCGCGATCACCTGCTCGGGCGGCTCGGCCACAAGCTGAGGTCGGCGGTTCTCGCCCTCCAGGAGTCGGCTCGCCAGGCGGCATTCGGGCGCCCCGAGCTGCTTGAGGCCGTGTTCGAGCAGGCGCAGGAGGTCGGCCGGCGGGCGGCCGGGCTGGAGGCCGCGGCGATCGAGCCGAAGGACAGCGCCCGGGGTGTCGTCCTGGGCGCGGTGCTCAACCTCGCCCTCCCTACGGCCGCGCGCGCGGTGCCGTCCGACGCGGTCGTGCTCGGCTCCGAGCCCGTGCTGGTCGAAGCCTTCATGCGGGTCAGGGACTGGCTGGTCGGCGGGTCGCTGAGCGTGGCCGCCGAGCGAGTCGGCTCCTGGTGGAAGGTGCGTGTGTCGGTGCAGGGGGACCGGCGGCAGCCCGCCGTGCCCGAGCTCGGCGAGCCGCTGGTGCGCCTGATCGTCGACACGCAGCTCGACGGCTGGCTCGACGCCCGAGAGCGCGACCACACCGACATCTACCTGCCCGCATACCGTCCCCGCTGATTTGACAGCGGTCACCCGAGTCGTCGCGCCGAATCCCGGGCCGTACACGGGGCCGGGCACCAACACGTGGATCGTGGATGCGGGTCCGGTCGTCGTCGTCATCGACCCGGGACCGGACGACGATTCGCACCTGGCGGCCCTGAACCGCCGCCTCGCCGGCCGAACGGTCGGCGTGGTCCTGGTGACCCACTCGCATCCCGATCACCTTCCGCTGGCCGAGCGCCTCGCCGCTCCGCACCATGCCTCGGTGCGGCGATATCCCGAGCTGGGTGACGATGACGTCGTGCGGGTGGGCAATCTGAACATCACGGCGCTGCATACCCCAGGCCACAGCGCGGACCACCTGGCTTTTCTACTCCCGGACGACCGGGCCGTCTTCACCGGGGACCTGATCCTCGGCCAGGGAAGCTCGATGGTCACCTATCCAGAGGGAGACGTCGCAGCCTACCTGCGCTCGCTGGATCGCCTCGCCGCGCTCGAGCCGCGCATCTTGTTTCCCGGCCACTGGGACCCGGTCAGCGACGCGATGGGGAAGATCGAGGAGTATCGCCGCCACCGGCTCGAACGTGAGGCCCAGGTCCTGGCCCAGGTTCGCCGCGGTCCAGGCACGGCCGCCGAGCTGACCGAGCGCGTGTATGGAAGGCTCGACGAGAAGCTCATGCTCGCGGCCGAGATGACGATGCGCGCGCACCTTCGCAAGCTGGTCGACGACGGGCTGGTGCGCGAAGCGGGGGATGTGTTCGAGGCCGCTCGGTAATCTTGGCCGGTGACCGACGAGCGCTCGCCCATCCTCTCGCTGTCCGCGGCTGACCTGGAACGGTGGCTCGCGGAGCACGATTCGCCCGCCTATCGCCGCGAGCAGATCTGGTCGTGGCTCGCGCGCGGCGCGACGTCATTCGACGGGATGCGTGACCTTCCCAGATCCCTGCGCTCGGCGCTCGACGCCGACTTTCGCGCGACATCGCTGCGCTCGATCGCGGTGTCGCAGGCGGACAACGGTCTGACGACCAAGATGCTGTACGAGCTGGACGGCGGCCACTCCGTGGAGGCGGTGGTCATGCGGTATACGGACCGCTCGACGCTGTGCATCTCCTCGCAGGCGGGTTGTCCGATCGGTTGTCCTTTCTGCGCGACCGGCAAGTTCCCATTCGGGCGCAACCTCAAGGCCCACGAGATCGTCGAGCAGGCCGTCGATGCCCAGGGCATCCTCTCGGGGGAAGGGCGCCGGCTGTCGCATGTCGTATTCATGGGCATGGGCGAGCCGATGGCGAACTACAGGGCGGTGGTCGATTCGGTGCGGCAGCTGACCAATCCCCGGCTCCTCGGCATCAGCGCGCGGCGAATCGTCGTCTCGACGAGCGGCATCATCCCGCGCATCGCGCAGCTGGCGGACGAGAAGATCCCGGTCACACTCGCCATCTCGCTCCACGCCGCACGCGACGAGCTGCGCGACGTGCTGGTGCCGATCAACCGCAAGTACCCGGTGCGAGAGCTGGTCGACGCCGCGCAGGCCTACGCGGAGAGGACGGGGCGGCGCGTCAGCTACGAGTGGGTGATGCTCGCGGGCGTGAACGACACGGAGCGGGACGCCAGGGAACTTGGCGCGGTGCTCAAGCGCCGGCTGGCCCACGTCAACCTGATTCCCTTCAACCCCGTCGAGGAGACTCCCTATCGGGCGCCGGACCGCGCGTCGATTCGCACGTTTCGCGACATGGTGGAAGCGCAGGGGCTCAACGTGACGGTGCGCGACACGCGGGGGCGGGAGGCTGACGCGGCGTGCGGCCAGCTGCACGAGCGCGTCATGCGTTCCAGGGTCGTGGCGTAGGCGATGCTCTTCGCCGGCACGTCCGGCTTCAGCTACGCGACGTGGAAAGGAAAGTTCTATCCGCGCACGTTGCCGGTTTCTCAGATGCTGGCCTACTACGCCTCCAAGCTCGATGGCGTCGAGCTGAACGGCAGCTTCTACCGCACGCCGCCTGAGGCGACTCTGCTCAAGTGGGCGTCCGGCACGCCGCCGTCCTTTCGCTTCTGCATGAAGGCGAACCGGGGCCTGACCTATTCGGCGGAGGGATTCGACCGCGTCGGCCTGGCGCGAATCTTCACAGAGCGCATCGCACTACTCCGCGAAAGGCTCGGTCCGGTGCTGCTGCAGTTCCCACCCACTCGCCAGCGAAACATCGCGCTGCTCGATTCGCTGTTGACCGCGCTGAACCGCCCCGCGGCGGTCGAGTTTCGCCACGAGTCATGGTTTGCCACCGACACGTACGAGGTGATCCGCGAGCACGGTGGCGCACTCGTGGTCACGGATGAGGAGAAGTGGCCGCGCGCGCCTCTGGTGGACCTCAGCCGGATTGCTTACTTTCGTCTGCGGCGCCGCTACGCCGGCGCTTCCTTGCGCGCCTGGATCGACGAACTGAGGTCGGCTCTGGCGTCTCATGAACAGGTTCATGTGTACTTTCGACACGAGCCGCAGTCACCGGCGCTGGCGCAGCGAGTGATGCGGCTCGCCGGTACAGAGCCGGCACGGCGATGACGGCGATGAACACCATCAGCAGCGAGGCGACCTGCGCCTGGCGCAAGCCAAGAAAGACGCCGGGGTCGGTGCGGAGAAAGCTCAGGAAAAAGCGTCCGGTCGCGTAGAGGCCGAAGTACGTCAGCCCGAGCACGCCGTCGGGCGTCGCCTTCTTCAATCGCTGATGGAAGGGCAGCAGAGCGCCGAGGATCAGCAGACAGAGCACCATCTCGTACGCGACTTCGGGGTGCACGACCTGGCCTGGCTGGCCGAGCGTCGCAGCGTTGACGTAGTCGACCCCCCAGGGCAGCGTCGTCGGGGTCCCGTGGTGCTCTCCGTTGATCACGTCCCCGATGCGGCCGATCGTCAGACCGAGCATCGCGGCCGCGCCGCCGGCGTCCAGGATCTTCCAGAACGAGTAGTGGGCGCGCCGCGACCACACGTACACGCCGACCATCGCCCCGAACAGGCCGCCCCACTGGCTGATGCCGCCCTCGGTCAGCGCAAAGACGCGCAGCAGCTGGCCGTTGGCGAAGATTCGGAAGTTCTCCCACACGTAGAGAAGGCGCGCCCCGATCAATCCCAGGGCGACCATCCAGGCCAGCCCGTCGCCCGTTCCCTTCAGGTGGGGGATGTCCTTCTGGAGCAGCCAGAATCCGATGCGCGCCGCGGCCACGATTCCGAGCACCGCGAAGACGCCGTGCCACGTGATCAGGAGCGGACCGATCCGGATGATGTTCGGATCGAGGTCGATGACGATGGTGAGCGGCATCTTTCAGACGGGCAGGTTGGCCGCGCGCGCCAGCCGCGCGAGCGCGACGTCCTTTGGCAGCAGGCCGAAGCAGTAGTGGATGGGGAGCGCCACCTTCTTGCCGGTGAGCGTGTCGCGCAGCGGCGTGTAGAACTTGCCCTTGCCGACTCCTGAGTCCGCGACCGCTTTCTCGAGGGCAGCCTCGATGGAGTCCGGATCCCAGGGCACGTCCTTGACCGCTTCGATGGCGGCCTTCACGCGCTGCGCCGTGTCCGCGTCGATCGCCGGAGGCGGTGGGTCGGTCCACAGGAAGTCGAGGTAGTCGACCGCTTCGGCGAGCTTGTGCAGCCGCGTCTGCAGCGCCGGGATGGCGCGCCGCAGCGTGGCCTCGTCCAGCTGGGAGACGAACGGGCGCAGGCGATCGGTCAGCTCGTCGAGGCTCAGCTTGCGGATGTATTCGCCATTGATCCAGTTGAGCTTTTCCCAGTCGAAGCGCGCACCTCCATGCTGCACGCGGTCAAAAGAAAAGGCCTGCACGAGCTGTTCAAAGGTGAAGATCTCCTGCTCCGTGCCGGGGTTCCAGCCGAGCAGCGCGAGGTAGTTGATGAGCGCCTCGGACAGGTAGCCCAGCTCGCGAAACAGGATGAGGTTGCTTTCCGGGTGCTTGCGTTTGGAGAGCTTGCTTCCGTCGCCGGCGAGGATGAGGGGCATGTGCGCGTACGCGACCGGCCGCTCGTAGCCGAGCCCGTCCACGACCATCAGCTGGTAGGGCGTGTTGGAGAGATGCTCCTCGCCGCGTATGACGTGCGTGATCTTCATCAGCGCGTCGTCGACCGGGCTCGCGAACTGATAGGTCGGATAGCCGTCCGACTTGACGATGATGAAGTCGCCGATCAGGTCCGCGTCGAACTTCATCTCACCGCGCAGCATGTCGGTGAAGGTCACCTCTCCACCCGGGACGCGGAACCGCACCGCAAACTCGCCGCGGCCCTCGGGCGGATTGGTCAGGCAGCGGCGCGAGTACTTGTAGGGCCGCTTTTCGAGCTGGGCCTGCTTGCGCTCGGCCTCGAGCTCCTCAGGAGTGCAGAAGCAGCGGTACGCCTTGCCCGCCTGGAGCAGCTTCGCCGCCTCTTCCTTGTAGATGTCGAGACGCTCGGATTGGCGGAGCGGACCTTCGTCCCACTCGAGCGCGAGCCAGGTCAGGCTCTCGAGGATCAGGAGCTCGTACTCCGGGCGATTGCGCTCGAGGTCGGTGTCGTCGATCCTCAAGACGAACGTGCCTTTCTGCTGGCGCGCGAACAGAACGTTGTAGAGGGCGGTGCTCGCCGTGCCCAGGTGCGCGAACCCCGTGGGGCTCGGCGCGATCCTTACGCGAACAGACACCGCCATATCCTACGGACGTGGCGGAGGGCTCCACGTCCGGCGTGCTCGCGCTGGTCGGAGGCGACGAATTCAATCCGGGCAACGAGGACCAGGACCGCATCCTTGCCGCCGCCGCGAAGCCTGGACGCGCCTACGTCGTGCCCACGGCCGCGGCGAGGCAGGAACCGGAGAAGGCGGTCGCCCACGCGACCAGGTGGTTTGATCAGCTTGGCCTCCAGCTCGAGGAGCTGCCGGTGCTGAGGCGAGTCGACGCCAACTCGAAAGAGCTCGCCGAGCTGGCACGCGGCGGCGGCTTCTTCTACCTCGTCGGCGGAGATCCGGGCCTGGTCGCCCAGGTCCTCGCCGGGTCCCGCGTCTGGTCGGCGATCTTCGAGGCGTGGCGGGACGGCGCCGCGCTGGCGGGCTCGTCGGCGGGGGCGATGGCGCTGTGCGCCCACACGCTGATCCGGGCGAGCTGGCCGAATCGCTTCAACCGCCGGCCGGCCGACGCTCTCGGCGTAGTGCCCGGCGTAGCGGTCCTGCCCCACTTCGAGACGTTCGGGCACAAATGGATCGAATCGGCCGAGCGCGAGCTTCCCGGAGTGACTCTGCTCGGCATCGACGAGCGAAGCGCCGCTGTCTGGAAGGCGAGCAAATGGACGGCGGCCGGACCGGGGGCCGTCACGGTGATCAAGGGCGCGTCGACCGCGCGCTTCCCGAGCGGCGCAAAGATCGCGGGCCTCCCCGACCCCGCCCGTATGCTTCCGGCGTGATCGCGAGCGCCCGCCGGGAGTCGAAAGTCCTCCATTCGGGATTCGTCGACCTCGGCAGGCTGCGCGTGCATCACACGTACGGAGGGCACGGCTCGCCCGTCGTCTTCATCCACGGCCTGGGGTCGTCGGGCTACATGGAGTGGCGGCTCAACCTCGAAGAGGCGGCGGGCGGTCACCGCGTCTACGCACCGGACCTGCCGGGGTACGGGCGCACCGACAAGCCGCGGGCGCGCTACACGATCCCTTACTTCGCCCGCTTCGTCGAGCGCTACATGGACGAGCGGCGGCTCCGCTCCGTGGCGCTCGTGGGGGCCTCGCTGGGCGGCCGAATCGCGCTGGAGGTCGCCCTCGAAAGGCCGAACCTGGTCCGCAAGCTGGTGCTCGTCAACACCCTCGGACTTGGCAGGCCGCACGTCCGGATGACGCAGGTCGCCTACGGCTTAGTCTCGCTGCCGCGCGTGGGCGAGGCCGCGATGCGCTTCGCGCGAGACGCGCTCCGGTGGGCGTCTCCCAGCATGGTGCGTCGCGTGGCCGGTCGCTACGCCGGCGTGAGCACCGACCTGACGCAAGCGATGGACGACGAGTACCTCGCCGACCTCCGCGAGATGTACGCGGTGGACGGCTTCCGCAGCGCGTACCTGTCGACGGTCCGATCGCTGATCAATCCGCGCGCTCTGTTCGGAGGCCACCACGACGTCAGCGACCGGCTGGACGAGCTGACGATCCCGGTGCAGCTGATCTGGGGTGCCGACGATCCGCTGTTCCCGGTCGAGCACGCCGAGCGCGCGCAATCGGGGCTCCGGCACTCGAAGCTCGCGGTGATCAAAGGCGCAGGCCACACTCCGCAGTCGGAGCGGCCGGAGGAGTTCAACCGCGTCCTCCACCAGTTCCTCGACCGCTAACCCTGACGAATCGCCGCGCTACCGCAGCCCCGAGTACCGGGCGCTGGTCGATGCGCCGCTCGACCCGCTGGTCCACCCGAGGCCGCTCGAGCCGCCGCGTTTGTACCTGTTCGTGCGCGCCCTGGTCCGATGGGTCGTCACGCACCTGTTTCGGGTGACGGTCAGCGGGCTCGAGAACATCCCGAAGCCGCCCTACATCATCGCGGCCAATCACCAGGCCTGGTTCGACCCGGCGTTCATAATCCCGTTCTTTCCGGAGAGGCCGCTGGTCTACACCATGGCCAAGCGCGAGACGGTGTTCAACCGCGCGTGGAAGAGGCGGCTGCTCCCGCTCATCGGAGTGTTTCCCATCTCACCGAACAAGGGCGAGCTCGACGAGCAGGGTCTGCGCACCGTGTACCAGCTGCTCGAGCGCTGGGGTGTGGTGCTCATGTTTCCCGAGGGCCGCTACTCGCGCGGCCGCGCCCTGCGACCGCTGAAAAACGGCATCGGATTCTTTGCGCTCCACTCGGGCGTGCCGATCGTGCCGGTGGCGGTCCGCGGGACCGACGTCCTCCGGCCGTTCAGCCGAGTTGAGGTTTCCATCAGTCCTCCTGTCCGGCCCGATGCGCCCGCCTGGTGGGAGCTGAGCCGCCGGGTGACCACTGTCGTGGATCGCGTGCGCAACGCCCTGACAACTGCACTTAGTCGTCGTCAGAAATAGAATTCGACAGTTTTGCACCTGGTCATCGGCGCGGGGGAGTTCCTCGGCCGCCACGTCTCGCGCGCGCTGGCCGACGATGTTCCGGTCATCGAGCTCAACGCCGACGCCGATGACGAAACGCTAGCCGACGCCATCGCCGGCATCGAGGTGGTCGTGTTCTGCGCCGAGACCGCGGCGCCCGGACGCCGGCTCCGCTACCGCAGGTCCGCGCCCGCGCAGCTCCGCCGTGTGCTCGAAGCCTCGATCCGCGCGAGGGTCCGCCGGCTGGTCCACGTCTCGACGGCGGACGTCTTCGGGCCGGACCACTTCGCGCGAATCACCGAGAAGGCGCGCGTCAAGCCGGCGCACGCGTACGAGAAGCTGAAGCTGCACGAAGAGGAGTGGCTGCTCGAGAACGCCAGCGAGGTCGAAGTCGTGATCGTGCGGCCCGCGCGGATCTTTGGCTCAGGAGAGAGCTGGATCATGCCGCGCCTGATGTCAGCGATGCTGCGCGGCCGCGTGTGGCTGCCGGGCGGCGGTCGTGCCAAGCAGACCTTCGTCGCGGCCGAGGACGTGGGCCGCGCATGCCTGGCCGCCTCGGACCGCGGCCGCCCCGGGCACCGCTACCTGGTCGGCGGCTTCGACTCGACGTGGCGCGACTTCCTCATCTCAGCCGCGCGGTCGGTCGGCTTCGCGGCCGAGGTCGCGTCCATCCCTTACGACCTCGCCTACATTCGCGCCCTCGGAGTGGAAACGCTGGCGCCGCAGGGCGCTGCGCTCTGGCCGGGCGTCTTCGCGGTGGACGCGATCGGCAAGCCGCATTACTACGACGACTCGTACTCTCGCCGGGAGCTCACCTGGTCCCCGTCGGTCGGCAGCTTCGAGCAGGACATGCCTTCGATGGCGCCGTGGCTGTCGAGCCTGCCCGAGGTCGCCGCCGCCCTAGTCGAAGCGCCGGCGGTGACGCGGGACGGAGCTACTTCACCGCGAGGCAGGTGATCGTCTTGAAAACGCCGTCGATCTTCTGGATCTTGTCGACGATCAGCGATCCGATGGAGTTGACGTCGGGCGCCTCGCACACCGCGATGACGTCGTATTCGCCCGTGATGGCGTCCGCCGCCGAGATACCCTGAACCCCCTCCATCTTCTTGGCCACCTCTAGAGCGCGCCCGGGAGACGCGTTGATGAGGACGTAGGCCTTCATCTCAAACCCCCAGTTGAGTGCGTGGACGAATTGCGCTCAGGTTACTTTCTTTTTCCTGGTCCTGCGCTTGTCCGCGATGTGCTGGGCGAGCTTCTTCAGACCCGGGTTGACCGAGACGACCTTGGGGCCTCGCACCTTCCTGTCCCTGGCCTTGACCCGAGCGCTCTCACGCGGGGCCACGCGGTCCAGCTCATCGCTCATCGCTAAAAGTCTGCCGGCACGATCGCGCGCTTGTGGATGCCTGTGCCCAGCAGCCGGTCGCCCTCGCGACACTCGACCTCGAAGTGCAGCTTGTTGCCCTTGACCTCGGTCAGGCGGGAGGTGACGACCACGATGCTGCCCGGGGCGGTCGGCGCCAGGTGCCGGACGTGGACCTCGTAGCCGACCGTCGTATGGCCGGTCGGGATGAGATTCTCGACCGAGCGATGGCTGGTCCACTCCATGAGGCCGATCATCGCGGGGGTCGCGAAGATGCCCTTCCCTCCAACGTGGTGCGTGAGCAGGTTGCCCTCGACTCTGCGCTCCATTCGACCTTCGATGCCTGGTTTTATCCCTTCGATCGTGTCCACCGTATAGATTGTCCTTAATGGGCCGCCCGTGACGAGACCGTCGGTACGAAAAGCGATTTTTCCCGCGGCCGGTCTGGGCACGCGCTTCCTGCCGGTCACCAAGGCGCAGCCCAAGGAGATGCTCCCCCTCGTCGACAAGCCGACCATCCAGTACGGCGTCGAGGAGGCCATAGCCAGCGGGATCGAGCAGGTGATCATGGTGACCGGCGGCGGCAAGCGGGCCATCGTCGACCACTTCGACCGCTCCCTGGAGCTCGAGCACTACCTCGAGATGCGCGGCAAGAGCGACCTCCTCCACATCCTGAGCGAGGTCGACGAGCTGAGCAACCAGCTCGTCATCACGTACGTCCAGCAGAAGGAGCCGCTCGGGCTCGGCCACGCGGTGTGGACCGCCCGACTCCTGGTCGAGGGCGAGGCCTGCGCCGTGCTGCTCGCGGACGACGTCATCCTGGGCGACAAGCCCTGCCTCCAGCAGCTCTGCGAGGTGCACAGCGAGACGGGAGCCACTGTGCTCGCCGTCCGCCGTTTCCCCCGAAGCGAGATCGGCCGCTACGGCGTCGTGGTCACGGGAAGCAGCAAGGGGCGGCTCCACGAGGTCGTCGACATGGTCGAGAAGCCAGAGCCCGGGACCGAGCCGTCCGACCTGGCCATCCTCGGGCGCTACATCCTGAGCCCGGCGGTGTTCGAGCAGCTCGACCGGGCCGAGCCCGGAGCCGGCAAGGAGATCCAGCTCACCGACGCCATCAAGCGCGCCGTCAGCAAGTCGCCGGTGGTCGCCTACGAGTTCGAGGGCGACTACTACGACACGGGCACCGTCCCGGGCTATCTGAGGGCCAACCTGATGCTGGCGATGAAGCGGGAGGGCCTCCGGGAGGAGCTCGCCCCGCTCCTGCGTGAGCTGCTCGAAGGGTCCACTGAGGCCCCCGCCCGGAGAGGTCTCTGAAGGGGCCTATAATCGGTAGACGCTCAATGAGCCGTATCCCCGCCCGAGTGAATTACCTATGGCTGTTTCAGGACGAAGAAGGTTCGACGACGACAAAGTTGTTCGGTATGAGACCGCGGAGAAGGACTTCGAGGTCGAAGTCTCGCGCACCCTCAACAAGTGGTGCGTCACCGTCTACCAGCAGCCGGACCGCCAGATCCTGGTTCAAGACTTCTTCCCGGAGCGCTGGAAAGCGCTCGCGCGGGCGCAGGACTTCATCCGACTCCTGAACCAGCGCAAGAAGAAGGAAGAGGAAGGACTCTCGGGCGACGACGACTTCTAGCGCAGGTGGAACCCTGCCGGGTTCCCCCTACGTCGCGACGTTCATCGGCGCATGGCAGACCGCGGCGAGCCAAACCGATGATCGCGCCGGATTCGCGTCGCTAACCCCTTCCGGAGAGGTAGATCGGTAGGGATGGAAGGCGCGGCAGCGAGTGGGAGACGCAAGGGTCGCACGTGTCGCGGCTGGAGTAAATCCAGCTGCTGGGACGACGACGACTTCTAGCGCCCAGTAGAATCGACGACTCGTGAACTGGGGAGCGCTGCGCGGCGAGTGGGGGGCGGTCACATTCGTGCTGACCGTCATCGCCGGCATGATCGTGGTGCCGCTCGCCCTTTACTTCGCCAACGTCTCCCCGGGAGCGATCGCGACGCCGACCATCTCCACGACGAGCAGCGCCAGGTCCAGCAGCGTCGCGACCCCGGCGCGGACGTCGCCTACGCCGACGCCGTCTCCGAGCGCCTCACCTTCGCACTAGCCGGCGAGGCCCCACAGGAGCCTCTCGCCGTTCGGCTGGACGATCCTGTGGAGCGGGAGCGCAAACTCCGCGACTGACCGACGCTCGTCGCTGACGCGCATCTCGATCACATCTGACAGGCGGAGGTGCGCCACGACGGCGCAATCGTGGAGAAAGGTGAACACGACGGGGCGCACAAGGTTCAGGACGTAGTCCGCGATCCGCGCGCTGTCGGACACGGCCGGCTCCTGACCGACGCTGCGGTCACGAAAAGCGAGGATGACGACCTCATCGCTCAGCATCACCGGATCCGTCCACGCGTAGGACGTCCCGTGCGAGCCGCTGAGCTGCTGCAACGCCTCGGCCAGCCGGCGCATCGGCGGCTCGGGGCCCTCGAACAACAGCGGCACGTCGCGCTGCGGCTCGTTGAAGTGCTGGGCGCGGTACTGGGCCGTGAAGCCAAGGTCGCTCAGGCCGGCGAACGGCGCCGGGACCTTGATGTTGATCTCGCCAAGATGGGGGGCAGGACGCATGCTGGAACCCGTGTCTTCCATGCCGTATTAACGCATGGGGGACGGCTCAAAGTCTCATACCAACGCAGTACCGTCATCTCGATGAGCTCCGCACCGCCCCTGGCGGGCATCCGAGTGCTCGACCTGACCCGGCTCCTGCCTGGTGCCTACTGCACGATGCTGCTGGCCGACCTGGGCGCGGACGTGATCAAGGTCGAGGAGCCGGGCCTTGGCGACTACATGCGCTGGACGCCGCCTCTGGTCGTGCACGGCGAGGGCGGGCCGAGTCAGAGCGCGCTGTTCGACGCCGTCAACCGCAACAAGCGCAGCATCGCCCTCGACCTCAAGTCAGACGGCGGACGCGACGTGCTGCTCCGGCTCGTCGACTCGGCCAGCGTGCTTGTGGAGGGCAACCGGCCGGGCGTGATGGATCGGCTGCGCCTCGGCTGGGAGGTCCTCCACCGGCGCAACCGAAGGCTGGTGATGTGCTCGATCACGGGCTACGGGCAGGATGGTCCGTTTGCGTCACGAGCCGGCCACGATCTGAACTACATGGCGATCGCCGGGGGACTCGGCCTCAACGGCGAGCGCGATCGTCCGCCGGTGCCTCTCGCGGTCCAGGTTGCGGATATCGGTGGCGGCGGCCTGCAGCCGGCCGCTGAGATTCTCGCCGCGCTGGTGGCCGTGCAGCGAGGCGAGGACGGTCGATGGATCGACTGCTCGATGACCGACGGCGCTGCGGGCTTTCTCGCCCTCGCGTTTGCCGCCCGCGCAAACGGTGAGCGCGTGGCGCGCGGCGACCAGCGGCTGACCGGGAGGTACGCGTGCTATCGCGTCTATGCGTGCAAAGACGGTGGCTACTACAGCGTCGCCGCCCTCGAGCCAAAGTTCTGGACGGCGCTGTGCGAGGCGGTCGGCCGCGCCGACCTGCTCGAGCGACAGTATTCGGAAGCGGCGGACGTCCAGCTTGCGCTGGAGCAGATCTTCGCGTCCAGGACGCGGGAGGATTGGGAGCGAGAACTTTCGCAGCTCGACGCGTGCTGCGAGCCCGTGCTCGACCTCGACGAGGTGGCGGCCCATCCGCAGATCGCTGCGCGACGCCCGCTAGATCGCGCTGCGCGCCGGCCCGCCCCGCGTCTGGGCGAGCACACCGAAGAGCTGCTCAGAGAGATCGGGCTCTAGCCCACACGTCCTCCACCTGCCGGCGCGTCTCCTCGAGGGAGCCGTCGTTGTCGATCACGAAGTCGGCCAGCGGCCGCTTTGCGTCGATGGCCATCTGCGCTGAGAGCATTGCGTTGGCGCGGGCAAGGGAAACGCCGCGCGCGTCGGTGAGCCGCGCGATCTGCGTGGCAGGCCGCGCGTAGACGAGGACGGTGGACGAGAACAGGCCCTGCAGGTTGTTCTCGAACAGCAGCGGCACGTCCTGGATCACGATCTCCGCGCCGCGCTCGAATGCTTCGACGGTTTGCTCCGCCATCCAGTCTCGAACGCGGGGATGGACGATGGCGTTCAATCGCGCGCGGGCGGCGGCGTCCTTGAAGACGAGATCGCCGAGGCGAGAGCGATCGATGCGGCCGTCGCGCACGAACTCCCGACCGAAAGTGGTCGCTATCTCGTCAAACGCCGGCGTGCCAGGCTCGTAGACGGCGTGGGCTGCCTCGTCCGCGTCGACGATGACCGCCCCCAGGTCACGAAACATGCCGGCGACCGTCGACTTCCCCGAGCCCGCGCCGCCCGTTAGCCCGATGAGTTTCAATTTGACTTGACCTAGATGGCTGACGAGGAGAAGTTCGATGCGGTGGTCGTGGGAGCCGGACCGGCGGGCACCGCGGCGGCGATCACGATGGCCAAGGCGGGTCTACAGGTCGCCCTTCTCGAGCGCGGCGCCAAGCCCGGGTCGAAAAACGTCATGGGCGGCATTCTCTACAACCACTACCTCGAAGAGATCGTAGGCGACGACTGGAAGCAGGCCCCGCTCGAGCGTCCGATCATCGAGGAGCGGCGGTGGCTCATGACCGCGGAGGCTTCGATCGGCATCGACTACAAGAACCTGCGCAACCGCGAGCACCCGCACTCGTACTCGGTGCTGCGAGCGCGATTCGACGCATGGTTCGCGGAGCAGGCCGAGAAGGCGGGGGCGCTGGTCGTGCCCGAGACCGTGGTCGATCGCCTGATCGTGAAAGCCGGACGGATCGTCGGCGTCGGGACGGGTCGCGGCGACGACCTCTACGCCGACGTAACAATCATCTGCGAGGGGATCGGGCTCGGCACCGGCCTGCTCGAGAACACGGTCATCGACGGCAAGCCGCTGCGGCGCAAGCTGCGACCCGACGAGGTCGCGATGGCGATCAAAGAGATCATGCAGCTGGATTCGGGACTGATCGAGGAGCGCTTCAACTGCGAACCCGGCGAAGGCTGCACGGTCGAATGCTTCGGCGACTCGACGATGGGGATGTCGGGCTTCATGTTCATCTACACCAACCGAGACACCCTTTCGGTCGGCGGGGGCGCGCTTCTCAGCGAGTTCAACAAGACCCTGCGTTCTCCCAACGATCTCATGGAGCACTTCAAGCAGCACCCCGCGGTCCGGCCGCTGCTTCGCGGCGCGGAAACAGTCGAGTACCTCGCGCACCTGATCCCCGAGGGCGGCTATCGCGGCATCCCGAAGGTCTACGGCCCCGGCTACCTGGTCTGCGGGGACGCGGCGATGCTGTCCAACCCGGTGCACCGCGAAGGCTCCAACCTCGCCATGGTCTCCGGACGACTCGCGGGTGAGACAGTGATTCACGCCAAGGAGGTGGGCGACTTTTCGGAGCGCCGGCTCGCCGAGTACCGGGGCAAGCTCGACGCCTCTTGGGTCATGGCCGACATGAAAAAGTACGACAAGGCGGTGCCGCTGCTCGAGCACAACCCGCAGCTGCTGACCAAAGACCTGCAGATCGCGGACCGCGCGCTGGACGAGTTCTTCCGGGTCGACGGGACGTCGAAGTGGGACAAGCAGGGGAAGATCTTCAAGATGCTGCGCAAGGAGGGACTCGTGCGACTTGGACTGGATGGCCTCAAATCGATCTGGGCGCTGAAGTGAAACAGCTTCAGAAGACGGCGGACGGGCGAACCTACGAAGACGGTGTCCTCAAGCTGCGCGATGGACGCGAGCTCGCGTGGCGGTGGTGGGGCGACCCCGACGGCACACCGGTCCTCCGCATCCAGGGCACCCCAAGCTCACGCAAGCAGTACAACCCCAACCCGGCGATCCAGCGTGAGGTCGGAGCGCGCTACCTCATGGCCGACCGCCCGGGCTACGGCGGTTCCACGCGCAAGCCGGGCCGCGGAATCGCCGACGTTGCCGATGACTACGCCGAGCTGCTCGACACGCACGGCCTCGACCGCGTGCCCGCGACGGGCACGAGCGGTGGAGGGCCGCACGTCCTGGCGCTGGCCGCCAGGCATCCGGACCGTGTCTCGGCGATCACCGTGGTCGTGGGAGCCACTCCACTGGTCGCCGACGAGATCGAGCACCTCGTGGGCATCAACGCGCGCGGCTACGGGCTGGCCGAGCAGGGGTGGGAGCCGCTGCACGAGTTTCTCTCCGGGGTCCGCCAGCGGCTGCTCAGCGACGAAGGCATGGCAGGCGTCCTGAGCGACGCGCCGGAAGCCGATCGCGCGATCATGTCCGACCCGGCCTGGCAGAAGATGTCGCGCGAGAACCTCGCCGAGACGCTGCGCCAGGGCGCCGAGGGTTGGACCGACGAGTCCATCGCGATGCATCGCGCGTGGGACTTCGATCCTCGCGATGTGAAGACGTCGGTCACGTGGTGGCACGGGGACGACGACATGAACGCGCCTCTTTCCGCGGCGCGACGCCTGGTGGCTCAGCTCGCCGCGGTCGACTTACGCGTGTGGCACAACGAGGGACACTTCGTGTCCGTGACCCATGAGAAGGAGATCCTTCAAGAGCTGCTTGCCCGGTCTGTGTAGCCCTACTTGGAGACGTTGACCTGGATCGTGTGGTAGCCGCTCGAGCCGTTGGGGTAGCTCGGCGTGGCCAGCCGGGTCTGCGCCGCGCCTGACCCGTCGGTCGCCCGCACCATGAGCCGGTAGGCGCCTTCCTTCGCGGGCGTCCAGCTCGCGCGCCAGATGACCCACGTCAGGTTGGACAGCGGCGGATCGAAGGGCGCCTCGATCCAGCTCGATCCACCGTCGGTCGTGTACTCGACCTTGCTGATCCCTCGCTTGCCCGCAAACGCGACGCCACCGACCTCGATCGGCCCCACCTTGACGATGTCGCCGTCACGCGGTGCGTCGATGCGGGAGGTCGTCTTGACGACGGCGTTGTGGTCCCAACCCTGCTGCTCCCAGTAGCCGCCAGTCTCGTGGTTGGTGAGCTGGATGCTGTCGAGCCACTTCGGTCCCTTCATGCCATAGCGGCCGGGAATCAGGATGCGGGCGGGATATCCGTGCGCCATGGGAAGCGGCGCCCCGTTGAGGTCGTAGGCGACGAGAATC
>DATIOJ010000156.1:0-4881 GCA_035473355.1 Candidatus Limnocylindrales bacterium
G
This sequence comes from Candidatus Limnocylindrales bacterium, assembly GCA_035473355.1. Classification (GTDB taxonomy): domain Bacteria; phylum Chloroflexota; class Dormibacteria; order Dormibacterales; family Dormibacteraceae; genus 40CM-4-65-16. The sequence continues at coordinate 2 of DATIOJ010000156.1, forward strand.
CCAAGCGCGACCGACGAGGCGCCGAACGCCTGGGCGGATCGCAGAACTGCTCCCACGTTGCCGGGGTCGCCAACTCCGTGCAGGTACACGCACAGCGGTCCCGCCGGCCCAGAAGCCCACCGCTCCTCGTAAACCGCGAGCGCCCGGGTTCCCGACCCCAGGCCGGAGGCGTTTGCCAGCAGCTCGGGCTCGACCTCCACCCCTGGCAGGCCGCTGCCGGCCGCGCAATACCGCTCGACCGGCTCCCAGCCGGCGGCGTCGGCGGCCGCGAGCAGATCCTCGCCCTCGGCCACGAAGCGCCCGGCGAGCTCGCGCGAGCGGCGGCGCTGGCGGAGCTTGCGAATCTCCTTGAGCTTTGCGTTCTGGTGGCTGGTGATCGTCATCTGGCTAAGGGAACAAAAAAGGCGCCGTCCCTGGAGGAGCGGCGCCCGGTTGGCGGTGCTGGTGTGGTCGGCGTTCGTCAGCCGGCCGCCAGCGCCTCGCGGGCGCGGTCGGCAAAGCGTCGGAAGGTGTCGGCGTCATGGACGGCGATGTCGGCGAGGATCTTGCGGTCGACCTCGACGTTCGCCAGTTGAAGGCCGTGCATGAACTGCGAATACGACATGCCGTTGATCCGCGCCGCGGCGTTGATCCGGGTGATCCACAGCCTGCGGAAGTCGCGCTTGCGGTTACGGCGGTCGCGGTAGCGGTACTGGTCGGCTTTGAGCACCGCCTCCTTGGCGACGCGGTAATGCCGGCTTGCGTCGCCGCGGTAGCCCTTGGCCATCGCCAGGGTGGCGCGGCGCTTCTTGCGAGCGTGGACGGAGCGCTTGACGCGGGTCATTTGTGCTTGGCTCCGAGCAAGGTCTTGACTCGCGGCTCGTCGTGCTTGGAGATCGCCACGGGCCGGCCCATCGCCCGCTTGCGCTTGGGCGACTTCTTCTCGAGGATGTGGCTCGTGAAGGCGTGACGACCGCGGACCTTGCCGTTGGCGGTCAGCCGGAAGCGCTTCTTGGCGCCTGAATGTGTCTTCATCTTGGGCATGCCGGAGGCGCCTAGTAAAGCAGACGGCACGCGGCAAGCCGCCCGGCCCGGTGCAAGTTCGCCGTCAGGCGCCAGGCGCCAGGGGTCAGGCGTCGGCTTCGTCTGAAGCCACAGTCGGCGAGGCGGCCGGCTCGGCTTCAGCTTCGGCCTCATCCGACGGCTCGGAGCCCGAGCCGTTGCGACGGCTGCCGTTGCTGGCGTCGGCCTGCGCCTCTGCCTCGGCACGGGCGCGGTCGCGGCGGCTGCCCTTGCGACGCGTCTCGGCGTGATCGTCGTCGTCGTCGTGGTGATCCTTCTCGCCCGCGAGCACCGCTTTGGAGGGCGCCAGCATCATCGTCATGTTGCGCCCGTCCTGGATCGGCGACTGCTCGACTACCGCGAGCTCGGACAACTCTCCAGCGAGACGGTCCAGCAGGGCGGTCCCACGCTCCGGGTGGGTCACCTCGCGACCGCGGAACATGATCGTGACCTTGACCTTGTCCTTGCCAAGCAAGAAGCGCGTGATGTGCCCCTTCTTGGTGTCGTAGTCGTTCTGCGCGATCTTCGGGCGGAACTTGATCTCGCGGATCGTGATCTGCTGCTGATGGCGCCGGGCGGCCTTCTGCTTCTGGGCCTGCTCGTACTTGTACTTGGAGTAGTCGAGCACGCGGCAGACGGGCGGCCGGGCTTCAGGAGCAACCTCGACGAGGTCGAGATCGCGCTGCTGCGCGTAGGCGAGCGCCTCGGACGTCTTGATGACTCCGATCTGCTTGCCATCTTCGCCAACGAGACGGACCTCGGGTACGCGAATCCGGTCGTTGATCCGAGTCAGGTCCCGCTCAGGCGGGCGCCGGTCAAATTTTCTAGGGACCGGCACTAGTTGCGGAAAGGACCTTGCGTCAAGCGGCGCCGGGCCGTATGTGGTGAAGCACTTGGATCAACGAAAGCGAGTATAGCGGCGGATTCGGGTCGTCAAGGGGGTTTTTGGTTGCGATCGCACCCGGGCCAAAGCCTCGGTCACCTGCTCGCACGCGCCTTGACTTCCCCTTCCAAGCGCTCGATGAACGCCTCGACGGGGTATGAGCCGTCGTCGCCCTTGCGGTGCTCGCGCAGCGAGATCTCGCCTGCCTCCTGCTCGCGATCGCCGACCACGGCCATGTACTGGATCTTTCGCAGCTCCGCGTCGCGGATCTTGCGCGAGATCGACTCGGTGCGGTCGTCGACCTCGCCGCGCACGCCGGCGGCCTGCAGCTGCTCGACGACCTGACGGGCGTACGGGATGTGGCGATCGGCGATCGGGAGCACGATCGACTGCACCGGGGCGAGCCACAGGGGCAGCTCGCCCTCGAGGTGCTCGAGCAGGATCCCGATGAAGCGCTCGTAGGACCCCATCAGGGCCCGGTGGATCATCACCGGCCGATGCTCGGCGTTGTCCGCCCCCGTGTAGGAGAGGTCGAAGCGCTCGGGGAAGTTGTAGTCGAGCTGGACCGTGCCGAGCTGCCAGGAGCGGTTCAGCGAGTCGGTCATGTGCAGGTCGATCTTGGGTCCGTAGAACGCGCCGTCGCCCTCGTTGAGGTCGTACTCGATGCCCTTTGACTCGAGCGCGCTGGTCAGAGCCGCCTCGGACACGTCCCACAGCGCGTCGGAGCCGATCCGCTCCTCGGGTCGCGTCGAGAGCTCGACGCGGACGTCGACGCCGAACACCGCATACGTCGCGAACGCGAACTCCAGGCAGCCGGCGACCTCCTGCTGGATCTGGTCCTCGGTGCAGAAGATGTGAGCGTCGTCCTGGGCGAAGTGCCGTACCCGCAGGAGGCCGTGCAGCGTCCCGCTGGGCTCGCGCCGATGGAGCAGACCTGGCTCGGAGTACCGCACCGGCAGGTCGCGGTAGGAATGGCGCTGCAACGAGTACAGCTGGCAGTGCCCCGGGCAGTTCATCGGCTTCAGTGCCATCGCCCGGTCCTCGTACTCGGTCACGAACATGTTGTCGCGGTACTTGTCCCAGTGCCCGGAGGTCTTCCACAGCGAGCTGTCGTACAGCTGCGGGGTCTTGACCTCGGTGTAGCCGCGGGTGCGGCCCATCTCGCGGCTCAGGGCCACCAGCGAGTTGAACACCTCGGTTCCGGCGGGAAGCCAGAACGCCGAGCCGGGCGCGACGTCGGAGAAGGTGAACAGCCCCAGCTGCGGGCCGAGCCGGCGGTGGTCGTTGGCGCGGGCGCGCTCGAGCCGCTCGAGATGGGCCTGGAGGTCCTTGGGCGAGAAGAACGCCGTTCCGTACACGCGCGTGAGCATCGGCTTGCTGGAATCGCCGCGCCAGTACGCGCCCGCCACCGACTGCAGCTTGAACGCCTTGATGCGCTTGGTGCTCGGGGCGTGTGGCCCGCGGCACAGGTCCGTGAACGGGCCGTTGGTGTACAGCGAGACCGTGCGCACCCCGTTTTCGGAAACGAGGTCGTCGATCAGCTCGACCTTGTAGTCCTGGCCCTCGCCGCGGAAGCGGTCAAGCGCGGCGTCCGTGCTCACGTCCTCGCGAACGAACGCCTCGTCGGCGTCGATGTGCTCGCGCATCTTCGCCTCGATCCGCTCGAAGTCCGCGTCAGACAACGTCACCCCGTCGGGGAAGTCGAAGTCGTAGTAGAAGCCGTCCTCGATCGGCGGACCGATCGAGATCTTGACGCCCGGATACAGGTCCATCACGGCGGCCGCGAGGACGTGGGCGGCATCGTGGCGGATCAGATCCAGCGCATCTTCGCTCTTCTCGGTGACGATCTCGAGCTTCGCGGGTCCGGTGCCGTTGGCTTCAGGCAGCGGGCGCGTGAGATCGCGCAGCTCCCCGTCGACCTTGACCGCCAGTGCGGCCCGGGCCAGTCCGGGACCGATCGCCGCAGCCGCGTCAGCGCCAGTGGCGCCGTCGGCCAGGCTCAGCGTCGTGCCATCTGGAAGCTCGAAATCCATGCCGCTGATGCTACGCGGCAGCTACGAAACGCGGAACTTGAAGGTGCCGATCGTGCGCAGGATGCCGATGAAGGCCGGGCACACCTTGCCGGCTGCGCACCTGGGCATCACGGTCTCGACGATCTTGCCCTTGTAGGTCCCGGTGCACCAGCGACCGCCGATCGGGGTCAGCGTCGTGCTCACGCGCGCGCCCGCGCGCGAGGCTCCCACGGACTTGTTTGCCATGGCGACGCAGCCCTGCTGTTGCGAGGTGGCGGCCCCCACCTGATAGCGCCGAGTGGCGCCCGAGACCGTGCCGGTCTTCTCGGGCGCGGTGAACTTCACGTCGAAGTGTGTGCCACGGTGACCCGAGCTCGGGCTGACCGTGATCCGCGCGCTCCTGGCGCTGATCGGGCCGCCCGGCGGGGCCGGGGTCGGGGTGGATTGAGTCGAGCTGGTCTGCGAGGAGGTCGACCCCGCGGTGCTCTGCGAGCCGGCCGAACCGGCCTTCGATGCGGCCGAGCAGGCCGGCAGCGCCGCAATCCCAAGTACCACGAGTGAGGCCGCAACCTTCGGTCTCATCGGGGCCGAGTCTACCCCCGCCCACGGAATCCTCACCCTCGATACATTTAGCTTCTCCCAGGGCGATTAGCTCAGCTGGGAGAGCGCCGCCTCGACAAGGCGGAGGTCACTGGTTCGATCCCAGTATCGCCCACCTTAACGATTTGCAGGACAAACGTGCCGCCTCACCGCAAGCCCATTTCGTCCTGTCGCAATCCTGTCGCAACCTCGACCCGCTCTCGAGCCTCGCGAATGGCCTCATCCGCCGGTGTGCGCGGCGCGTGTTCGAGCTCGCGGAGCACGCCCGCGTAGTGCCGTGCGAGCGTCGCGACCGAGTGCCCGGCCTGCTCGGCCACATACGTCAGTGACCGGCCCTCCCACAG
>DATIOJ010000157.1:0-30572 GCA_035473355.1 Candidatus Limnocylindrales bacterium
GGGGCAGTCAAGGGATGAGCTCCCCCCACCAGTTGGCGCTGCGCTGCATCCTGCCGGGCTTCGCCGGGACCTCGATGCCGGAGTGGGTGCGGCGGCGGGTTGACGAAGGGCTCGGCGGGGTGGTGCTGTTCGGCCGCAACATTGAGCACCGCGACCAGGTGCGCGCGCTGGTCGCGTCGCTCCACGCCGAGCGGGCCGGATTGCTCGTCGCGATCGACGAGGAGGGCGGCGACGTCACGCGCCTCGAGGCGCGCACCGGCAGCTCGTACCCCGGCAACCTCGCGCTCGGCGCGGCGGACGACCCGACGCTGACCGCCGAGGTGGCCCGCGCGATGGGCGCCGAGCTGGCGGACATCGGGATCGACCTGGACCTCGCGCCGGTGGCCGACGTGAACAGCAACCCGCTCAACCCGGTCGTCGGAGTCCGCTCGTTCGGCGCCAACCCCGAGCTGGTCGCGCGCCACACGGCGGCCTGGGTCGATGGGCTCCAGGGCACGGGCGTGGCCGCATGCGCCAAGCACTTTCCCGGCCACGGCGACACCGAGGCCGACTCCCACGTCGAGCTGCCTTTCGCCGCCGCCGACCCGCGCCGCGGCGCGCTGCAACCATTCGAAGCCGCGATCGAGGCTGGGGTGCGCGCGGTCATGAGCGCGCACATCGTGGTTCCCGCGCTCGACACCGCGCCGGCGACGATCAGCCCTCGCGTCATGACCGGTCTGCTGCGCGACGAGCTCGGCTTCGATGGCCTTGCCGTCAGCGACGGCCTCGACATGCGCGCCCTGAGCGGCGAGCGGGGGATCGCCGAGGCGGCGGTGCTGGCGCTGATCGCTGGATGTGATGCGCTCTGCGTAGGTGGAGGGCCAAGCGGCCAGGAGGTCGTGGACGAGATCGCGGCCGCGCTGATCGAGGCCGTGCGGCGCGGGCGCCTGAGCGAGGCACGTCTGGAGCAGGCGGCAGGTCGGGTCGACGCACTGGCCTCATGGCGGGCGGCTCAACCGCGTGGCGCTGTTGAGGCGGAAGGCGTCGGCCTGCGGGCTGCGCGTCGCGCGATAACGCGCCAAGGAAGCGTGCGGGTGAGCGACCATGCAGTCGTGATGCGCCTGGGGTCGCTGCCGTCGATCGCCGCCGGCGACGTGCCGTGGGGCGTCGCCGAAGCCCTGGCGGCGCGGGGCGTCGACGTCGTCGAGAGCGAGGCCGACCGCAAGGACCACAGCCTGGTGGTCGTGGTGCGCGACCTGCACCGTCTGCCTGCGCAGCGCGAGGCGGTGGAGGAGATCCTGGCGCGCCGGCCCGACGCGGTTGTCGTCGACATGGGCGTGCCCGTGTGCAAGCCTCGCGGGGCGGCCGGCTACATCGCGACGCACGGCTCCGCGCGAGTGTGCGGGCAAGCGGCGGCGGAGCTAATGCGAGGATGAGCGCCCAGCCGCGACCAGCGGATCTTCGGTGCCCATGCAGCCCCTCTGCGTTGTTGCCTCCTGCGCTCCTCGCTCACGCATCTGTAATGCGCTCGCTCCGGTGCTCGTCGGCGCCTAGCATCTGGGCCGCCTGGATCACCGAACCTCTCGCCGTCCGCGGCAGGTCGCTCATCCCGTGAGCGAGAACGTGCATCCGCGGGCGGACGAGCTGGACGGCATGAGCGCGCTCGAGCTCGTGGCCCTGATCCACGGTGAGGATGCCAACGCCGTGGCGGCGATGTCGCCGGCGCTCGAGGACATCGCACGTGCGGTCGAGGCCATCGCCGGCCGGATGCGCATCGGTGGCCGCCTGCACTACTTCGGCGCCGGCACGAGCGGGCTCATCGCGGCGATGGACGCGTTCGAGTGCCCGGAGACCTTCGGCCTCGAGGAAGGGTTGGTGCAGGCTCACGTCGTGACCGATCCAGGTCAGGAAGACGACCAGGCCCTGGGTTACGCCCGCGCCGGCACGGCGGGGCTCGAGCCGGCTGATGTCGCGGTCGGCGTGAGCGCGAGCGGCAACACGCCGTACGTCTTGGGGGCGCTGGAGCGCGCGGCCGCCGAACGATCCCTGAGGATTGCCGTCGCGTGCCGCCCCGGCTCTGCCCTGGCGCGCTCGGCCGACCTCGCCATCGAGGTGGACACGGGCCCCGAGGTCATCGCGGGGTCGACCCGCCTCAAGGCCGGCACCGCGCAGAAGCTCGTGCTCAACATGCTGAGCACCGCCGTCTTCACGCGCCTCGGCCGCACCTACCGCGGCAGGATGGTGGGAGTCGTGGCTGGGAATGAGAAGCGCCGAGAGCGCGGGGCGCGGATCATCGCCGACCTCGCCGGCGTGCCCCTGGATGAGGCGCGGCGGCTCCTCGATGAATCGGGCGGCGACGTCCGGGCCGCTCTTGCCGGAGCGAGCAAGCCTTGAGGATCCTGCTCCGCGGATCGGTGCATGGGGCGGACGGCGCCGACGCCGTCCTGGTCGAGGGCGAAACCATCACGTGGGTGGGCGCCGGCAGGCCTCCGCAACAACCCGACCAGGAGGTACTTGCGGGCCCGGGCGAGGTCATCGCGCCCGGCTTCATCGACCTGCAGGTGAATGGTTTCGGCGGCCACGATGCCGCCGCGGGCGCGGATGCGATCGCGGCGATCTCGGAACAGCTGCCCTCCACGGGTGTCACGGCGTTCCTGCCCACGGTGATCTCGTCGCCGGTCGAGGTCGGAGCTGCCTTCACCGCCGCGGTCGGCGCGGCCGCCGAGGCACCCGGGGCAAGGGTGCTCGGCGCGCATGTCGAGGGCCCCTTCCTCAACCCGGCCTACCGGGGTGCGCACCTGCTCGACAACCTCACCGAACCGACCCCCGAGAACGTCGACGTCGTGATCGCGGCAAGGCCGCGCCTGGTCACGCTCGCCCCCGACCTTCCGGGTGCCCTCGCGGCGATCGAGCGCATGCATCGCGCCGGCATCATCGTCGCGGCCGGGCACACCGGCGCCGACTACGAGCAGGGACGCAAGGCGATCGTGGCGGGCGTGCGCTTTGCGACCCACGTCTACAACGCGATGCCGCCGGTGCACCATCGCAAGCCCGGCATCGCCCTCGCCCTGCTGCTCGACCCGCGCGTGACGACGGGCCTCATCGCGGACGGGGAGCACGTTCATCCCGCGGTATGCGAGCAGCTGGTGCGGATCAAAGGCCCGTCGCGCATCGCCCTGACCACGGACCAGACGTCGGCGGCCGGTGCAGCGCCTGGTGCGTACGCCCTGTCCGGCCGGCGCGTGGTCAGCGATGGGCGCGTCGTCAGGCTCGAAGATGGGACGCTCGCTGGCAGCGCGGCCACCATGCCGGACCTCATCCGCGTCATGGCCCGGCTGCCGGGCATGAGCGTGGCGAGGGCCATCCACCTGGCCTCGGCCGTGCCGGCGCGGGTGCTCGGGGAGCGCCGCCTGGGGCGGATCAGCGCGGGCGCATGCGCGGACCTGGTCGTGCTGGACGCTGACCTGCGCGTGAGGCTGACCATGATCCGAGGAGCGGTCAAATTTCAGCGAGCGTCGTAGGCCTCGACATCGGTGGCTCGTCCAGCCGAGCGCGGCTCAAGGATGCGTCGCTGTCGCGCGACGCTGAAGGCGCGGGCGCTAACGTCGCGACCATCGACCCGGATGTAGTCGAGGCGCGGCTCACCGACCTGCTGCGAAAGCTGGGCGACATCGCACCGGGAGCGTGCTGCGCCGGTGCGGCGGGCGCCGAAGTCGTCGACGCGCGCGCTCGACTGACGGCGCTCCTCGAGCGCCTGCTGCCGGGCAGCCGCATCTGCGTCGTGCACGATGCCCGGCTCGTGCTCGCTGCCGCTGGACTCGACGCCGGCATCGCCCTGATCGCGGGCACCGGTTCGGTCGCCTACGGCCGCGCGGCGGACGGTCGCGAGGCGCAGCGCGGAGGTTGGGGGTGGATGATCGGCGACGAGGGCGCGGGCGTGTGGATCACACGCGCGGCAGCTCGCCTTGCGATGTCACGCCTGGAGGCGGGCGCGCCCGCGGGCCCGCTCGTCGCGGCAATGCTCGCGGCGACCGGAGCCGAAGATGCACGCGGCTTCATCGCCGTGCTCCACGCCAGGCACGAGCCGCTGGGGTGGGCCGCGATGGCGTCGGTTGTGTTTGACACCGCCGACGAGGACGCAGGCTCGCGCGACATCATCCGGCGCGCGGCGATCGAGCTCGCCAATCGAGTCGTCGAGGTACGAGACGCTCTCGGCGTCGAGGGGCCGGTCGTGCTGGCTGGAGGCCTGCTGCTCAACCAGCCGCGTCTCGAGAGGGCCGTCCGCGAAAGCCTCCCCATGCGATGCGTCCGGCTCGAGGAGCCTCCTGTCGAGGGCGCCGTTCGACTGGCGCAGGAGCTGATTCGCGCGTGAGCCGCTTTCGCGAGGAGATCGCCGAGCAGTCCGCGGTCGCCGCCAGGCTGCTCGAGCGCGGGCCCCAGGTCGCGGCGCGGATCGCCGATCGCCTCCACAAAGCGCAATCGACGGGCTTCGTGATCGCCGCTCGCGGCAGCTCCGACAACGCCGCGCTCTACGCCAAGTACCTGTTCGGCGCGCGCAATCGCGCCCTGGTCGCCCTCGCCGCACCGTCGCTGTTCACGCATTACGCGCGCCCCCCGCGGCTCGCCGGCGAAGGCGTCATCGGCATCTCACAATCGGGCGAATCGCCGGACGTCATCGCGGTGGTCGAGGAGGCGAGAAGGCAGGGCTCGGTGACGGTCGCCATCACCAACGCCATCGAATCCAGGCTGGCGCGCGCGGCCGAGCTCGTCCTGTCCATGGAGGCGGGACCTGAGCTGAGCGTGCCGGCTTCGAAGACCTACACCGCGAGCCTCGTGGCGCTCGCCCTCGTCTCGCAGGCGATGGACCCGGACCCGGCGTTTGCGGCAGCGCTCGAGACTGTCCCGCAGGCGATCGACCGCACGCTCGAGCGGGAAGACGAGCTCGCCGCGCTGGTTCCCGGGCTGCTGGGTCCGCGCGCGGTGGTTCTCGGCCGTGGTTTCAACTTCTCGACCGCCGAGGAGATCGCTTTGAAGCTGAGCGAGACGAGCTACGTCCTCGCGCGCGCCTGGTCAGTGGCTGACTTCGAGCACGGCCCCATCGCCATCGTCGAGGCGGGCCTGCCCGTGGTGATCGTCGATGGGGGAGGGCTCGTCGCCGCCGACCTGGCCTCGATCCGCTCGCGGATCGAGGCCAAGGGCTGCTCGGTGCTCCACCTCTCCGACCGGTCGGGCCTGCCGGAGGAGCTCACGCCGATTCCCCTCGCCGTGCTCGGCCAGCTGCTTGCCCACCACGTCGCGGTGGCGCGAGGCTTCGACCCCGACCGGCCGCGGACGATTCAGAAGGTCACGCGGACCTGGTGATCGAGGCCGCAGTGCTGGCGAGCGGCACCGTGAAGCGAAACTCGGAGCCGCGGCCGACCACGCTGTCGACGGTGATCCGCCCGCCGTGCATCTCGACGATCTGCCGCGTGATCGCGAGCCCCAGCCCGGTGCCGATGATCTTGCCGGCGTACTTGTCCTCGTAGCGCTCGTACCGCCCGAACAGCCGGTTGATGAACTCGGGCGGGATGCCGCGACCGTGATCCTGCACGGCGACCTCAACGGCCCCGCCGTTGAGGCGCGTCCCGACGCAGATCTCTCCGCCGGTGGGCGAGTACTTGATCGCGTTGCTCAGCAGGTTGGTGAGCACCTGGAACAGGCGGTCTGGGTCGCCGAACACGTCGGGCAGCCCGGGCTGCAGCTCGGCCTGGATCGTGTGTTTCTTGGTCGACACGGCGGCGTGCTCGATCGCGTCGCGCGCCAGCTGGTTGATGTCGAGGCGCTTCAGGTCGAGCCGCAGCTTGCCGGCCTCTAGCCGGTCGAAGTCGAGCATCTCGGTGATCATGCGGTTGAGTCGCTGCGAGTCGTTGTAGATCTCCTCGGCGAGGATCTTGATCTCGGCGGCTTCCATGTCCTGGTCCTTGATCAGCTCGCTGAAGCCCTGGATCCCGACGAGCGCGGTGCGGAACTCGTGGCTGACCATCGACACGAACTCGCTCTTGAGCCGATTCAGCTTTTCCAGCTGCGCAAGGTTCGCGACGGCCGTCTCCTCCGCCTCGCGCTTGGCGGTGACGTCCTCGAAAGTGGCAAGGAAGTAGTCGATGGTGCCGTCAGCCTTGCGGATCGGAGTCACGCTCCAGTGGATCCAGAACTGGCTGCCGTCCGCGCGCCGGGCCTGGCAGTCGGACTCGTACGTCTCGGGCGCGCCGGTGCCAATGGCGGCGAAGGATCGGAAGACGCGGGCCACATAGCTCTCGGGCAGGAAGGTGTCGGTCAGCGCGCCGGCCAGCACCGGCAGCGGCGCGTAGAGCATCGAGGCGAGGCGCGGGTTGGCGCTCACGATCCGGCGCTCGGGCGCGATGGTCGCGACGCCCTGTGGCGCGTGGTCGACCACGTTGTTCAGCAAAACCTCGCGCTCTCGCATGCGCGCTTCGGCGCGCCTGCTCTGCCGCAGGATGTGGCGCGCCTCTTCTCGTGAGAGCAGGTGGCTGCCGAGCAGCACCAGCGCGAGGCCACCCGCGGATGCCGCCGCGTACGCCGTCATCGGCTGCCGCGCGATCGACATCACAACCGCGGTGACCGCGACCGCCGTCACCCCCACGTAAGGGATTAGGTCGGACCACAGGGGCATGTCGCCGTGGCTCTCGGGGATCGGTTCCTCGGGCGCCTGGGGCCAGAGAGGCGCGACGGCGACCAGCGCGAAGCCGTACATCGATCCGGCGCTCAGCAGCTCGCGCAGCGCGGTCAGGTGCCCGGCGGCGGCGAGGAACACGGCCGCACTGTCCGAGATCGCGATCACAGCCAGGCCGCCGGCCACGAACGCGATCTGGGCACGAAGCCAGGCCTGGCACCAGCGGAGGGCCAGGAAGATGGCGGCCAGCAGGACCAGGTCAAGGACCGGGAACGCCAGTCCGATCCAGGAGCCGCCCGGCGACGCGAACCGGACAAAGAGCTGGGGCAGCGATAGGGCGCTTCCGATGAAGGTCAGCGACAGCGCGACCATGGCGACGTCGAGGCCGGCTCGCCTGAGCGCCCCGTACTGGTTGACCTCGCGCGGAAACAGGAGCAAGCCGGCGATCGCGGCCGGGATCGCGGCGGCGACGGCGACGTCGGCGGCGGACAGGAAGCGCGGTGCGGCGCCGGACCCGATCGTGTAGGCGGCCTCAGCAACCTCAACGACGAGCGCGGTCACGGCCGAGACCGCGAGCAGCGCCCAGGCCCACCTGACCCTGCCGGTCGACCGCCTGGCCAGCCAGCCCGTCGATGCCAGCGCGGCCAGAGCTGCGAGCGCCTGCCCGATGTCGCGCAGCACGCCGACCGGCTGGTGTCCGGCCTGCAGCAGCAGGTACGTCGTGAGCACGACGATGGGCACGACGACGCAGACGGCTGCAAGTCCGAACCGGCGCATCAGCGCGGCGCCCGCCGGAAGAGCCTGTCCTCAATCACGACGAGCGATGGTGTCATCACCTTCAAGCACTCGAGCGCGTCCGTCGCGTTTGACGCCACCTCGACGGCAAACCCTGCGCTTTCCCAGGCCTTGCGGACCGAGCGCCGCTTCACTTCGTCGGCCATGACCACGAGCACCCAGTGCGATGACCCCGCGGGGGGCGGGTCCACGCTCTCGGGCCGGACCTCGATCACCGCAGCGGCCTCAGGCCGCCGTCAGCCGGCTGACCTCGTCGTGAAGAAGGCCAAGGTCCACAGGCTTGGAGAGAAGGCTGTCGATACCTCCGCTCGTGAGGGCGTCGCGGACCTCGTCGGAAAGGTCGCCCGTCAGCGCGATGACCTTGATCGGATGCAGCACGTGGCGCCGGCGGAGGAACTGGAGCACCTCGACGCCGTCATACATCGGCATGTGCACGTCGAGGATCACGAGCTGAAAGTCGCCGCTCGTGCCCATCTCGAGGGCACGGTTTCCGTCCGATGCGGTCGCCACCTCGAAGCCCTTGGACTCGAGGAAGTACGTCAGCAGCTCGGCGCTCGCCGGATCATCGTCCGCGACGAGGATCCGCTTCGTCATCGCGCCGCCACGCGACCACCGTCGGCGGAGTCGACAAGGAACTGGCGCACCTCGGCGCCAAACGTGCGGGTGTCGATCGGCTTTGCGATGTAGCCGGCGCAGCCCGCCTGCAGAGCGAGCTCGCGGTCGCCATGCATCGCGTGAGCCGTGAGGGCCACGATCGGGACGGCGGCCGTGGTCGGCCTCGCTTTCAGCTCGCGCGTGAGAGAGAGGCCGTCCTGCCCCGGCAGCTGCACGTCCATCAAGATGAGGTCCGGAGTGTCGGTGCGGAGCTGCTCGATCGCCTCGTCCGCCGAGCCGGCGACCGCGACAACGTAACCCTCGATCTCGAGCACCGCGCGCACCAGCATCTGGTTCGCCTCGTTGTCCTCGACGACCAGGATCGAGCCGCGGCCCCTCATTTAGTCCCGTTCCTGTGCGCGACGACGCGTTTCACGAGGCCGACGATGTCGGAGCTGCCGACCGAGCCACGTTTCAGGATCTCGGAGACCCTGCCGTTGAGCAGGCGCTTGTCCGCCTCGGTGAGGTTCGTTGCCGTGAGGACCATGATCGGCGTCTCGCGCGTCGATTCGTCGGCGCGCAGCGCTTCGACCACGTCGAAGCCCGTGACCTCCGGCATCATCAGGTCGAGCACCACGAAGTCTGGCCTCTGGGACTTGGCAAGCTCGATTCCCTCGCGGCCCCCTTCGGCGGTGAGCACGGTGAAGCCGGCCGGCTCGAGCGCCTTCGTCAGCCACGTGCGGTTCGCGGCTTCGTCGTCGACCACCAGCACACGGGGGGCATGGCTGCCTGACGTCGGATTGAGCCCGAAGTGGTTCAGGCGCTGGATCAGGAGCCTGACGTCGATCGGCTTGACGAAGTAGTCGATGGCACCGAGGGCGAGGCCCAGCTCCGGGTTGTCGACGACGCTGACCACGACGATGGGGATGCCGCTGGTCAGGTGATCGCTCTTGAGCCGGGTCATGATCTCCCAGCCGTCGACCTCGGGCAGGATGATGTCGAGCGTGATGGCGGCCGGCTGAAGCTCACGCGCCCGCGCCAGGCCTTCGCTGCCCGTCCTCGCGACCTGCGTCCTGTAACCGGCTTCGGCCAGCTGGCGGGTCAGCAGCTCGGCGGCGGCGGGGTCATCCTCGATCACGAGCACGAGCTGACCGGGGCCATCGGGGAGGTGGCCGTTGGTCGACGGCGCCGTCGCATGCGCCGGGGCGGCCGCCGGCGCGCGGACGGGCAGCGTCAGGGTGAACACGCTGCCTTTGTTGACGCGGCTCGTGACGCGCACGTCGCCGCCATGCAGCAACGCGAACCGCCGCGTCAGGGCAAGGCCGAGACCGGTGCCCTCGTGCTTCCGGCCTGGTCCCTGGTCGACCTGGTGGAACTCCTGGAAGATCTGCGCCTGGTCGGGCTCCGCGATGCCGATCCCGGTGTCGGCGACCGAGATCTCGACGATGTCACCCAGGCGGAGCGCGCCGATCGTGACCACGCCGCCTTCGGGCGTGAACTTGATCGCGTTCGACACGAGGTTGAGCAGCATCTGCCGGAGCTTGCCCGCGTCAGCGAGCACCTCGCCGGCGCCGGAGACGTTGCTGGTCATCGTCAGGCTCTTCTTAGCGACCAGCGGTTCGATGGTCTTGATCACCTGGTCGACCGCGTCCGAGACCGACACGAGCTGGAGGCGCAGCTCCATCTGGCCTGCCTCGACCTTGGACAGGTCGAGGATGTCGTTGATCAGGCTGAGCAGGTGCTTGCCGCTGGTGAGGATCTGGTTCTGGAATCGCTTTTGCGTCGTGGCGTCGAACTGACCTTCGCGCGCATCGCTGAGCAGCTCGGAGAAACCGATGATGGCGTTGAGCGGCGTGCGGAGCTCGTGGCTCATGTTGGCGAGGAAGACGCTCTTGTGCCGGTTCGCCTCCTTCAACGCGACATTGCTGTGCTCGAGCTCGACGACCAGACGCCGCCGATCGAGGGCGGTCACGAAGGCGCTCATCAGCTGCTCCATGCGGACCGTTTCGTCGCCGCCGAAGGTGGGCGTGAACGGACCGGCGAGCACGACCATCGTGCGCGACTCGTTCAAGCCCTTGATGGGGACAGTGATCGCGCTGACCTCCGCGCCGTCGAGCGTGATGCGGCTGATGCCCACGCGAAGGTCGTGCACCATCCCGGTCAGCTGGCCCAAACGCGCGGCGTCCATGCCCCGCGAGATCGCCGCCCCGCCGGAGGGATCGAACACGACGGCCGATGCGCCCCCGACCAGGCGCGTGGCCAGCTCCAGAGCGCGGTTGGCGAGGGTCTCGCGATCGTCGCTGACGAGCACCTCCTCCATGAAGGCCCGCACGCTTTCCTCCTCCTGGGCTCGCCACTGGCGGCGCAGCCAGGCGGGCGGCGCAAAGCTCGCGTAGAGGAGAGGCACGATGGCCAGGGCCACCAGCTCGATTCCGACCTGCACCGCCAGCTGGCGGACGACGAGCCCGACCGAGACGGCGAACAGGAGCAGGAGGACAAGGCCTCCAAAGCCGAGGCTCAAGGAGCGAAGGCGCCACGCCTGCACCGCGGGGAGGCTGCGGGAGACGAGCCAGAACCGGACGATCGGCTCGCCGACGCACGCACACCAGGCGAGGACGAACACGACGGCGACGAACAGGAGCATCGACCTGCTCAAGGAAAAAAGGAGTGCTCCCAGGATGAGGACGCTGGCAGCCACCAACGATGCGATCGCAGCGGCGTGCCAGCGCCGAGGGAGTGGGATGAGGGCGTCTCGATACAGAAGCAGCGCGTAGGCCGATCCGAGGAACGCGATCACCTCGATGCCGCTGAGCACCGGTGTGCCCAGCCGCATGTACGCGGCCAGGCGTCCCAGTGAGGTGACCGAGGCCAGCAGGATGATCGCCAGCGCGAGAAAACCCATCGATCGATCGCGCCGCCGCAGCCAGGTGACCGCGGTGACGGCGCCGAGCGCGACGAACGCGACCGCGACGGCGTTCTGGAGGAACGAAACGAGGTCCGCCATCAGGCTTGCCTCAGGCCGCCCCGCGGCTGGCGAGGGCAGGCAGGTCCTTCAGGAAGACCTCGACGACTTCCGGGTCCCACTGCCGGCCGGCGCCCGCGCGCAGCGTGGCGCACGCCTCCTCGAGAGAGTTGCGCGAGCGGTAAGGACGGTCGTTGACCAGCGCGTCGAACGCGTCGCAGACGGCGACTATCCGCGCGAGCTTCGGGATCGCGTTGCCGGCGAGGCGGTCGGGGTATCCCGCCCCGTCGTAGCGCTCGTGGTGGTGCCGGATGATCGGCAGCAGCGCGGACGCTGAACGCAGGGGAGCGACGATCGTCTCGCCGATGACAGGGTGGCGCCGCATCGCAGCGAGCTCGTTGGGGTCGAGCGGTCCGGGCTTGAGGAGGATGGCGTCGGGCACGCCGATCTTTCCGATGTCGTGGATCAAACCGCCGCGGTACAGGGCGTCGAGGTCGTCGGCCGTCACGCGGAAGCTTGCCCCCAGCCGGCGGGCCGACTCCGCGACGCGCTGCGTATGCGCCTCCGTGTACGGGTCCTTGGCCTCGACAGCGGCCGCCAGCGCGAAGATGACGTGCTCAGCGCTGTCCAGCGAGTCGTACACGCTCTTCAGCCGCAGGGCCGAGCGGACGCGCGCCACGAGCTCGACGCGGTCGACCGGCTTGGTCATGTAGTCGTCCGCGCCGACCTCGAGCGCTCGGACGCGATCGCTGGTGCGGTCGAGCGATGTGATCATCACCACGGGCACGAGGCGCGATCCAGGGTTCGCCTTGATGCGGCGGCACACCTCGTAGCCGTCGATGCCCGGCATCTGGACATCCAGAAGGACGAGGTCTGGCGGCGAGGCCTGGATCGACTTGAGCGCGGCGGCTCCATCCTCGGCCGCGCTGACCCGGCAGTCCACCTCGGCCAGGCAGGCCTCGATGAGGTCGCGGTTAGCGGCCGAGTCGTCGACGACGAGAACGACCGGGGTGCGGTCGGGGCCAACGACCTTGGGGGTGTTCGGTTTGACCGTGTTCAGATCCTCGCCGCGGCGCGTCGGCCAGGCGGCAGGCCGAAGGGCGGCGGCAAACTCGCCCGCCGAGGGATACCGATCCTCGGGGCGCTTGGCCAGGGCCTTGCGCAGCACCTCTTCGACGTGGGCGGAAAGCTCGCCCCTCAGCTCCCGGGTCGCCGGCATCGGCTTGGTCACGTGGGACAGCAGGGTCGCTGCGGGCGTGTCCGCCTCGAACGGCACCCGCCCCGTGAGCATCTCGTACGCGACGACGGCCAGGGAGTAGAGATCCGACGCCGGCGTTAGCGGCTCGTCGGCGGCCTGCTCCGGCGACATGTACTCGGGCGTCCCCATGACAGTGCCCGAGCTGGTGAGTCGCCGCAGCGAGCCGGCCATCTTGGCCAGCCCGAAGTCGCCGAGCACCGGGGTTCCGTCCGAGTGGATGAGGATGTTCGAAGGCTTGATGTCACGGTGCAGGATGCCGTGCGCGTGCGCGTGGTCGAGCGCGCTACCGAGCTGCTCGAGGAGCGGCACCACCTCCTGCAGCTGCATCGGCCTGCCCACCCGGTCCGCGAGCGTGCCACCCTCGACCAGCTCGAGCACGAGGAACGCGATCCCGTCCTCGTAGCCGAAGTCGAACACCTCGAGGATGTTGGGGTGCTTGAGCCGCGCCACCGAGCGGGCCTCCTGCTGGAAGCGCTCGCGATAGCCCGGCTCGTCGGCGAAGAAATCCGCCAGGGCCTTGATCGCGACGTAGCGGTCCAGGGCTGGGTGGTAGGCCCGGTAAACGGTCGCCATGCCGCCGCGCCCGAGCTTCTCCAGGACGCGGTAGGGCCCGAGGGTCATGCCCTCTCGGAGGTTCACCCAAGCTCCCCGGCCAGGTCACCGGCCTGGAGGCTGGGCTGCCCCGGTACCCATGTGGCTGCAAGATCCATGTAAAGCGACCCGAACTCCCAAGGAGTGAGAGTAGGGGCAGTGTCACTTGACAGAACCCTCTCCGAAGGGCTAATTCACTACCCAGTCGGGTAGTTCTGTTAACCGAGGTGATTAAAGCCAGCCCTGCTTGGCGGCCTCGTGCGCGAGCTCGGTCCGGTTCGACGCCCCCGTCTTCTGGAGGATCTGGCGCATGTGGAACTTGACCGTGTTCTGGCTCAGGTGAACCCGGGCGGCGATCTCGCGGTTGGTAAGGCCCTCCACGGCCATCCGCATGATCTCGCTCTCGGTCCGGCTCATGTCCGGGGATCCCCGCTGAACCCTGGGGCCCTGGCCAATGCGATTGGTCCGCAGTCGTTCCTGCATCGTCGCGCTGTCGATCGCCACGGCCGCGACGCTGCCCAGCGCGTCCAGGAACGAATGCCACTCCTGGTCGGGGCTCAGCGCCGAACGGTGAAAGACCTCGAGGGCGCCGAGGAGCTTGCCGCGGCTGACCAGCGGCACCGCGCCGTAAGCCTTGAACCCCTCGCGCGCGAAAAGCGAGCGCCTCCGAAACTGGGAGAAGGCGCTCAAGGCGGTGACGGTCTCGATCCGCCGGCTGGTCACGACCCGGCCCGGCATCCCATCGTCCGCGGGCAGGCGCAGGTCCGGCATCGCCGTGGCGCGGAACCCGGTGCTGGCCGAGAGCGCGAGCGTGTTGTCGGTCTCGTCGAGCAGCAGCACGTCGGCGGCGTCCACCTTCAGCTGCGCCACCACATGGTCGAGGATGACCTTCAATGTCAGCCTCAGGTCGGGGCTTGCGCTGACCGCCAGGCTGACGCTCTGCAGCGCCGCGAGCCGTTCGAGCCGGTTGACCGCATCCTCGTAAAGCTGCGCATTCTCGACGGCCAGGCCGGTCCTGTCGGCGATTGCCTGAACCCACGCCGTGTCCTTCTCGGTCAGCGGGTTCGACGTGCGCTTCTCGAACAATCCAAGCGTCCCGATGGTGGCGCCGCGGGCCCGCATCGGCACGACGACGACACCAAGCCTGGTGTTCGGAGCCATCCACGGATGGTCGTTCAGGTAGGAGCGGACGTCGTCACTCATGTACTCCCCGAGTCCTTCGATCGAGACGTCCGGGAGCACGAGCGGCTGGCCGGACTCGATCACCCGCGTGGCGATCGGGGTGCTCTCGAGGCTGCCGGCGAGCTTCATCGACTCCACGTAGGTGGACCCGAGGTCCTCGGCGGAATCCATGCCGTCGAAGCCGACGACGACCTGGACCTCTGTCGGGTCCTTGCCGATCAGCGACGCGACCCAGGTACCCGGGCGCAGCCTCGCCAGAGACCTGGTGACGGTGCCGAGAATCGCGCGCGGTTCCATCCGCGCGTTCGCCAGGTTGTCGGTCACCTCCTCGACGATGTGGTCACCCGCCGACCGGCTGCTGGTCCGGCTGTGCGCGATCAGGTGGGTGACGTCGGTGAAGGAGGCGACGATCCGGCCTGAGGCGGAATCGGGCACCGCGTCGACCTGCAGCCAGACGTCCGAGCCGCCGGGGCGATGCGCCCTGACGAGCACTCCGCGGATCGCCTGCGCCGCTTTGATCGCGGCCACGACGGGGTGCACCGCGATCGGTCCTTCAGCCGACTCGATGACCAGCCAGCCGGCGTCCTCGGCGTCAGAGCCGATGAGGTCGCGCGGGGACAGGCCCAGGAGCGAGTAAGCCGCCTCGTTGGCCTCCAGCGCGCGGCCCTGGTCGTCATACACGACGACCGCCGCGGGAACGTCGTTAAGTCTCCAGTTGCCGCCCAAGCCGGGCCATTATCCGCCCGAGTTCCAGGTTCGCCATTACATTTAGCCCGAATTGGTCCGAGTTCAAGCCTCGCGCCAGGGCGCCGGATGGGTCTGCGAGGTGCGCGTGGAGCATCGCGGTCAGATCACGAATCACACGGTCGCGGTCTCCGCGGCGGAGCTGGCGCGGTGGGGCGGCGTGGCGGACCGGGGAGGGGTCGAAGACCTGGTCGCGCGCAGCTTTGCTTTCCTGCTCGAGCGCGAAGCGCCGAGCTCCATCCTGCGGAGCTTCGACCTGTCGGTGATCGAGCGCTACTTCCCGGCGTACGACCAGGTGATTCGCCGCCAAACCTGACGCGACGGGGTCACGGATATTCGAGGCTCGCGCCCCACCGCTTGCCGCGTCCCTCTGGAGTCCGATCGAACATGCCCCACATCGGCCACATGAAATCGACGTGGCGGCGGTCCTGGCCCGGTTCGGGTTCGACGAACCAGAGCTCGCTCGACCAGAAGTGGTGGATCTTCTTGCCCCGGCGGACGAAGACATGGGCGAGCGGAAACTGCTGCCCGGTCTCGTCCTCGGCGTGGTAGTCGCGGTTGAAGCTGTTGCCCGCCGACGAGAGCAGCAGCGCGTGAGACCATCCGCGCGATCGGGCGTGCGCCCGGAACCTGTCGATCGGCGCCTGCGCCACGACCGCGAAGTTGATCCGCTGCGTCAGGTGGCGCGCCGCTCCATCGATGGCATCGATGATCGACGTGCACGACGGACACGGCGTCATCGAGCCGACGCTCTCCGGAAACATGAAGTTGTAGATGTACAGCGTGCGCTTGCCCGGCCCGAAGAGCTCGGAGAGGCGGACCCGTCTGGACTCGCTCCCGTCCGCGTCCGACGCGTCGAAGACGTAGTCGGTCGTGACCACGCCGCCCAGGGGGAGGCGGCGGCGCTGCTCGGCGACGTCGGCGATCTGCCGGCGCAGCTTGACCTCGGCCTGCAGGAGCCGGTTGCGGTCGCGGCGATACTCGCTCGATTCCCCTGGAAACGACGCGTGGTGCAGAGCCCTGGCCATGACGCCCTCCCTTGTGACTGCCCGGGCACTGGGATAATCCCTGTGCTTTGAGCGGCAACGTCGAATACATCCACATTGCAGCAGCAGCCGGGGCACCCGTGCAATCGGTGAGCTCGGTGGAGGCGGTCGCCGGACTCGGCCTCGCCGGCGATCGCTACGCAAGGGACGACGGCCACTGGACCGATGGCAATGTGAGCCGCAACGTCACGCTGATTGAGGCCGAGGAGATCGAGCGTCTCGCCGCCGAGTCAGGAATCCAGCTGGCCTCGGGTGAGTCGCGCCGCAACCTGACCACGCGCGGCATCCGGCTCAACGACCTCGTCGGAAAGGAGTTCTTCATCGGCGGCGTGCTCGCTCGAGGGACCAAGCTCTGCGAGCCGTGCGCCTACCTGTCAGAGATGACTGGCAAGCCTCTCATCAAGCTCATGGTGCATCGCGCGGGTCTCCGCGCGGACCTTTTGACCGGGGGCCGGATCAGCGTCGGCGACGAGATCCGGCCGCAGGGGTAGGCCTGGCGTCTTAAGAGCGCCGTCACATTGTCGGGCTAGAGTGCCTGTCTACCATGGAGTCCGGCATGGCCGCGCCGATCCTCGTCGTGGACGACGACCCCAAGATCGTCTCCCTCGTCAAGACCTACCTCGAACGCGAAGGGCTTCGCGTGATCACAGCTTCGGATGGCCCTGGCGCGTTGCGCTCGTTCAACGAGTCTTCGCCAGGCTTGATCGTGCTCGACGTGATGCTGCCGGATCTCGACGGGCTCGCCCTCATGCGGATCATCCGCGAGCGGTCCGACGTCCCGATCGTGATGCTGTCGGCGCGAGCGCAGGTCGCCGACCGCGTTTACGGGATCCACGAGGGCGCGGACGACTATCTGGCCAAGCCGTTCTCGCCCGCAGAGCTCGTCGTCCGGGTCAAAGCTGTCCTTCGGCGCGCGCGCGAATCGGGCTCACCGCCTCGACGCGGCCTTCTCGAGCACTCCGACCTCGTGATCGACCTCGACCGGGTCGAGGTTCGGCAAAAGGGCCGGCCGATGTCCCTCACGCCGGCCGAGTTCCGCCTGCTGGTCGCGCTGGTCCAGGCCGGCGGCCGGGTGCTGACCCGGCAGGCCCTGCTCGACTCGCTGTACGGCACTTCGCAGGGTGATGCGCTCGAGCGCACCATCGACGTTCATATCGGACGGCTGCGTGAGAAGCTCGGGGAGCAGATCGATGCGCCGCGATACATCGTGACGGTGCGCGGCCTCGGCTATCGCGCGGTTGCCTAGCGTGTTGGGGCGCCGCCGCAGCCTCGCGACCGGGATCACGCTGATGTCGCTCCTCGTCGCGTTGATCGCGATCGGGGTCATCGCCGTCGGAGTGCTGGTGGTCGCCCAGACGACCTTTGAAGAGCTGATGGTCCAGGCGGGTACACCCGCCGCGCAGGCCCAGGTGATGTTCGACCATGGTGTCGCCACGATCTTTCTCGCCGCCGTGGTGGTGGCGATCTTGATCAGCGTCGTGCTTGCGGTGATTCTCGCGGCCCGGCTGGCGCTGCCCTTGCGCCGCCTGGCCGGGGCCGCTGAGCGGATCGCGGACGGCGACTACGCGACCAACGTCCCAAGCACAGGACCCGACGAGCTCGCGTCGCTCGCCGAATCGTTCAACCGCATGGCGCGCAGCCTCGCGGAGCAAGAACGCGAGCGAAGAGATTTCATCGTGAACGCGGCACACGAGCTGCGTACCCCCCTGACCAACCTGCAGGGCTATCTCGAAGCGCTGCGCGACGGGGTGATCGCCCCCACGCCCGAGCAGTTCGGCTCTCTCCATGAGGAAGCGCAGCGGCTCGTGCGGCTGTCCCGCTCACTCGACGCGCTCGCGGGCGACGACGATGCGGGCCGCGCCTCCGCCTCCCAGGACGTCGATGTCGGCCAGGCGGTCCGCTCGGCGCTGGAGGTCGCGCGCCCATCGTTCGACTCCAAGGCCATAAAGGTCGAGGCAGTGATTCCCGAGGGGCTGATGGCGCGGGCCGAACCAGACCGCGTGGCCCAGGTGCTGGCCAACCTGTTGCAGAACGCGTGCCGTTACACGCCGGTCGGCGGTCATGCCTCGATCCTGGCCATCGCCGAGCGGTCGAGCGTGCTCGTCTCGGTGCTCAACAGCGGCGATGGAATTCCCGCCGCCGACCTTCCACACGTTTTCGAAAGGTTCTATCGGGTCGAGAAGTCGCGCGACGCGGCGCGAGGCGGTGCAGGAATCGGCCTTGCGATCGTGAAGCAGCTCGTGGAGGGGTCGGGTGGCCGCGTCGGCGCCGACTCCAACGGCCGGATCACCCGCTTCTGGTTCAGCCTGCCCGCCGTCTAGTTCCATTTGTGTCGGGCTCGTGACACGGCTTCACGCTCCATAAACACGAGTCGATCAGCCTCATGCGCGGATCGAAATTTCGCGCAAGGAGGCGTGTATGAAAAATCCGATTCGGTTACTTGTCGTGGTGGGGGCGATCGCCGCGAGCGTGGTGGCAGCGACGCCGGCGCAGGCTTCTGAAAGTTCCCCCAGAGGAGCTCTGTTCGTGCAGACCAACGACCCGGCCGGAAACTCGATCGACACGTATCGGCGCAACGGTGACGGCACGCTGACGTTCCTGACCAGCTATCCGACCGGTGGCCTCGGCGGCAGAGAGGTCGGCGCGGGCTCGGACCCGATCGCGACCCAGGGATCGCTCCAGCTGGTGCCGGAGGCGAACCTTCTGCTGGCTGTCAACCCCGGCAGCGACACGATCTCGGTGTTCAGGGTCGACGGAGAACACCTGCAGCTGAGCCAGGTGCTGGCGTCGGGCGGTCCATTTCCAGCGGCGTTCGCCGTGCGCGACAACCTCGTTTACGTCCTCGATGCCGGTGGCGATGGCTTTGTCAGCGGCTACCGGGTTGAGGGTCACAAGCTTCATCGGATCGAGGGCTCGACTCGCGCCCTGGGACTCGGCAATGGAAACCCACCGGCTTTCCTGAAGTCGCCCGCCCAGGTCGGGTTCACGCCCGACGGTGAGCACCTGGTCGTGACCACGAAGACCAACGGCACGGTCGACGTTTTCTCGGTCCGGCACGGCGGCCGGCTTTCGGCGGCCCCGGTCAGGAACTCCGCGGGCCCAGTGCCCTTCGCGTGGGTCTTTGACCCCGAGGGGCGGATCGTGCTGAACTTCGCGGGCTCCAGCTCGCTCCAGACCTTCACGGTCAACGAAGACAACAGCATCACTCCTGTCAGCGCTCCTGTCAGCGACACACAGGCCGCACTGTGTTGGGTCACCACGGCGGCCGGTTATGAGTACACGTCGAACACCGGCAGCGGCACCGTGAGCCAGTTCAGGGTGAACGAGGACGGAACAGTCGTCCTGGTCAACGCGGTGGCGGCGTCCGGTATCGGCGGAGCGACCGACTCCGCGGCGGGGGGCGGCGCGCTCTATGTGCAGAGCGGGCTGTCGGGCACCGTGCACGTGTTCCGCATCGGCGCGGGCGGCGCGCTGACTCCGATCCAGGTCGCCGGCGTCCCCCACGGCGGCAGCCAGGAAGGCATCGCCGTCATCTGATCCGACGCGTTATCGGGTGGGCCGCCATCCGGGCGGCCCACCTGCGTTATTCAGTCGATCGGAGCGAGCGGATCCAGGACCTCATGTCATCGATCACGGGCTGCGCAAAGAGCAGCGCGAGGATCGGGGCGCCCAGCAGGTTGATCACCTGCCAGAGCTCGAGGTGCACCTGGGCCGAGCCGCTTTGCACCATGTTCTGTCCGCCGACGGCGAGGGTGGTCGTGAAGAAGTCGATCAGCTTGATTTCCTCCGGTGGATTTGTGGGCCTGTAGTTTCAACGTCTGCGCCCGCGGGCGATACCGGTTAACGCAGATTTCGGCGTTATACGGTGACTCTCGATTCACGACCAGCGTGGGCGGCTCTTCCTTATCTATGCTGCCTTTCCGTGACCGGCAAGTTCGCGGGCTGGACGGGCGACTTCAAGGGCTTTTTCCTCGGCCTGCGGGCGAACAACAACAAGCCTTACTTCGAGGCGCACCGCCGCCAGTACGAGGACGAGGTCAAGGCTCCGATGCTCGCCCTGCTGGCCGACCTGGAGCCGGAGTTCGGTCCGCCGCGCCGAGTGTCCCGGCCGAACCGCGATATCCGGTTCTCCGCGGACAAATCGCCCTACAAGCTGAACATCTACGCCGACCTCGAGCGCGGGGGCTACGTGGCGCTGGATGCCGAGGGGTTGGTCGCGGCGGGCGGCCGCTACATGGTGGAGGACGCGCAGCTCAAGAAGCTGCGGGCGGCCGTGGCCGCCGACCGCTCAGGCGAGGACCTCGTCGGGATCGTCGCCGCGCTGCGCAAGAAGGGCTACGACGTAGAAGGCCAGGAGCTCAAGCGAGTTCCGCCGCCCTACCCGCAGGACCATCCCCGCGCGGACCTGCTCCGGCACAAGCGCCTGATCTACTGGAAGCGGTGGCCGGCGGAGCCCTGGATCGCAACGGCGAGGGCGCGGGAGCGCGTGGCCCAGGCCTGGCGCGATGGCGCCGCGCTCGAAGCGTGGTGCGCCCGCCACATGGACTAGCTCTGCATCTCGGCCAGCAGGCGCGCCGCCTCGCGCGCGTTGGTCGTGCCGTAGTTCGAGTAGCAGTTGTTGTAGACGACGTGCGTCTGCCTGGTCGATTTCGCGACTGACGCGATCTTCGGAGTCCAGTCCGCGAGCTCGTCTTCGTCATAGAGGTAGCGGAACCGCTCCGAAGGCGGTATGTCCTTCTTCTCCCAGTTCTCCTGGTTCCGGCCGTGGAAGCGAAAGACCGCCAGCTCCTCGTTGGTGGGCACGATCACGGGCGGTACCGAGCTCTTGAACCCCTGCGGCTCATCGACCGCGACGTAGGGGATCTTGTTGTCCTGGAGAAATCGGATCGTGCGTTCGGCATTCTTCTCGTTGAACCAGCTGCCGTGCCGGAATTCGACGGCGATTGGTAGGTCGAGGCGTTGGCGGGTCTCGAGGATCAGCTCGCGGGCCTCGTTGGACGGAAACACCCACTTCGGGAACTGGACGAAGACCGCGCCGAGCTTCCCCGCCTCGAGCAAGGGCTCCAGCGCCTCGCGGAACTGCCCGTACACGCCGTCGAGCAGCTCGCCCGGCATGTCCTTGCGGTAGATCCGTTTCTTCTCGGTCAGCTCCGGCGGCAGCTCATCCCGGATCGCCCTGGGCAAGCGGGCCACCTCCGTGGGCTGGCCGGTCATCAACGCGTGCGCCTTGATGTCGAACACGAAGTCCTTCGGCGTCCGCTCCACCCACGTCTCCGCGGTGCGCTTGTTGGGCAGGGCGTAGTAGGTCGCGTCGACCTCGACTGTCGGAAACTGGCCGGCGTAGTAGCGCAGGCGTTCTTCGGCGGTGCCGATCCCCCTGGGATAGAAGACGCCGGGGACGGTCATCGTCGGGTCGGTCCAGCTCGCCGTGCCGAAGCGCACCTCGCCGCGCCCGACCCGAATCGGTTGCTGCACCGCGTGGCCCGCGTCCTGCGCACGCCGTTGCGCAACCTCGACCCCCGGGTCGTGCGGATCAGGCGTGGTCACGAATCCACTATGCCAGCCACTCGGTGACGATAGCGACGGATGTCAATCGAGGCCCGCGGCGCAGTAGGCGTAGAGGGCCTCGCAGATCGGGGCGCCGAGGGCGAGCCTCTCCTCGTCGGAGGTCGCGGTGCTGCGGATGCCGTCGAACACAGCCAGCACGCCGGGCGACTCCGGCGGCGCTCCCTCCTCGTG
Organism: Candidatus Limnocylindrales bacterium; assembly: GCA_035473355.1. GTDB lineage: Bacteria > Chloroflexota > Dormibacteria > Dormibacterales > Dormibacteraceae > 40CM-4-65-16. The sequence continues at coordinate 21,561 of DATIOJ010000157.1, forward strand.
GGGAAGATCCGCGCCCCGAACTATGGCCGCCATGCGGCGGAGGGCTGGGTCACGCAGCTCGTACCGCTCGAGCAGGTTCTCGAACGTGCACCTTCCGTTGTGATGGCCCAGCTCCGCTCCGCGGATGTCGAAGGGGATGCCATTGAGGGTGCTAACGTCGCGGGTCCGGGCGACGAACTCGAAAGTGGCGCTCGGATCGATGAATCGCCGGATCGCCCACGCGGTGGAGATGCGGTCGACATGGACGCGCTCCCGGGTGATGAAGTGCACCACTGGCGATGGTAGGCGAGGCGGCAGCGTGCTTGCAACATAGGTTGCATGTAATGTATGTTGCATCGCGACGATGCGCCGGCTGGTCGCGCTCTTCAACCCAGGCCTCCCTCCGCGCGTGTGGCTTCTGCAGCTCGGGGTCCTGGTCAACTTCCTTGGCAACGGCATGGTCGCGCCCTTCCTCGTCATCTACCTTCACTTCGGTCGCGGCATACCGCTCGGCTTCGCGGGCGCAGCTGTGGCGCTCGGCGGGATCACGGCCGTGACGTCGGGATTGGTGGCAGGGTCGCTAACCGACCGCCTTGGTTCCCGCAACATCCTCGTCGCCGCGATGGTCTGCAACGCGGCCGCGTATCTCCTGTACACCCGCGTCACCGTCTCGTGGGAGGCGTTCGCGGTGGGCCTTCTCGTCGGCGTCGGCACGGGCTCGTACGGCCCGAGCTCGCAGAACCTCACGGCCTCGATGGTCCCGATCGAGTCTCGCGCCGTGGCCTTTGCCCAGAATCGCGTGACTGCCATCATCGGCCTCGGCGCCGGCGCGCTCATCGGCGGCCTGCTGGCCCGGAAAGGGCTCGACGGATACCTGCAGCTGCTGACGCTCGACGCGGTCACGTTTCTCGCCTTCGCGGTGATCGCGCTCCTGCTCCCATCGGGCCGCGTCCGAGCCCCTGCGCAGGCAGGAGGCTACGCGGGTGTGATTCGCGACCGGCCGTTCGTCCGCCTCGTCGGCGTCAACATCGCCCTGGTGGCTGCAGGGATTGCGCCGATGCTGGTGCTTCTTCCCGCCTACGCCAAGGTCCAGGCGCACGTCGGGGAGACCACGATCGGTGCCATCTACGCGATCAATACACTCACCATCGTGGTCGCCCAGCTGCCGATCAGCCGGCTGACGCGCGGACGCAGCAGGATGCGCGTGCTGCGCCTGGCCGCATTGATCTGGGTGGGCAGCTGGCTCGTATGCCTGGGGGCGGGGGCGTCACGTTCCAGCACCGTGGCCGCGGCCCTGATCGTGGTCGCGGCGGCGACCAACGCGCTGGGCGAATGCATGTACACCGCGATCATGATTCCGACTGCCGCCGCCCTGGCGCCGGACCATCTGCGCGGCCGATACCTGGGCGCGATGGGTCTCGCGTGGCAGGGCGGATTCCTGATCGGGCCGTCCATCGGTGGCGTAGTGCTCGGGGTGTTTCCGCCTGCCCTGCCGCTGGTTTGCGCGGCCGGCTGCCTGGTGGCTGCCCTGGGCACCGCGGCCGTCGACCGGACCCTGGCCGAGGGACTGAGGCGCAGTCCGTTCCCGGCCGCGGCGTGACCGCGGCCCGCTGGCTCGTGCTCACGTGGCGGCTGCCCGCCTCGTCGAGCACGCCGCGAGTGGCCACGTGGAGAAAGCTGCAGCGGCTCGGCGCCGCCGGCCTCACGCCGGGGGCCGCCATCGTCCCCTACAGCGAGCACCTGCTCGAGCAGCTGGAGTGGATCGCCGAAGAGATCGTACAGCGTGGCGGTGAGGCGTACGTCCTGCCGGTGACCGAGCTTCCCGAGGCGGACGAAAAGGAGATCACAAGGCGCATCCGCTCCCAGAGCAGCGAGGAGTACACCCAGCTCCGTCAGGCGGCGGAGGCGCTGGCCAGGCGTCCGGCCGAGCCGCCCCGGCTCGAGCGAGAGATCGGTGCCCTGGAGCGGGGCCTGGCGCGGGCGGTGGAACGCGATTACTTCGGATCGGTCGGGCGCTCCGGTGCGCAGCGAGCGATCAAGTCGGCGCGCAAGCGCACGGAGGGATAGTCAGATGCGGTGGGTGACGAGAAAAAATGCGGCGGTGGACCGGATCGCGTGCCCGTGGCTGATCCGGCGGTTCATCGACCGCGACGCCACGTTCCTGTACGTCAGCCCGGAAGACGTCGATCGCGTGGTGGAGTCGGAGGGCGCCGTGCCGTATGACGTCGAGGGTGCCGAGCTCGGCCACGTCGACGGACGGTGCTCGTTCGAGTCGATCCTTGTGAGGTACGGACTGGACGATCCCGCCCTCAGCCGCCTCGCGCGGATCGTGCACGGGGCTGACATCGAGGCCGATCTACGTGACGCTCCCGAGGCGCCCGGCCTCAAGGCCATCGCGATGGGCTTCCGGCGCATCTACGGCGATCGCGACCTCGAAAAGCTGGAGGCCCAGATGCCCCTGTATGACGCCCTCTACGAGTGGTGCAGGAGCGCCTGAGGGTTCAGGCGACCTGCGCGACCAGGTCCTCGCCGGCGATCTGCTTCGAGATGGCCTCCACGACTTCCGCGCCCAGCGCCTGCACCTGATCGACGTCGAGACCGCCCCTCGACCTGACGTCGAAGACGACACGCACCGCGCGATCCTTTGGGTTGGACAGCGCTCGCAGCACGCCACCGACGCCGTTGCCGAGCACCGCGGCCACGATCACCGCGCGCGCCCCCGAGATGGGAACGCCCAGCGTAACGCGGCGTTCGGGGTCAAGCTCGATGAACTGGCCGCGATGCCTGCTCAGCCACAGATACGCTCGCGAAAGATCGACCGCGCCGCCGGCCTCGATCCGTATCGTGCTCATCTCGTCACCAACCTTGAGGCTCCGATCACCCACTGGATACGTAGTGGCTAACCGAATCGGCATCCCCTTTATTCATGGAGCCTCCACGGGCTTCGGGTCCTACCGGTCGTGATCCGAGAGTCGTTCCTCCAGCCGGTCGAGAAGTGCCTGCTGGGAGGGGAGCATCTTTCGCCGCGCCGCGTCCAGTCCGAACCACGCCGCGCGATCGACCTCGGGGAATTCCTGGTTCCGGCCTGACTTCGGCGGCCACTCCATCGCGAACGTCGTGCTCGAGACGCGTGTGACGTCGACGTCGCCCTGGGCCGCCCACGCATGGACGATCTTGCCGCCGGCCTGCTTGATCGACCCGAGCGGGATGAGCTCGACTTCCGGCGCCGCGACGCCGAGCTCTTCACGGAACTCGCGCCGCGCGACCTCGATGCGGGTCTCGCCCGGCTCGATCTCACCCTTCGAAATCGACCACGCCCCGTCGTCGCGGTTCTTCCAGAACGGGCCGCCGGGATGGACCAGCAGCACCTCGGCCTTGCCGTCGCGGATGCGGTAGAGGAGAAGCCCGGCGGACTCGGCGGCCAGGGCTCAGGCCTTCCAGTCGAGCGGCAGGCCGGCTTCGAGATGAGCGAGCGCGCTGTCGGCCAGGTGCACCATGTCCGCGCTCGGGTCCTGCGCCATGACGACCACCATCGTCATCAACACACCCAGCACGGCGCCGGCCATGTTGCGCAACGCGAAGTCCCGGGCATCTCTTCCGGTGCGTGACGCGAGCAGCCCGGCGACCTGGTCGACCAGGTCTGCGAACTGGCTCAGCATCGCGCCCCGCAGCTCGGGCGTCGACACCATGAGCTGCGTGCGCTGGCGCATCAGTCGCTCCTGCTCCGGCGTGAGCTGCGTGAAAACCTGTCGCATGGCGGCGCGCAGCCGCGCGATCGGGTTGACATCGCCGGGTTGGGCGTCGAACGCCGCGAGGATCAAGGGATCGAGCTCGTCCTGGAACACGACGTCTTCTTTGCTCGGGAAGTAGTTGAAAAAGGTGCTCGGTGAGATCTCGACCGCCTCGGCGATGTCCTCGATCGTCGTCTCGGCGAAGCCCTTGTCCAGAAAGAGGCGCATGGCCTCTTTCTGGATCGCGGCTCGCGTCTTGAGCTTCTTGCGCTCGCGTAAGCCGGCGCTCACGCGACCTCTCTGACCTCAGCCTTGCCGGCGCCTGCTGCCGCCGCCGCTCGCCCTGGCATGAAGACCACTGCGAGCAACATACCGATTGCGGCAAACCCGGCGGAGACAACCAGCGCGGTGTCCATGCCGCCGACGAAGGCGTGACGCACCGAGTCGAGCAGGGCCGGCGAGTGCAGCTTCTCGGCGACGGCAACGCCGGCGAACAGGCTGCGCTTGACAGCGTCCGCCGCCGCGTGCGGAAGCCCCGTCAGGGTCAGCTGCGATCGGTACACGGTGACGAGGACGCTGCCGAGGATGGCCGAACCAAGCGGCGCGCCGACCTTCTGCATCGCCTGGAGCAGCGCCGACGCCACGCCGCTCTGCTCGCTCGGGACCGTCTTCAGCGCGGCCGACGCGGCGGTTGCGAAGCCCACCCCCATGCCGAATCCCACCACGCCCATCCACGCGGCGACGAACCACGCGTTCGAGTCGACGGCCGTTGCGGAACCCACCAGAAGGCCCGCGGTGACGATCGCAAAACCCGTGGCGACGGTGATCTTCGGCCCGATCCGCTCCGCGATCCGGTCCGCCGGCACCGCGCCGAAGATCAGGCCGACGATGATGGGGAGGAGTCGCACGCCCGACCCCTGAGGGTCAAGGCCGAGCACGCCTTGCGAGTACTGCGGCAGCGTGAACACGAGGCCGATCAGCGCCATGCCGCCCAGCGCCGCGAGGATCATGCCCCACGTAAAGCCGCGCTCGCGGAACAGCGTCAGGTCGATCAGCGGGCGGCCGCCAGGCCGCGCCGTGAGGTAGCGCTCCCACCCGAAGAAGCCGAAGATGACCGCCACTCCCGCCACTGCGACCGCAACCGATGGGGGGTCGGTCCAGCCGTTGCGGCCGAGCTCGATCAGGCCGTACGTGACACCGGCGAGGCCGACGCTGGCGAGCAGCATCCCCGCGGGGTCGAGGGCCGGGCGCTCGGGCGCGCGAGACTCCGGCACCAGCAGGATCACGGCGGCAACGCCCAGCACGGCGACCGGGACGTTCATGAGGAAGATCCAGCCCCACCAGAAGTTGGTCAGCAGCCATCCGCCGAAGATGGGGCCGATCGGGAGGGCCAGGAAGTTGGCCGCCGCCCACACGCCCACCGCGCGCGGGCGCTCCTCCTCGGAGAAGAGAACGGTGAGGACGGAGAGCGCCATCACGACGATGGCCGCCCCGGCGGCGCCGAGGAAAAGCCGCCCCGCGATGAACTGGGCGGGCGTGGTGGCGTAGGCGCACGCGATGGAGCCTGCCGCGAACAGGACCAGCGCCAGGAGCAAGATCCGCTTGCGGCCGAAGCGGTCGCCCAGCACGCCGGCCGGCAGCATCCCGGCCGCCAGGACCAGGGCGTAGCCGGAGGAAAACCACTGCAGGTCGGACTCCGAGGCTTTGAGGGCGACCGCCAGCGTGGGCAGGGCCACGCTGAGCACCGTTATGTCGAGACCCACGGCGAGCACACCCAGGTCCAGAGCCGCCAGGGCCAGCCACCTCCGGGTGCCAAACGAGTTCATTGCGCCACCTCCTCCAACTGTTGATTTAGATGATTAATAGAGTAACTCTAATTTTAGTGTGATTATTGCATCCAGCCGTGAACTCTTGGTTGGCTGTCATGATTCAGGCCATGGGCAATGACAAGGCGTGGGACAAGTTCGAGTCGGACATCCAGGGTCTGGCGGGAGAGCTGAAGCGGCACTACCGCAGCGCCGGCGACGCGACGAACGCGGCTGACATCAACCGGTCTCTGGACCAGCTCCGCCAGGCGGCCGATGCCGTTTTCAAGTCGCTCGAGAGCGCGACGCACGATCCCGAGGTCCGCAGCAAGACCCGGGAGACGGCGCGCTCGTTTGGCATGGCGGTGGCGGAGACGTTCCGCGACCTGAGCGACGAGATCGAGAAGAAGGTGCGCCGGCCCTAAGCGGTCTTCGCTACGGCTTCGCTCCCAGGGACGGCCTGACCGTCAACACCCGGGCGACGTCGGCTGGTGAGACGATGCCGACCAGCGACCCGTTGTCGAAGACCAGGACCCGCTGCTCCAGGCCTGCTCCGATGCGCTGGATCATCGCGGACAGATCCTCGCGGGGGCTGGTCACCGGGATCTCCGAGATGGGTCGCGCCACGTCGATGAGGTGCTTGCTGGCGCGCTCCGACGCCGGCAGGCGGACGAGGTCAGAAAGCCGCACCAGGCCCGTCAGCTTGCCCGACGCTTGATGGATGGGATACGTGGTGAAGCTGTGGTTCGGCGCCACCGACTCGAGGAACTGCTCCACGGTCACCCAGTCGGGCAGCGTGACGACGGGCGCGGTCATGGCGGCTGAGACCGGGACCGATTTGAGCAGCGTCCGGACGTTGCTGGCGGCTTCCTCCGAGGCTGCCGCGGACAGCAGGAACCAGCCCAGAAACACGATCCAGATTCCGTTCGCCACAGCGCCAAAGAAAAGCTCGAGCAGGCCGGCCCCGATCATCAAGAAGGCGAAAACCCGACCGACCCGCACGGCGTTGTGCACTCCCCGCTGGCGGCTGCCAGATCGCCACCACAGGATCGAGCTGAGCAGACGGCCGCCGTCGAGCGGAAACGCGGGCACGAGGTTGAACAGGCCGAGGGCGACGTTGACGAACGTGAGGTAGGCGAAGAGGTCTGACACGAGGGCGTTCGCCTGCGTGACGTAGGCGAGGCCGAGAGCGACCGCTGCAACCCCGAAGCTCGTCAGTGGGCCGACGCCTGCGATCAACGCCTCAGAGCGCGCGCTGGTCGGCTCGCCTTCGAGCCTGGACACTCCGCCGAAAAGCCACAGGGTGATGCCCGCCACCTTGACACCGTGGCTGCGCGCCACCAGCGCGTGGGCAAGCTCGTGGGCCAGGAGGCATACATAGAAGAGGAAGGCGCCTACCGCCCCGGTCGCCCAGTAGAGAAGGGGCGCGTACCCCGGGGCGTCGACGGGCAGGATCGCTGTGGCGAGAGTCCACGTCACCAGCGCGAAGATGAAGACCAGGCTCCAGTTGAAGCCGATCTCGATTCCAAAGATCCGCCCGAGCCGAAAGCTCGAGGTCACAGTGTGCGAGTCTACGTCGCGAAAATGCGGCAGGCCACGCGGACACCTGTCAGCAGAGGTGCGGTGCACACCGACCGGCCCGCGGTCTTGTTCGACCTCGACGGGACGCTCATCGACAGCGTCTACCAGCACGTGCTGGCCTGGAAGGAGGCGCTCGAGGGCGCCGGTATCCAGCTGTCGGTGTGGCGCATCCATCGCCGCATCGGCATGAGCGGCGGTCTCTTCCTTCGCGCGCTCGTGCGCGAGACTGGCCGCGAGCTTAGCGCCACCAAGGCCGACCATCTGCGCGCGCTGCACGAGGAGGGTTATCGCCGCCGCATCTCCGAGGTGCGGCCGCTGCCTGGCGCGCAGGAGCTGCTCGACACGCTCACCCGGCTCGGCGTCCCCTGGGCCATCGCCACGAGCAGCAGCGAATCGACGGCGCAAACGTCGTTGACCCTGCTCCGGATTCCGAGCGATGTGCCGGTCGTGACGCGCGATCGGGTGGAGTTCGCCAAGCCAAACCCCGACCTTTTTCTCGCCGCCGCCGACGCGCTCGGCCGGCCCATCGCCGAGAGCTTTGTCGTCGGGGACAGCGTGTGGGACATGCTGGCGGCGCAGCGGGCCCATGCCCTCGGCGTCGGCTTGCTGTCGGGCGGCTACGGGCGCGAGGAGCTCGAGACGTCAGGCGCGTATCGCGTGTACGACGATCCACAGGACCTGCTCCAGCACATCGACGAGCTGGGAATCCGGATGCGCGGCTAGTGTGAGATGAGCAATGCAGCCCGGCATGCGCCGCGCCTCGTAGAGTGGCGCTCCTGACCTGGCAGATCCGCGAATACACGGTCAAGCCCGGTGAGATGCAGCAGTGGGTCGCCGAGTGGCGGTCTGCCATCGTGCCGCTGCGGCAGCGCCACGGCTTCGGAGTGCTGGGCGCCTGGATGGTCGACGGCACTGATCAGTTTGTCTGGATCATCAGCTACGGCGGGACGAAGACGTGGCAGGAGGCCGAAGCGGACTACTACGCGTCGCCCGACCGCAAGGCTCTCGACCCGGACCCGGCGCGCCACCTGGCGCAGACCGGCGCGCGCCTGATGACGTCCGTCTACGAACCCTGAGTCAGGTTCAGGAGGAAGTCGATCGTCACCGCGGGCTGCACCGTGGTGAATCCGATGGTCGGGGGCGAGATGCCGAACTCCGTCATGTTGGTCGCGATGGAGCCCGCGATCTGCGCCGTGGTGCCGCTGACGCGCAGCTGAATGGTGGCGGTGACGGACTTCGTCACGCCATGGATCGTGAGCTGGCCCGGTACTGACACCGTCACGGTCTGGCCGGTGTCCGCTCCGCTCGGTAGTGTCACCGGCTGGGCGGCGAAGGTAGCGCTCGGAAACGAGCCGACCCCCAGCGACTGCTGCACGATGCGGTCTCGGTTCGTGACGTTGTAGCCGGCCACGGTGTCGACGCTGGCGAGACCGGCCAGCCGCACCGTGATGCTGGCCGACGTCATCTCGTACGCGCCGGCCGTCCGCGTGATGGCGACCTGACCTGTCACCTCGCTCGTGCGCGCGACCGCCTCGTGGCTCGAGCTCTGGCCGGCGAACTGCTCATTGACGCGGTAGCCGATCACCGAACCCGACGCGATCGTCCACGTCCCGGCGCCCCCGATCGTGGTGGCGGATGCGGTTGGCGAGGCCGCTGCCGCCGAAGGGGATGCGCTCGGTGAGGCGAGCGCCAGCGCAGGCGGGCTCGCGCGCAAGCCGGAAAAGAAGTACGCGTAAGCGCCACCGGCGCCGATCAGAACCAGCGCGGCAACGGCAGCGATGGGGATCCACACTTTGCGTGGCATCTGGGCATCTTCTGTCACCGGGCTGGTCGAGCGCTGTGAGGATGCTAGGAGAAGGCTGGGAGCTTAGGGCTCTTCTTCCTCGCTGATGACGGGGTCCTGGGTCAGCTCATCC
>DATIOJ010000158.1:0-33641 GCA_035473355.1 Candidatus Limnocylindrales bacterium
GAGGCACAAGCGGGAGCTCCGGGTCGGCACTCTCGCCCTCCGGAATCGGCGCGGCACCGCTGTCGTGGGGGGTGCCGGTCTCCGGACGCGCAGGTCTGATCTCGATGCCTATACTAACTTTCTCTTAAACCCCGATCGGGAAAGGCCCGATCCTCAGGAGAAGACTGTTGCAGTCGCACGGCTCTTTGGCCGAAACCCCCCTTCGATCACTGCTCGAATCCGCTCAGGGTGAGCGGTCCACGGGTACCCTGAACGTCCGGAATGGGAACGGGCAGTCCGCCTCCCTGTACTTCCTCTTCGGGCATCTTTTTCACGCCCAGAGCGACGGAAGGTCGGGCGACGAGGTCGTCGTCAGCGCGCTCCACTGGACAAAGGGCGACTTCGAGTTCGACGCGAAGGCCAAGCTACCATCCGATGAGACTGTCAAGGCCGGGATCCCGGAGCTGTTCCAGGCGGCGGACACCTCGCCGGCCGCGGCAGCGGCCGAGGCCCACCAGGAGCCGCAGCCGGAGGCACAACCGGCGCCGCAGGCCGAGCCCCGGCATGAGGCTCGCGACGAGAGGCCCGAGCCTAGAGTGGAGAGGAGAGAGCATGCTGAACCCGAACGAAAGGTGGAAGCACCCCAACCGAGGCGTGGCGTGAAGCACAGGCCGCAGCCGAAGCACGGCCGCGAGCCGATCCCCGTTCCCGCCGGCCAGATCCTCTACGACTCGCTGAAGACGTCATTTGTCGACTTCCCTCGCCTCCTCACGACTCTCGAGCGCGAGGGCTACACCGGGTACGTGCGGCTCCTGACCGACGACGCCGCGGGCCTGATCCTCTTCCGGGAGGGCTCCGCGCTCGAGTGTCTCTATGACGGCGCGGAGGCCGCAGGCAGTCTCGTCCTGGGCAAGTCCGCGCTGCAGCAGTTCAACGAGGACGTGACCGCCGGCCACGGGGTGCTCGACGTGGTCGGCCTTTCCCCCGAGCTGATCGACGGCCTCTACGAGCTCACCGTTTCGCGGCCGATGTACACCGAGCTCTACGCGGCGTGGGTTGACATGAAGGCTCTGTTGAACTTCCTGAGCGACCGCAAGCTGAGCGGCTCCGTGATGATCCGCGCCGCCGCCGGCACGGGAGTGATCATCCTGGCCGAGGGCGAGCTTGCGGGTGCATACACGAGCGAGTCGCGAGACATCGCGGACAAGCCCGACCGCGCGCTGGCCCTGTGCGACGACCCGAACGCGATGATCGAGGTCAAGTCGGCCGACGCGACCAAGCATCCGCCGCTTGACGTGGAAGAGGTTGTCGGCGGACAGCGCCGTGTCGCGCCGCAGCCCGTCGCGGCCGCGCCGGCGCCGCAGCCGGAGCCGATCGCGCCGACCAGTCCGACGCTCCCGGTCATGCCGACCATGCAGCCCATGCCGGCCGAGCCGCCGACCGCGCAGATCCCGACGCAGTCGTTCGCCGGGTACGCGTCCCCTCAGGCGGCGACCGCAGTGGCGCCGACAACCCCGCCGCGATCGGGCGGACCGCAGCTCGACTGGGCCGCGATCGTGGCCGAGCTGCAGGCGATGGCCGAGGACGCGCTGGGCAACCGCGCCCGCAAGGTGAAGGACATCCTGGGCGCCGCGGACCAGTCGCTGGCGGGCATCGAGGCGGCCATCGACCAGATCCCGAGCATCTCGCTCCTGTTCGTCGACTCCTCCCGGCTCGAGCAGCTCGCGCAGGAGATGAGGGCCCGCCTCAAGTCCCACCTCTAGAGCGACGTATAACCCTTAACAGGGTGGGTTGGCATCTCGGTTTTTCACAACTAGGCTCGACCCAGGCTGGTTCGGCTCGGGGGAGGGGGCCGACGGGAGCGCCGGGCGCGCGCAGGGCGCGATTCGGAAAGGGAGGGCCCCGGCAGAGGAATGTCATTCGGGCCGGCGGCGCCCTGATCGCCCTGGGAGCCGTGGCACTGCAGCTGGCGGCGTGCGGCGATAGCCCGCCCCAGATCGTCGATTACTCCCCACAGCGCAACGCCGTCGACGTGTCCACGGCGACGCCGATCCACATCACGTTCGACCACGACGTCGACCAGGGCTCGGTCGCCAGCAGGCTCTACCTCTCGCCGTCGACGAGCGGCTCCATCGACTGGGTTAGCGGGCACGAGCTCGTGTACCACCACGCAACGCTTCGCCCCAGCACCTCCTACGAGGTGATCCTCGAGTCCGGCTATCGCGACCCGGCCGGCAACACCTACACCCTCCGCCACCACTGGTCTTTCACCACCGAGGCGCCGCCCGCGCTGTCCGGTTCCGCGCCGGCGGATGGCGACACCGGGATCGATCCGTCGTCCTATCTGAGCCTCGACTTCACACGGCCGATGGATCCAACCAGTCTCAGAAGCGCGCTGGCCATCAGCCCGACGGTTCCCTTTGACGTGCGCATCGATCCCAACGACAACCACCGCGCCATCGTCGCCCCAGCGCAGCTGCTCGCCCCCAGCACCGACTACCGGCTGCTGGTCAACACCGCCGCGCTCGACATCGACGGCAACCAGCTGGGACGCGACCAGACAGTCAGGTTCAAGACCGGTGCGCTCCAGCCGCTGCGCCACTGGATCGCGTTCGCCGCCGACGGCGTCAACAGCTCATCCGGTGGGTTGTGGATCGTCAATGAGTCGCGCTTTCCCCGGCAGATCTTCGACGCCGGCAACGTCCGTGCCTTCACCTGGTCACCCGGTGGAGACTCGCTTTTGATCCAGGACCAGAACCAGGACTGGTGGCAGTACGTTCCCGGCGGTACAACCGCGAGGCTGACGTTCGCCGCCACGTGGGCCGGCGCGCTCGCGCCAGGTACTGGGTTCGTCTACATCGATCACTCGCAAGTCCTCCACCGCGAGAGCGTCGACGGCTCGGACAGCGTCATCGCCACCGACGTGGGGGAGGCCAGCATCGCTCCCGATGGCCTCCGCGTCGCATTCATCCACGCGACGAACAACGCCAATGAGATTTGGGGCTACGACGTGGGCCTGAGGGCTCGATATGTGCTGGTCATCGACTCCGCGCCTATCACCAACGCAGCCTGGGACCCCGCGGGCAACCGCATCGCGTACCTCCGCAATGATCAGACCGGGACGACGCTTCGGCTGCGCAGCCTCACCGGTGCGTCCGCGACCACGACCCTGACCACCGGTGACATCGGCGCGCCCGCGTGGTTGCCCGACTCCACGCACGTCGTCTTCTCGGCTGGTGTCGCCACGGCGGACGGCACGGTGCACAAGGCGTTCGTGATCAACGTCGTGTCACCGCCGCCGGCGTTGTCCGCCGCGGCCGGCTTGCCGGCCGACCCGATCGAGGTCACATCGCCCGTGTCGTCGCCGGACGGTCATCAGATCGCGTTTCTGAGCGGCGACCAGGTCTGGCTGATGAACGCCGACGGCACCCGCCCGACGGCCCTGACCAGGCAGGACCCCCAGACGTTTCCCTACTCCTGCCGCGCGCTCGCCTGGACGCGGAGCTGAGCTTGCCCCGCCACGCCTTCGAATAGTCCCTGCAAGCGATCGGCCGTGCGCGTCCATGAGAATCGCTGCGCGAGCAGCCGGCCCCTGCGGCCCATCTGCTGCGCCAGCTCCGGGTTGTCGAGCAGCCGCCCGATCCGCTCCGCATACGCGGCGGGATCATGTGAATCGATCAGGTACCCACTCACCTCATCGCGCACGACCGAGCGGATGCCGCTGACGCCAGAGCCGACGACCGGCCTGCCGCAGGCCTGCGCCTCCAGGCCGACCAGGCCGAACGACTCGCTGTACGACGGCATCACGCAAACGTCGGACGCCGCGTAGAAGAACGGCAGCTCGTGATGGGCGACCGACCCGAGGAAATCGACCCGGTCGCGCACGCCCGCCGCGTCGGCCACCGTCTTCAGCCGGTCCGTCTCGCTTTCCTCGCCCTCCCGCGAGTCCTCGCCGAGGATCAGGAGGCGGACGTCGTCGTGGGAGCGGTCCCGCAGCAGGGCCAGGGCCCGGATAGCCACATCGACTCCCTTGAGCCGCTCGAGCCGACCGACGAAAAGCAGCATGCGGCCCGGCCCGTAGCCGATCTTCCGCCGCGCCTCGTCGCGATCGATCGGCTGGAACGTAGCCAGGTCCACGCCGGGGGGTACGACCACGACGCGATTGGCATCCGCGCCGTACAGCCGGACCAGATCGTTGCTCTCGTCCGCGGTGGATGCGATCAGGAGGTCCGCCTGCAGGGCGATCTCCCTTTCGACGTGGATGCGATGCGCCGGCTCCGGTCGCGCGCCGGTGGCCAGGCTCAAGTTTTTCACCAGACCAAGCGTGTGGGCGACATGCGCCCAGCCCGTCGCGAGCTTGGGCCTCAGCAGGCACGCCACCTCGCCCGAGAGCCAGTAGTGCGAGAAGAGGAGGTCATAGGTCACGCTCTCCCGAGCAGCGAATTCCAGGATCCGATTCGCGAAGGGCCGCGTCTGCTCGAACAGCGCGTACTTGTCGAGGTCCTGTCCAGCCGGCAGATAAACGACCCTGGAGAGCGCCGCCAGCTGCTCGATCGCGGGGTCGTCGGCCGACTGGCGCCTGGTGAACACGTCCGTCGCGATGCCGCGGTCGCTGAACGCGGTCGCGATCTCGTGAACGTAGACGTTGAGCCCTCCGTTGGCGTTCCCTCCGAGGGAGGCCGTCGGCGAGGTGTGCATGGAGACGACCGCGATCCGCCTGGGAGCGCGGTCAGAGATCAGCCGGGTATCCTCAGCCACGGTACGCCGATCTCGCGTCTAGCCAGCGTCGCGAAACGCAGCAGAAGCCGGAACGAGAGACCGGCGAGCAGGACGCCACAAACGTTAAAACTTACGCGCGACGGCGGTATTCCCGCCGGAACGCGCGAGCGGCGGCTGGATATGATTTGGCGTAGATGCGGGTTTTCACCAGGGGAACAACCAGAGGCGTACTTCTGGCCGTGGGGATACCGGCGTTCTTCGTCCTGACGGCGCTCTCCACCCTGGCCGACACATCCCCCTCGCCGCCGGCGAGCGGTACCGCAAGCGGCGCTGCGGCACTCCCGGGCGATCCGCAGAAGGGAGCCACGCTCTACGCGCAGAACTGCGCCACCTGCCACGGCGCGAGCCTCGAGGGCGGCATCGGCGCCGTGCTGAATCCGATCGAGAAGCTCCCCGGCGTGGCCAACCCCCTCGACCCCAACTTCCTGATCGACGTCATCACGAACGGTCGCAAGCACCAGCCCGGCGACCCGAAGCAGACCGACATGCCGGCCAAAGGCGGCAACGACAAGCTCACCGACCAGGACGTCAAGGACATGGCCGCATTCATCATCGAGCAGAATCGAGCGGGCAACAGTGGCGCGCTGTCGCCTGGCGAGCTGGCCAAGCGCACGATCCTGTGGGTGAGCATCGCGATCATCGCGATGGGCTTCATCACATACCTACTCGCGACCTACAACATGCGATGGATCGCGCGCCGCGCCGCGGCGCGAAACAAGTAGCCCAGGCTCCCTCCCTTAATCCCACGCCGACCGGAGGCGCGCCGCGCGTCCTCATTCTCTTCAGCGATACGGGCGGTGGACACCGCGCCGCCGCACGAGCGCTGACAGATGCGCTGCGGCTTCTCGACCCCTCATGCGTGGTGACCGTCGCCGACCCGCTCATCGGGCAGGGACCTGCAATCGTCCGCCGCCTCGCGTCGCTCTACTCGCCGGTGATCCGGCGTTCGCGCGCGGCCTGGGGCGCCGTGTACCACTCGAGCAACACCCAGCCCACGTTCGCCGCCATCCGTGCGGTATTCGGGCCCGCGGTGCGGAGCGTGCTGCGCGAGCTGCTGCGACAGCACGATCCGGACGTCGTTCTCTCCGTCCACCCCCTGCTCAACCACATCGCCCACCAGGCGATCAAGAAAAGCGGTCGGCCACGCGCGCTGATGACCGTGATCACCGACCTGGTCGACTTCCATCGCGGCTGGACGTTCAGCCAGGCAGACCTCGTCGTCGCTCCGACCGAAGAGGCACGCAGAGTTGCCCTTCGGCGCCGCGTGCCCCCCGACCGCGTCAAGCTGCTGGGCCTGCCCGTCGACCTGCGGTTCCGGCCTCCCGCACCCGGCGAGAAGCAGGCGTTGCGGCGTCGGTTCGGCCTCGACGAGAACCGCTTCACGGTGCTCGTCATCGGAGGCGCGGCGGGCGTGGGACACCTCTCGGCCCAGGTCAGGGCGCTCGCCGAGGAGTCTCATCCCTGGCAGCTGGCCGTCGTCTGCGGCCGCAACGAGAAGCTCCAGCGCCGGCTCCGCGAGATGGAGGTGGCGACGCCGATGCTGATCTTTGGATTTGTCGACTACATGCCCGAGCTGATGCGCGCCTGCGACCTCGTCGTGACCAAGGCAGGTCCAGGGGCGATCGCTGAGGCGCTGGCCACCGGGCTTCCGCTTGTCATCACCGGATTTCTGCCGGGGCAGGAGTCACCGAATGTTGATTTCGTGGTCGGCTCGCGCATCGGTTTCTTCGCGCCCAAGGAGAGCGACCTGCTCGACGAGGTCCGCGTGCTGGCCGAGGGCGGACCGACCTGGCGCGAGATGTCCGCCAACGCCGAAGAGCTCACCCACCCATACGCGTCGTCTGACATCGCTCGCGAGTGCCTGCTCCTCGCTGCGCGCTACAAGGCGTCTTCGCAGGCGAGGCGGTAGGGGCAGAGCCGGCACCGCCGCCGTTCCGGCCGAGGCTCGAACCGCCCCGCCCTGATCGCGGCGGCCACCTCGGTGCCCTGCTCCTCGGCCTCGCGGACCAGGCTCGACGCGTGCTCGACATGCACGGACTCACCCGAGGCCAGGTACACGACCTCGAGCTCGACCGGGGCCAGCTGCATCGCGTCGCCGGCGCCTAGCGCGTAGAGGGCAACCTGCAGGTCGCGCCGGCGGCGTGCCAGGGGCCGGCCGCTCTTGTAGTCGATGATCTTCCACCCGTCGGTCGTGCGGTCGATGCGGTCGATCACGCCTCGCAGCTTCCACCCGTCGACCGCGACCTCGAAAGGCTGCTCCAGGTACGCGGGGACGGCGTCGAACCCGCCGCGCCCGCGATACGCCTCCAGCTCCGCCGCTCCGTTGCGCCTGAACGCCGGAGCCCGTCGCGGGTCGGGAAACGAGGCCAGTCGCCAGACCTCGTCGTGGATCGCGCGCAGGCGAGCGGCGCTCATCGCTTTGCCGTCACGGCGCAGCTCGCCCGCCCGGCGCAGCACCTCGTGCAGGATCACGCCGTGCGCCGCCTCGGCGCTCTGCGTGACGGGAAGCCGCTGGACGTGGCGGTACCAGTACTGCCGTGGGCAGTCGTGGTACGCGGTGATCGCGCTGTAAGAAAGGTGAACGTCGCCACCGTGTCCATTGATAGGTGCCGGGGACGCGGGCGAAAGCGAGGCCTCGAGCTCGCGTTCCGACACCACCCTCGCACCCGCCGCGCGCACCTCTTCAAGGAAGCGCGACGGGCGCCACCGACGGCCGCCTTCGTAGTGCGACGAACTGGTGAGGTAGAGGCGCCGGCGCGCCCGCGTCATGGCGACGTACAGCAGCCGCCTCTCCTCGGCGATCACGTCCTCGCGTCCGCGGACGAGTGGCTCCAGGACGGTGGTGGGCAGCTCGAATCGAGGCGACCGGCCGGACTGCGGCAAGCGTCCCTCGACAAGTGACGGAACGAAGACCGCCTCGAACTCCAGTCCTTTGGATTGGTGGATGGTCATGACCTGGATCGCGTCCTTGCTCTCGACCTGCGCCGGCTCCTCGTCCTCGCCCGACAGCAGCACCAGCTCAAGGTGGCGCATGTATGCGTCGAGAGAGCGATCGCTCGAGGGCTCGCAGAATTCCGCGATGTTCTCGGCAAACCGGCTGACATTGGGCGCGGCGTCCGGTTCGGACCTCAGATATGCGGAGCGCTCCATGAGCTCGAAAAAAAGGTCGCGCACGTCGATCTGCGTCGCCAGCGGCGCAAGCATCTCGAGGAGTGGACGCTGGGCAGCGGCGGCCGGTCTGGCCCATGCGACCAGGTCGCCCGGGTCGCGGATCACCCGGAGCATCGCGATCACATCCTTGATCTCCGGCCGCTCGTGAAATCCGTGGCCGCCGATCACGACGTGCGATAGGCCCCGCGCGGCCAGCGCCGCGGCAACGGGCCGGGCGATCGCATGGGTGCGGCACAGGATCGCGATCGACCCGCTGGGAAGGCCAGCGCCGATCAGCCGGCCCGCCTCGCCCGCAATGGCCGCCACCTCCGATGCCGCGTCGTCGCTCCGCCAGATCTCGACGCGGGGCCCAGCCTGGTCGGAGCGAAGCTGCTTGGCCAGCCGATCGGAATCATTGCCGATGAGCGCCGATGCGGCCGAAACGATGCGTCGCGAGCTTCGCCGGTTCGTGCCCAGCGTGATGGTGCGGGCGCTGGGAAAGCTGCGCAGAAATCGATCCAGGCTGGCCCGCGAGGCGCCGCGAAATCGATAGATGGACTGGTCGTCGTCTCCGACCACGAACGGAGCGCCGTCGCCGGAGAGCAGCTCGACGAGCCGCTCCTGGGCCAGGTTGAGGTCCTGGTACTCGTCGACCAGGACATGCGGGTAACGCTCCGCGTAGCGGCGAAGCAGCTTCGGGTTTTTCTCGAGCATGCGGACGGCCAGCAGGAGGAGGTCATCGAAATCGAGCAGGCGTTGCTTTCGGCACTCCCGCTCGTAGGCGCGGAAGAGGCGCACGCATGCGCCCATCAGCGCCGCCCGCTCCGCATCCTCGGCAGACGCCGCCCACGCGGCCAGGCGGGCGACGGGGACCAGCTCCTGCTTCATCCGCTCCAGCATCTGCAGCACCGGCGCGACGAGGTCGTCCGGACGCTCGTCGCCGGTCAGGGCAAGATCCCCGATCCTCCACATCAGCTCACGCGCCAGGATCCAACGGTCCGCGCCGGCGACGATGCGAAAACCCGCCGGTACACCGATCGATCCGCCGTCCTCACGCAACCAGCCAAGGGCGATCGAGTGGAACGTTCCGACCGCGGACGCAGGCCTGTCGATCAGGGCTTCGATGCGCTGCCGCATCTCCGCCGCCGCCCGCTCGGTGAAGGTCATCACCAGGATCGCGTCGGCTGATTCTCCGGCGGCGACCAGCCGCCGAAATCGCTCCGCGATGACCGCCGTCTTGCCCGTCCCGGCCCCGGCGACCACACGGGTGGCACCCTCGCTGAGTGCCGCGTCCGACTGCTCCCGCCCCAGCCTCATGAGGGCGTCGGCCGGCCTATGCGGACCCGCAGCACCCGGACCTTGCGGCCGAGGTCGGGCCGGTTGAGACGGGAGAGGATGGTCTCGGCGTCGAGGCGAAGCTGGTGGGCGAGGGCGGGGCTCGAAGTCGTGACAACGAGGGTTCCTGCGCGCAGCTCAACCTCGTCGCAAAGGCGGGCCACGTCGGGACCGAGCAGCGTGCGAAACGCGACCGCCACCTGCATGCCCATGAGTCGGGCGCCACCGGGTTGGCGGCGCACGATGCGCGGCAAGATATTGCCCAACTTATCCACAGGCTTCGATCCTGCCGCCGGCCACCGTCCAGACCATGGCCCGGGCGATCAGATCGGGCGGAAAAGGGCCCGCCTCGACCGAGGTCACGATGACCTGGCCGGAGGCCGCGACCTCGCCCAGCAGGGCCGCCCGGCGCTCTCCGTCGAGCTCCGACAGCACGTCGTCGAGAAGCAGCACAGGCCGTTCGCCGGTCCTGGCCTCGAGCAGGCTCGCCTCGGCCAGCTTCAGGCTGACCACCGCCGTCCTCTGCTGACCCTGCGAGGCGAACGATCGAGCCTCCTTTCCATCGAGACGGATGAGGAGATCGTCGCGATGCGGGCCGATGCTCGTCGAGCCCCGGCGGAGGTCCTCGGGCAAGGAGTTATGCACAGCTTCGGCCAGGTCTTGAGGAGGCCCCGAATAGCGGATTTCGAGGTGTTCACCCTCCGCAATCCGGGCGTGGCACTGGGCCGCTTCAGGTTCGAGCGCGGTGGTTGCCCTGGCGCGCGCGCCGACGATCTCCTGGCTGACCTTCACGAGCTCGGCGTCCCAGACCTCGAGCATGTCCTGCCCGCCCTCGCCGGCGGCCATCCGTTTGAGCAGGCTGTTGCGCTGCTCAAGCACTCGCCGGAGCCCTGCCAGCGAGTGCGCGTAACCAGGCTCGACCTGGACCAGCATCTGGTTGAGGAACCGGCGGCGGAGCTCGGGTCCGGACTTGACCAGGCCGAGGTCGTCCGGCCAGAACAGCGCGACCCGGAAGTTGCCCGGAAGGTCAAAGGCCCTCCGCCGGGCGCCGTCGACCTCGATGGTCCGTCGGGTTCGCTCGCCCTCGACGTTCAGCGCGATGCTGATCTCGCGCCGCATGCCTCCAGTCTCGATCTCCGCCTCGATGCGGGATCCGGGACCGACAGGGCCGACCAGCTCGGACTCGCGGCGCGCCCGCGGCGAGGAGGACAGCGCGAGCATCGCGACCGCCTCCAGGAGGTTGGTCTTGCCCTGACCGTTGGCGCCGATGAACACGTTCACGCCAGGTCCCGGCGAGAGCTCGAGCTGGGAGTAGTTGCGGTGGTTGCGGAGACGTAGGCGGCTCAGGCGCAAGCGGCCCCCGCCTTAAGACATAGCCACCCGCACAGGCATGATCACGTAGAGGTAGTGGTCCTTGCCCGGCGGTCGCATGAGCCCCGGGCTGAGAGGTCCGTCGAACAGCAGCTCGACCTCGTCCTCTCCGATCACACCGAGGGCATCCAGGACGTAGCGGGCATTGAACGCGATCTGGATATCGGAACCTTCGATGTTGGCGTTCATCTCGGCCTTGCTGTCCCCCACCTCGTTGGTCGTGGCGGAAAGGGTCAGCGCTCCAGACTGCGCCTTGACGCGGATCACGTTGGCGCTGTCCCGCGCGAAGAGAGAGACGGCGCGCACCGTTTGCGTGAGCTCGGAGGTAGACACCTTGACTGTCGTCGAGCTCTTGCTGGGGATAACCTGTGCGTAGTTGGGATACTTTCCGTCGATAAGCCTCGAGGTCAACTCGGAGCTGCCGGCGCGGAAGAACACCTGGTCGCGGGCCTTGGAGATGATCACCTCGACCCTGCCGGGCTCTCCCTTGAGCACACGGGACAGCTCGGCCAGCGCCCGGGCCGGCACGATCAGGCTTGCCTCCAGGTCACTCTGCCCGGCGGCCGCCAGCTTGCGCACGGCGAGACGGTGACCATCGGTTGCGGCCAGGGTCAGACCGCCTCCCTGGACCTGGACGAGAACACCTGTGAGCACCGGCCGCGCCTCGTCGGTGGAGGCGGCCATCTGCGTCTGCTCGACCGCGCTGACCAGGTCGTCGAGCGCGACCTCCAGCCGATCCCCTTCATCCGGTCGAGGTCCGGGTGGAAACTCCTCGGCCTCGATGCACTTGATGTGCGTGTCGAAACGTGCGCAGCGCAGGTTGAGCGACTGCGTCGCCGGGTCGAGGGTCATCTCGAGCTCGTCGTCGGGGAGCGTGCCGACGAAGTCGGTGAGCAGGCGAGCCGGCGCGGTGGTCGAGCCCTCGACTGCGACCTCGGCGGGGACAACCTTGCGAATGCCGATCTCGAGGTTGGTCGCGGTCAGGGCCAGGCCTTCCGGGGTCGTCTCGATGAGGATGTTGTTGAGGATGGGCAGCGTGGTGCGGCTGGAGATGGCGCGCGAGACGACCTGCAGCGCCTGACCGAGAACCGCCGGCCTGCAGGTGACCTTCATCTGAGAAGTCAGAACTTTGGCATTCACGACAGTTGTCCCCCGTTGAAAGAGATTCGCTGAATTGAATTAATCCGTAACCGATAACAGTAAGCGCTGTGCAAGGTGTGGATGTCCAGATCATTTACCGATCGGATCGACCCGTGGATAAGGTCTGGGGAATCGAAGTATGGACCGGTCTGGACTGTTGATTCGATGGGCAGGAGATGACCGCCTGCCGTCCATCCAAGCCTCGTCCCAAGACCATTCTCAAAAGCTGTTGAAAGCTTCACTGGACGTACAGCTTCTCGCGAATGGCCTGGACCTCGTAGCGCAGCCGCTCGTCTTCCTTCAGCTCGTTGGCGATCTTTTCGATCGAGTGCAGCGCCGTGGTGTGATCGCGTCCACCGAATGCCTTGCCGATCGCCGGCAGTGAAGATGGCGTCTCCTCGCGTACCAGGTACATCGCAACCTGACGCGGAAAGACGATGTGCTTGTCGCGTCGTTTTCCCTTCATGTCGTCGAGCGTGACGTTGTAGTAGTCGGCGACCAGGACCTGGATCCGCTCGACGTTGATGGGTTTGCGCGTGCCCGCCGGGATGATGTCCGACAGCAGGCGGGCCGCCTCTTCCTCGTCGACCTGACGCTGGTGCACCGCCGCGAAAGCCTGCACTCGCGTCAGCGCACCCTCGAGCTCGCGAATGTTGCGCTGCACCTTGTGCGCGATGAAGCTCAGCACCTCTTCAGGGATCAGGCTTCCGTTGTCGCCGAGCTTGGAGTGAAGGATGGCGAGACGGGTTTCGAAATCAGGGGGCTGGATGTCGGCGATGAGCCCCCACTCGAACCGGGAGCGGAGCCGATCCTCGAGCGTCGGGATCTCTTTTGGCGGACGGTCGGACGAGATCACGATCTGCTTGTTGATCTCGTGCAGCGCATTGAAGGTGTGGAAGAACTCTTCTTTGGTGCGGTCCTTGCCGGCGAGGAACTGGACGTCGTCGATCAGCAGCACGTCGACGGTGCGGTACTTGTGGCGAAACTCTCCCATGCGGGCGGTGGCGATTGAGCTGATGACCTCGTTGGTGAACTGCTCCGACGTCAGGTAGACGACGCGCTTGCGGGGGAAGCGGTCGTGCACCTCGTGGCCGATGGCGTGCATGAGGTGGGTCTTGCCGAGCCCCACCCCGCCGTAAAGGAACAGGGGGTTGTAGCTGTCGCCTGGCGCTTCGGCCACGGCCTTCGCCGCGGCGTGCGCGAACTGCGAGTTGTGGCCCACGACGAATGAAGAGAACCGGAAGCGCGCGTTGAGCTCCGACGGCGCGATGACCGCCACTTCGACGACCGGCTCGGCGCCGTTTTCGTGGCCGTTCTCAGCGCTGTGATCGTCGTCGCCGTCGAACATCGTGTGTGCGGGACGATGTCCGGACGGCGCGATGACGAAATCGATGTCGACCTCTGAGCCGGTGACTGCCTGCAGCGTCTCCTGGATCAGACCGGAGAAGCGGTCTTCCAACCAGTCCTTGGCCAGCTTGCTTGGCACGCCGATGCGAAAAGTGCTTCCGTCCGCCGACACGACCGACGTGTTCTTGAGCCACATGTCATATGTGCGTTTGGCGAGCTGAAAGCGGAGCTCTTCTTGCACCTGCGACCAGATCTGGTCCTGGTTCACGCCACCACCTCCCTGTGCCTGCCCACCGCTGCCATGCGCGCCGGGGACCCTGTGGAGCGCGCGCCACGACGCTCCGCAAATCCTGTGGAGAACCTGCGATCAACCTTGCCGCTGCCGGCGACCGCGGCATCGCCCGGGCGGCGACCCCCAGATCGCGCCGCCTGCGACCGCGGATTCAACCGAAGCTCTTCGAGCATGAGCTCCGCCTCCTTGGTGCCTGTGGAAAAGAGCGGAGCGGATTTCCACAGGCTGGCGGCGCCGACCTGTCCGAAATCCCCTATCCGGTCGTTCCCGAAATATGGAAGCGCTTATGTGCGACTAAGTGTTGCTTACTTGTAGGGGTTTAGTGTTACCCAATGCCGCAATTCGTACTGGAATCGTGCTTTGACGCTTTGGCTGTTTGGCTTCCGGGCGGGGACTATAACACCGGCCTGTGGATACCGCAAGGCCAAGCAGCGCATGATGAAGTGATACAAGCGGTATCACAGATGGCTCGCCGGGCCTTCGGTACACTGGCGCGATCAAACGAACGTATCAGCCCAAGAAGAGATACCGCCGCCGCGTTCACGGTTTTCTGCGCCGGATGAGCACGCGAGGCGGGGCAAGAGTGCTCCGGAACCGTCGCCGCAAGGGTCGAGAGCGGCTGGCGTAAGCCGGCGCTTTTCCTTCTGGTGGAGCGTCGCGCGCGGGTGCGCCGCCGTTCGGATTTCCAGGCCGCGATCGGCGGCCGCCGGTTCCACAGCGGGCGCGCTCTGGTCGGCTTTGCGGTGCCCAGCGAGGCGGCGGAGAGCCGCGTCGGCGTCACGGTCAGCCGGACGATCAAGGGCGCGGTCGAGCGCAACCGCGCGCGGCGGCGCCTGCGTGAGGTAGCCCGGGCCGGGCTGCTCGGGCCCGATTCGCCGCTGCGCCAGGTGGGAATACGATATGACGTGGTCCTGATCGCTCGCCCGGCGGCGCTCGAGGTCTCGTTCGCCGATTTGAAGGCGGAGGCTGCGACGGCTGCGCTCAGGCTCGCGCACGTAAGCAAGACCCGGCCAGACGAAGCCACAACCAAGCCATGACGAAGCTCTTCCTGATCCTGATCCGCGGTTATCAGCTCTCGTTTTCGAAGATCCTGCCCCCCAGCTGCCGCTACTACCCGTCGTGCTCGCACTACACATACGAGGCAATCGAGCGCTACGGGTGGTGGAGAGGCGGATGGATGGGCGCCGCCCGCATCGCTCGCTGCCACCCCTTCGCCCGGGGCGGCTACGACCCGGTGCCCTGAAAGGAGCGAGGCCGTCATCTTTCTGAGCTCGCCTTTCGACATCTTCCAGCCCGTCCACGACGCGTGGTGGGCGATCTTCGGGGTCACGCTCCAGACCCTCCTCGCATTTATCTACACGCACGTGCAGGGCGTCGCGTTCGTGTCGACCATCGGCGCCTACGGGGTCGCCATCGTCGTGTTGACGATCATCATCCGGGTGCTGCTGGCGCCGCTGCAGCAGTTTCAGCTGGTCACCCAGCGCAAGACCATGGTCGAGCAGCGAAAGCTCGCGCCAGAGGTCGCCGAGCTGCGCAAGAAGTACAAGAAGGACCCGCAGCGCCTGAACACCGAGATGATGAAGCTCTACCAGGAGCATGGGGTCAACCCGCTCGGCGGCCTGATCGGCTGCCTTCCCCTGATCGTTCAGCTGCCGATCCTGACGGCCCTCTACTACGTCTTCACGGGGTTCGCGCGCAGCCACGACGTCGTGGCGCACTTCCTCTTCGTCCCCAACCTGAACGAGAACCCGAACCACCACCTGCTGTTCCCGGGCGTCCCGTACCTACCCGTGCTCGCCTACATCGTCTTCCCGCTTCTCGCGGCGATCACGACCTTCATCCAGTCGAAGATGCTGCAGATGCCGCCGCCGATCAACCCGACGGACCAGGAGCTACAGACCCTTCAGATGCAGCGGACCATGGTCTTCATCTCGCCCCTGATGATCGGATGGTTCGCGCTGAACGTTCCGGCCGGCCTCGGCCTGTACTGGTTTGTCGGAAACGTCGTCAGTATCATTCAGCAGAGCTTCGTGGTGGGGTGGGGGAACGTGCTGCCGGCTCGTTTCAGGCGATCCCCCAAGGCGTCGCAACCGTTGCCCGGCAAGGGCACGGCGGGACTGCAGAAGAATGGCCCGCCACCGAGCAGCGCCAATATAAAACCGAGCGGCGCCAACATCAACAAGGCTAAGAAGGCGAAGAATCGGGCCCCGAACCCGGGCAAGGAGAGTGGACGCACGTGAAATCCGCTGAAGGCCGCGGCCGCACCCTGGACGAGGCCGTCGACGCGGCGCTGATCGAGCTCCAGGAGAGCCGCCGCCACGTCGACGTCAAGATCCTCACCGAGACGGCGGAGGAGACGGTGGTCGAGGTCACGGTGATCGACCAGACGGCGCCTTCCATGAGCACCATGCCCGCGGCTCCGGTCAACGGCAAGGCCGAGATCGCGCGGAGCCTGGTCGAGGGCCTGCTCAAGCATATGGGCGTCCGCGCGCAGGTCAGCGTCCGCACCGGCTCCGACCCCATCACGCTGGACATCAGCGGGCGTGAGCTCGGCGGCCTGATCGGCTGGCGGGGCGAGACGCTACGCGCTCTCCAGGCGGTGACGAACGTGATGGTGGGCAAGCACCTGGCTGAGGGCGAGCGTGTGATCGTCGACGTGGAGCGCTACCGGCAGCGGCGCGAGCACACGGTGCGGGAGATTGCCATGCGCGCGGCGCGCCAGGTCAAGATGACCGGCGACGCAATCACGCTCGACGCGATGCAGCCGTTCGAGCGGCGCGCGATTCATCTCGCCCTCGAAGGTGATCCGGACGTGACGAGCTCGAGCATCGGGGAAGAGCCCGAGCGCCGCGTCGTCGTCGGTCCGCGCAAGGCCGCCGAGGCCTGACGGCCACCAACGGCGGACCGCGCCGCGCCGCGGAGCGGATCCGGCGGGCCATCGCGCTGGTCAACTCCATCGCCGACGAGGCCGGCGACGAGGAGCTGACGCCGACCGAGATCGCAGAGGCGATTCGCGATTGCCTCGAGCTGGCCGAGGTCGACTCGGTTCCCAACGTGAGGCGGTACCTGGGCGAGGCGCTCGACGCGGTGTCGGACGGTATGCCGGCAGACTTCGTCGCCATGACTCTGTACGCGGCGCTGGGCGCGCTGCGCGAGGGAGGCTCGACCTAGATCAGGTCGAATCGCGACGGGTCGTTCTTATACTGACCGTCCCATGTCCTCAGCTCCGCTAGTTCACCGCCTGCCTGGGGGAGCGAGGATGGTCGTGGAACCGATGCCGGAGAGGCAGTCGGCCAGCCTTGTGCTGATGTTCGCCGGCGGCTCACGCCTCGAGGACGAACGCCTGGCCGGCGTGTCGCACTTCATCGAGCATCTCTATTTCAAGGGCACCACTCGAAGGCCTTCGTCGAAAGAGATCGCCGACGCCATCGAAGGCGTCGGGGGCTTCATCAACGCGTCCACCGACAAAGAGCTCACCGCGTACTGGGCGCGCGTTCCCGCGGAGCACATGAGCCTGGGCCTCGACGTTCTCTTCGACATCGTCGCCAACTCCCGTCTGGATCCTGCAGACGTCGAGCGCGAGCGCATGGTCATCCTCGAGGAGCTGCGGATGTATCAGGACCAACCGCAGGACTACGTCCAGAACCTCTTCGAGGAGCTCATCTGGCCCGGTCATCCGCTGGGCCGCGACATCGCCGGCACAGAGGAGTCCGTATCCGGGCTCGACCGCGACGCGATCCTCGAGTACGCCGACGCGCACTACCGGCTGCCGAACCTCGTGGTCGGCGCCGCGGGGTCACTCGAGGTCGAGCCGACGATCGCCGAGGTGACGCGCAGCCTGTCCTTGCGAGCTGAGCCGGACGGTGGCGTGCAGCCAACGCCGCCGGGCCCGCTGCACGCGCCGCGCGTGCTGCTGCACCGCCGCGAGACGGAGCAGGCGCACATCTGCCTCGGTGCGCGGGCGTTCAGCTACCTCCACCCGGACCGCTACGCGTTCGACATTCTCAACACGGTCCTCGGCGAGGGCATGAGCTCGCGCCTGTTCCTGAACATCCGGGAGCGACTCGGCCTTGCGTACGACGTGCACAGCTTCTCCCAGAAGCACCGCGACACCGGCTACCTCGGCGTCTACATCGGCGTGGACCCGAAGAAGGCGCTCGACGCCGTGAACGCGGTGATGGCGGAGCTGCGTGGACTGAGCGAGAAGGAGGTCACGCCGGAGGAGCTGGCTCGCGCCAAGGAGTTCACCAAGGGCCGCCTGCGGCTGGAGCTCGAGACGACGAACGGCGTCGCCTTCTGGCTCACGTACCAGGAGCTGCTTCTCAACGAGATCAAGACCATCGACGAAGAGCTGGAGCTGGTCGACGCGGTGACCGCCGCCGACGTGAAACGTGTCGCCGACGAGGTGCTGAGCGGACCGGTTCAGATGTCGGTCATCGGACCGTTCTCGCGCGAAGGCGGCTTCCGACTCGCGATTGGGGCATAGTCGCCGCTAGCGCGGCCCGGGCCTAGGCGGCCGCGGGCAGGCTCGTCGTCCCGCCGACCACCGTCGTCCCGGTCTCGAGCGTGGGCATCTGCCGGTAGATGTCCCCGAAATGATCGAGCGGCCAGATCCGGAACCACGCCTTGCCGTCGATGCGGTCGCGGCTGATCGGCCCGAAGAAGCGCGAGTCCTGGGAGCGGTTGCGGTTGTCGCCCATGACGAAGTACTGGTTGGCCGGGATGACGGCTCCCTCGCCCGCGCTCCATGGCGCGGGGCTGTTGTCATAGGTCCAGGCGTCAGGCAAGTAGGGCTCGTCGAGCTTGTGCCCGTTGATGTATACGATGCCGTCGCGGATGAGAAGCCGCTCCCCGGGCAGCGCGATGATGCGCTTGATGAAATCGGTCGAGTTGTTGGTCGGCGGCCGCAGGATGATGATGTCGCCGCGCTGGGGCGCGTGGAGCCGGTAGTCGATCTTGTTTGCGATCAGGTAGTCGTTGTTGTCCAGCGTGGCCCACATCGAGAGCCCCTCTACGTGCACCGCCTGCACGGCGAAGCTGATGCCGACGTAGAGGATGACGGCCAGTACGACGACCTCCGCGACCTCGCGCAGGAGCGAGGATGCGGTCGAGCGTTCGGTCGAGGCGGCGCCAGCCGCTTGTTGGTGTTGGGCCGCCATCGGTTAGGAAACGAGCTTAGCGCAGACCCGTTCGAGCTCTTCTCGGCTCGAGTAACGGAGCTCCACTTTGCCGCGGTTCATGCTTCCCGTGATTTTGATGGGGAGACCCAGGCTCGACTCGACGTCGGCCGCCACGGCGCGCAGCTCGGCGGTGGACTCTTCGCGACGGCGGGGCTTCGGACGATAGGTTCGGACCCAGTTCTCCGTCTGCCGGACGGAAAGGTGGCGAGCGATGACGACCTTGAGGCCGTGCTCCTGCGCGACCTGGGTCTCGAGCGCGATCAACGCGCGAGCGTGACCCGCGGTGATGACGCCCGACGCGACGCCTGACTGCACCGCCGCACATCCGCCCAGGAGACGGAGCGACTGCGTCACCGACACTCGATGCTTGCCGAGCCGCTGCGCCACGTCCTCGTGGGTCAGCCCGAACTCTTCGATCAGCCGGCGCAGTCCGCGTGCCTCCTCGATGGGGTCGAGGTCTGTGCGCTGCAGGTTCTCGATCAAGCCGAGGACGAGCTGCTCGTCGTTGCCGGCTTCGGTGCGGACGACGGCAGGAACAGCATCCAGGCCGGCAAGGCGCGCCGCTCGCCAGCGCCGTTCGCCGGCGATGAGCTCGTAGCCATCGACGAGTCGACGCAGCAGGAGCGGCTGCAGCACGCCATGTAGGCGGATCGATTCCGCGAGCTCGCCGAGAGGCTCGGCGTCGAAGCGCGATCGGACCTGCTGGCGCGATGGCCTGATCTGGTCGACGGCGATCATCTGCGGGACGAGCGCCTCGCCTTCGCCGGACATGGGGATCAGCGCGTCGAGTCCGCGGCCGAGTCCGCGCGGGCGTGGTTGGCTCATCTCTCAATCAGCTCCTTTGCCAGCGCGCGGTACGCGGCCGCGCCCCGGCATGTGGGGTCGTACTCGAGCACGGACTTGCCGTGGCTGGGGGCTTCGCTCAGTCGCACGTTGCGCGGGATCAGCGTGTCGAGCACGTGATGTGGATGCGACCGGCGCACGGCCTGCACCACGTCCCACGCCAGCGTCGTGCGCGCGTCAAATTGCGTCATGAGAATGCCGGCGATCGCGAGCTTTGGGTTCAGCCTCGACCGCACGAGCTGGTGCGTGTACATCAGGTGGCGAAGGCCTTCGAGTGCGAAGTATTCGCACTGGGTCGGGATGAGGATGCTGTCCGCGGCCACCAGCGCGTTGAGTGTGAGCAGGCCCAGCGATGGGGGGCAGTCGATGAGGACGATTCTTATCCCCTGCGGTCCACCTCCCAGGGCTCTGCGGAGGAGCGACTCGCGATCCTGGACCGTCGTCAGCTCGATCTCCGCACCCGCCAGGTCGATGTGGGAGGGGACGAGGCTGAGACCGGATACCGTCGTCGGCTGGATGACCTGCTCGAGCTGAGCCTCGCCGGTGAGCAGGTGGTAGACGTTGAGCCGCGCCCGGGCGGGGTCGAGGCCGAGCCCGGACGTCGAGTTCGCCTGCGGATCCAGGTCGACCAGGAGCGTGGGATGGCCGACCTCGGCGAAGGCGGCCGCGAGGTTGATCGCCGTGGTGGTCTTGCCGACGCCGCCCTTCTGGTTGACAACGGCCATGATCGGCGTGACCGTGGTGGCCAATATGTTGGGCCTGGCTTCGGCTGTGGATCCTACATCTGGGGCCATTGGGCGAGATTCTAGGCGCGGGCCAGGCGGTTGACCAGCCATGCTGTTAAGAGGGCTGACCGGCTGCAGCGGCACGCCGCCGGCTCGACCAGATCCCGAAGGCCGCTACGGCGAGAAGAACCAGCTCCAGGGCGATGGCTGGCCCGAGGACCGCGTCCGCTATGCCGACGCCGGCCAACACGTTGTAGGTGACATGGCACGCGCACGAAGTGGTTGTGTTCGTGTACTTGCGGATGAGGCCAAGCCCGATCGCGATGACGAGGATGGCTGCGGTGTCCAGGGAGACGCCGTATTGGGAGTGGATGGAGGTGAAGAGCAGCGCCGTCGCGACGAGCCCGATCCTCGGCTGTAGGGCGCCCCGAAACAGCAGCTCCTCGCAGATCCCGGCGATCAGGGCCAACGCGATCACGGCCGGCCCGACGAATCCGCCGAACAGGTGCTGCACCGTGGCGTCGACGTTCGAGGCGACTTCGGGTGACCAGCGGTGGTTCAGGGTGCTCGCGCCGGCCGCCACCGCGATGAACAGGCCGGCTGCGGCGAGGGCGAGCGCGGGGTGCCACCACGCGGGGCGGACGAAGCCGAGCCGTTCGCTCGACTGGCCGAGATTCCTGCGGATGAACAGGCCGACGCCCGCCACGCCCAGGATCAGAAACGGACTCTCGTTGAGGAACAGGTCCAGGATGGTCAAGGGCGGCTGCGCCCGGTCGGCTGCCAGCACGTCGGTGAACGCCACGAACGTGACCTGGGTGCCGAAGAACACCGCCGCCAACGAGAGGGCGAGCGCGTGCACCGGGTTGGCGGCGTCGATGGGCAGGAAGGCGGCCAGGTCGCGCCGGATCGGCCTGAAGATGAAGCCCGCCCCAGCGACGGCAGTGACGATGAAGCCCGCGTCTACCGCGTATCGGGCCTGGGGCGTCAGGTTGGCGCTCAGAAAGGGCGTGCCGAACTGGGAGGCCAGCATGTCGAGGCCGCCCACCAGGCAGGTGATCAGCGGCGCGTAGGCGGCGAGGATCGGCGTGGCGATCGGAGCCCACGACTTGCCCACCGCCACGTTGGCGATGACCACGAGCGGCAGGGGGCTGAGCTCGATGATCGCCCCAAAGGCGTCGAGCAGAAGGTGGGGGGTCAGCCGGTCTTAGCGCCCTTGTCGGATACGGGCTGCGACGGGGTGCCGTCCGAGCTTCGGCCGTAGTCGAGCAGTGGCCGGATGAGCTCGATCGGCAGCGGCAGGATGATCGTGGTGTTCTTCTCCGCGCCGATCTCCACCATGGTCTGCAGGAACCGCAGCTGGAGGGCACCCTGCTGGGAGGAGATCACCTGCGCGGCGTTGGCCAGGGTCTGCGAGGCCTGGAACTCACCGTCGGCGTTGATGATCTTGGCGCGCTTCTCGCGCTCGGCCTCGGCCTGCTTGGCCATCGCCCGCTGCATGGTCTGCGGCAGCTCGACGTCTTTGATCTCGACCGTCGAGACCTTGATGCCCCACGGCTCGGTCTGCTCGTCGATGATCTTCTGCAGGTTCTGGTTGATCCGGTCCCGCTCGGCAAGGAGCTCATCGAGCGATGACTGACCGAGCACGGCGCGCAAGGTGGTCTGCGCGATCTGCGAGGACGCGTTGATGTAGTTCAGGACCTGGACCACGGCTTTGCGTGCGTCGACGACCTGGAAGTAGATGACCGCATTGACCTTGGCGGTGACGTTGTCCTTGGTGATGATCTCCTGCGGTGGGACCTCGAGGGTGATCACCCGGAGGTCGATCTTGACTAGCCGGTCGACGCCGAACGGGATGATGAAGAAGAGTCCGGGCCCCTTCAGGGCGATCAGGCGTCCGAGGCGGAACACGACGCCGCGCTCGTACTCGGCCGCGATACGCAGGCTGGAGAACAGGCCGATGAGGACGACCAGGACGATGACGCCGACGACGATCAGTACACCAGCGTCCACTTATTCCTTCTCCTTCGGCTGACCGTTTGCGGGGGCGACCTGCAGCTGCAGGCCCTGGCGCCCGACCACCCGGACAGGCGCTCCCGCCGGGATCGGCGACTCGGCGCTGGCTTTCCACAGCGCGCCTTTGACAAAGACTAGCCCCTCGGGCGAGATCGTCTCGCGAGCCTCGCCGACCGCTCCCACCATGCTCTCCGGACCCGAGAACGCAGGCTGGCGCCTCGCGGTCCACACCTTGCGGATGAAGAAGGTGAAGAAACCGAGCGTGATGAGCGTGGTGACCACGGATACGATCGGGTTCACGCCCAGGCCAACGGGACCGGTGTTGATCAGGAAGGCCATGCCGAGCAGCAGCGCAAACGCGCCGCCGACGCTGAGGAACCCATGGGTGGGCGCCTTGATGTCGGCGATGAACAGCAGCAGCGCGAGCAGCATCATCAAGCCGCCGGCGATGTTCACGGGGAGGTTCGCCAGCGACACGATCGCGAGCACCGCGGCGAGACCGCCGATCACGCCCGGCAGGATGAGGCCCGGGTTCGACATCTCGGTGATGATCCCGTAGCCGGCGACCAGGATCAGGAGCGCGGCGATGGTGGGGTCGATGAGCGCGTTGAGGAAGACCTG
Source organism: Candidatus Limnocylindrales bacterium (assembly GCA_035473355.1). GTDB lineage: Bacteria > Chloroflexota > Dormibacteria > Dormibacterales > Dormibacteraceae > 40CM-4-65-16. The sequence goes on from DATIOJ010000158.1 coordinate 22,776, forward strand.
CCAGAACGGCATGGGAAAGTCGTCGACAAGAGCGCCGGCGGAGTGGATGACGAGGCTGCCGTGGGTGCGCGGCACCTCGCGGCCATCGACCTTCGTGAGCAGCGAGCCGATGTCGTTGGCCTCGAGGTCGGCGACGTGGAGGCTCACCGCATCCTCAGCGCTGATGTTCACGCTGTTGCGCACCGCCTGCTCGGCCCAATCCGCGTTGCGTCCGTGCATCGCGGCGAGGCTGCGCACGCGCGTCACGGCGTCGTTGAGAACCTTGGCGCCGAGGTCGCCCGTGAGGTCGGCGCCGGTGGCGTCGATCGGGTGAGCGGAGCCGATGTTGGTGCCGGGTGCCATCGCCACCACGTCGGCAGCCTGGGCCACGAAGAGGCCCGCTGAAGCAGCGCGGGCACCGCTCGGATAGACGTAGACGATGACGGGGACGGTGCTGTTGAGGAGGTCGGTCACGATCTCGTCCATCGAGGTCGAGATGCCACCGGGCGTGTTCATGACCACGAGCAGCGCGTCGGCGTGGTCGGCCTCGGCGCGGCTGACCGACGTCTGAATGTAGGCGGACATGATGTTGTTGATGTCGCCGTTGAGGTCCGCCTGCTCGATGTGAGGCGTGGCAGCGGCTGCCTGCAACGGCGCGGCGACGGCGGCGGCGGCGAACAGGGCGGCGCCCAGGGCGCCGATCCAGCCGAACCGAAGCGCGCGGCGCCAGGCTCGCTTTCCTGCGGGCATGCTCCGAGTATGGCAAGGCGAGGACACGGATGCCGATGTAAAACGTGGAACATCCGGCGCCCAGGACGGTCCAAAGGCCGGGCGTAGAATCGGACGCCATGGGGTCGCAGCCGGTTCCTTTCGACGGTGACGACGCCGCGCTGCGCGACCTTCGCCGCCAGGCAAGGCTCAACCCGCCTCTCGACGCCGGGGAGCAGGACCGCCTGCTGCGGCGGGCCGCAGACGGTGACCGCGCCAGCCAGGATCGGATCGTGGCGGCCAACCTCGGCCTGGTGATCCGCCTGGCCGAGGCGCGCGACGACAGGGGTCTTTCGGTCCCCGACCTGGTCCAGGAAGGATCGATCGGCCTGGTCGATGCGGTCCGCTCGTTCCCCTCGAGCGGCGCGCCGGACTTCGTCCCCTTCGCCGAACGCAAGGTGGGTGAGCAGATGGATGCCGCGATCGCGGCCGAGGCGGAGGCCGTCCGCGACGCTGAGCTGCTGGTCGCCGCGGCGAACGACTACGAGAGGACCGAGCTCATCCTGCGGCGCGAGCTGCACCGCATCCCCACTGCCGCCGAGATCGCGGAAAAGCTCGAGTGGACCGTCGAGCGCACCGAGTACGTCGCGCGCGCCGTCGCCGAAGCGCGGCGCCGGCATGACGAAGAGCTGCTCGAGTTCATCGATCCCGACGCCATCGACTTCGACGACACCGTTGACGGCGAGTAGCTCGCTGCGGCGAACCCCGCTCTACGAACGTCACCTCGCATCCGGCGGTCGAATGGTCGACTTCGGCGGCTGGGAGATGCCGCAGCAGTACACGTCGATCCGCGACGAACACTTCGCGGTGCGCAAGGTGGCCGGACTCTTCGACGTGTCGCACATGGGGCGCTTTCGCATCACCGGCCCCTCGACCGAAGAGTTCGTGCAGAACATCGTGACCAACGATGTTTCGTCGCTCACGGTCGGCCAGGCTCAGTACAACCTGATGTGCAACGAGTCGGGTGGCGTCATCGACGACCTCGTGGTCTACCGGGCCGATGAGGGCTTCCTGGCCGTGGTGAACGCGTCGAACCGGGAGAAGGACCTCGAATGGATGCGCGCTCACGCGCCGGCGGATGTGGCCGTCGAAGACCGCACCTTCGAGCTGGCGCTGATCGCGTTCCAGGGACCGGAGGCGCAGCGTCTCCTGCCAAGCCAGGGCCTCGACGATCTGCCGTATTTCGGGTTTCGCACGGCCGACGTTGCCGGCGTCTCGGCAGTCATCTCCCGCACGGGCTACACGGGCGAGGACGGATTCGAGGTGATGGTCAAGAGCGATCGCATCGGGGAGGTGTGGGACGCAATCCTCGAGCACGGGAGGTCGGCCGGCGTCCTGCCTGCAGGCCTGGGAGCGCGTGACGCGACGCGCCTGGAAGCTGCGCTGCGCCTCTGGGGCAATGACATGGACGAGACCGTCAACGCGTACGAAGCCGGGCTCGGATGGACCGTCAAGCTCGACAAAGGTGACTTCATCGGCGGCGACGCGCTGCGCAAGGTCAAGTCGGAAGGACCGCGGCGCTCCCTGGTCGGGCTGAAGATGCGGCCCGGCGACATCGCCCGTCACGGCGCCGCCCTGTCGGCCCAGGGCCGGCGGGTCGGCGTCATCACGAGCGGCACGCACTCCTTCTTCCTGGGCTACCCGATCGCGCTCGCGATGGTGGAAGCGCGATCATTGCAAGTGGGACAGGACGCAACGGTCGAGGTCCGAGGCAGGGAGGCTCCGGCCGAGGTCACGAAGTTGCCGTTCTATCGAGGATCCGCACACTCGATGAGCGCGAAGAAGTAGGGAAGGAGGAGAGTCGCCATGGCTGACCGGCGCTACACCAAGACGCACGAGTGGGTCATGGTCGACGGGAAGCACGCCACCATCGGCATCACGGACTTTGCCCAGTCGCAGCTCGGCGACGTGGTCTTCCTCGAGCTGCCGGCGGCTGGTCGCAAGCTCGGCGCGCGCGAGACGTTCGGCGTCGTCGAGTCCGTGAAAGCGGCGAGCGACCTGTACGCGCCGGTTGCGGGACGCATCACCGAGGTCAACGAGAAGCTCAGCTCGAAGCCTGAGCTCATCAACTCGGACCCCTACGGCGACGGATGGATCCTCAAGCTCGAGCTGGCGGGAGACTTACCCGAAGACCTGCTGGACGAAGCGGATTACAAGAAGGTGACCGAGGCTTCGACCACCTAGCAGTGCCGTACCTCGTCCACTCGCCCGAAGACCGCGCCGCGATGCTCGAAACGATCGGCGTGCAGTCGATGAACGACCTGCTGGTCGACATCCCGCAGTCGCTGCGCCTTCCCGCGCTGCAGCTGCCGGACGGGCTCTCCGAGCTGGAGACCGTGGCGCAGGTATCGGCGCTGGCCGCCCGCAACCGTGTCTACCCGGACCGCTTCACGTTTCGCGGCGGTGGTGTGTACCGGCGGTTCATTCCAGCGGCCGTGGCCGCCGTCACGTCCAAGCCTGAGTTCTACACCGCTTACACGCCGTACCAGGCGGAGGCGAGCCAGGGCACCCTGCAGGCGATCTTCGAGTACCAGTCGCTGATCGCCGAGCTGACCGCGCTCGACGTGTCGAACGCCTCGCTCTATGACGGGGCGACCGCCGTGGCCGAGGCGGCGATGATGGCCTTCGTCCACACGGGCCGCAACGAGGTGATCGTCTCGGGCTACGTCCACCCCGAGTACGTGCAGGTGCTGCGGGCATTTGGTGAGGGCCGTGGGATCAAGGTCCGCAAGGGCGGCGAGCCGAACAAGAAGACGGCCGCGGTCATCTTTCAGCAGCCGGACTTCCTCGGCCTGCTGGTCGACGCCCCCGCCCTGACTGCTGCGGCGCACGACGCCGGCGCGCTGGCGATCGCATGCGTGGATCCGATCAGCCTCGCCATCCTCGCCCCGCCTGGGGAGTACGGCGCCGACATCGCGGTCGGCGAGGGCCAGCAGCTCGGCCTGTCGCCCAGCTTCGGCGGCCCGCACGTCGGCTTCATCGCCTGCAGGAAAGAACTCGTGCGCAAGCTGCCGGGGCGGCTCGTCGGGATCGCCCACGACGCGCAGGGACGGCGCGGGTTCGTGCTCGCGCTGGCCGCGCGCGAGCAGCACATCCGGCGCGAGAAGGCGACCTCCAACATCTGCACCAACCACTCGCTGTGCGCGCTGGCGGCGGCCGTCTACCTGACCTACATGGGGCCCTACGGCCTGCGCCAGGTGGCCGAGGTCAGCTTTCGGCGCGCTCACGCCCTGGCGGAGCGGCTGACAGCGCTGCCCGGATGGGAGCTTGCCTTCCCCGAGAGGCAGTTCGTCAACGAGTTCCCGGTCCGGGTGCCGAACGCCCGGGCGGTCGTCCGGAAACTGGCCCGCAAGGGCATCCTCGGCGGCCTCGAGGTCAACCGGTGGTTCCGCGAGCTCAAGGGCGTGCTCACCTTCACGTGCACCGAGGTGAACGACGCCCGGGCCCTGGACGAGCTGGTGGCGGCTCTCCGGCCATGACAGAGCCTCTCAGCTTCGAGCTCAGCCGGCCGGCCGTCGACCCGCCCCGCCTGCCCGAGGCCGACGTCACCGGTCCAGCGCCGTCTGACCTCCTGCCTCGCGAGGCGCTTCGCTCCCGGCCGCCTGGCCTGCCCAGGCTGAGCGAACCCGAGATCATGCGTCACTACAGCCGCCTGGCGTCGCTCAACTACTCGATCAGCGAGAACTTCTACCCGCTGGGCAGCTGCACCATGAAGTACAACCCAGTCGTCAACGAGGAGGCCGCCGCCCTTCCGGGCTTTGCCGGTCTGCACCCCTACCAGGACGAAGACACCGTGCAGGGCGCGCTGGAGCTCATGTGGCGCCTCGAGCGAGTGCTGTGCGCGGTGGTCGGGGTTGAGCGGGTCACCCTGCAGCCGGCGGCTGGGGCGCATGGCGAGTGGACGGCCCTGCGCATGATCGCCGCCTTCCACCACTCCCGCCAGGAAAACCGCACCGAGGTGCTGGTCCCCGACTCGGCCCACGGCACCAACCCGGCCAGCGCGGCGCTGAGCGGTTTCCAGGTCGTCGAGGTCAAGTCCGGTCAGGACGGCCGGATCAGCCTGGCCGACCTGGAGTCGAAGCTATCGCCGCGTACGGCTGCGCTCATGCTGACGAACCCCAACACCTTGGGCCTTTTCGAGCGAGAGATACTGGATATTGCGGAGATGGTGCACGCCACCGGGGCGATGCTGTACTACGACGGCGCCAACCTCAACGCCTTCATGGGCATTTGCCGGCCGGGAGACATGGGGTTCGACGCGGTGCACATGAACCTGCACAAGACCTTCACCACCCCCCACGGCGGGGGAGGGCCGGGGGCGGGGCCCGTGGGCGTCAAGGCGGAGCTCGTCCCGTTCCTGCCGAGCCCGACCGTCGAGCGGCTCAACGGCCACCTCACGCTGGATCACAAACGCCCGCAGTCGATCGGCCGGGTGCGCAGCTTCTACGGCAACTTCGGGATGCTCGTGCGGGCCTACACGTACATTCTCGCGATGGGCGGCGACGGGTTGAGCCAGGCCTCGCAGGATGCGGTGCTGTCGGCGAACTACCTGCGCAAGCTGGTGGAGAACGACCTCGAGATGCCACACGAAGGCCCCTGCATGCATGAGTTCGTGGCCAGCGCCCACAACCTGCACGAGCAGGGCGTGCGGGCGCTCGACATCGCCAAGGCGCTGCTCGACAAGGACTTCTACGCCCCCACCGTGTACTTCCCCCTGGTGGTGCCGGAGGCGATCATGGTCGAGCCCACAGAGACGGAGAGCAAGGCCACCCTGGACTCCTTCGCGGCGGCGATCAAGGAGATCGTCGGGCGCGCGCGGACCGACCCTCAAAGCCTCCACGACGAGCCCACCCGGCTGCCCGTCGGAAGGCTCGACGAGGTGACCGCGGCAAGGCGGATCAACGCCTATCTGCAGGGCCAGAGCGAAGACCCGGTCCTGCGCTGGAAGGCGGCCTCTGAGGCGGCCCCCAAAGCGGCTTCCTAGGGGGCCTGTTAAGGCCCGTCCCGAGGCCATTTTCGTATTCAAAATCCGGTAGAATTGGGATCCTGAAGTTCTGCCCAGTTGACCCCCATGAGTTCTCCACGCTGGGAGGGCCGATTCCCCGGTTGCGGGGCGCGCGCGGAGCGCCCTAGATGGCGGTTAGAAAACCCCTTCCGGTGGATCGTCTTCGGCCCCAACCCCTAGGCGCGGACGTGGCGTACACCGCCGAGCAGATCCAGGTCCTCGAGGGCCGGGAGCATGTGCGGCGGCGTCCGAGCATGTACATCGGTTCGACGAGCTCGACAGGCCTCCACCACCTGGTCAACGAGGTCGTCGACAACGCCGTGGACGAGGCCCTGGCGGGCTACGCCACCAGGATCCTGGTCACCCTGTTCTCGGACGGCAGCGTCCAGTGCGACGACAACGGCCGGGGCATCCCCGTCGACGTCCACAAGAAGGAAGGCCTCTCCGCGCTCGAGCTCGTGATGACCCGCCTGAACGCCGGCGGCAAGTTCGGCGGCGGCGGCTACAAGGTGTCGTCCGGCCTGCACGGGGTCGGCGTGTCGGCGGTCAACTTCCTGAGCGAGCGGCTCCAGGTCTGGGTCCATCGGAGCGGCAAGGTCTATCACCAGGAGTACGCACGGGGCGTCCCCAAGGGCCCGGTCAAGCCGGTCGGCAAGACCGATCACACCGGCACCGTCGTCCGCTTCTGGCCCGACGCGCAGATCTTCCCCGACACCAGCTTCGACCGCGAGATCATCCGCCACCGCCTCCGCGAGATGGCGTTCCTCAACAAGCGCCTCGAGATCGCGCTGGCGGACGAGAGCCTCGGCATCACCGAGACCTTCTACTTCGAAGGCGGCATCGTGGCGTTCGTCCACGCCCTCAACCGGGACAAGACCGTCGTCAACGTGCCGCCGTTCTACGTCGAGCGCGAGATCGAGGGCACCCAGGTCGAGGTTGCGCTGCAGTACAACGAGACGTTCGTCGAGAACGTGGTCGCCTTTGCGAACACCATCCACACCACCGAGGGCGGCACCCACGTCACGGGTTTCCGCTCCGCGCTGACCAACGTGCTCAACCGCTACGCGCGCAAGGCGGGCATCCTCAAGGAGTCGGATCCCAACCTGACCGGCGAGGACGTGCGGGAGGGCCTCACCGCGGTGATCAGCGTGAAGGTGCTGGAGCCGCAGTTCGAGGGCCAGACCAAGGCGAAGCTCGGCAACGCCGAGGTGCAGGGCCACGTTTCGCTGGCGATCACGGAGGGCCTGTCCCAGTACCTCGAGGAGAATCCATCCGAAGGCCGGCGGATCATCGAGAAATCGCTGACCGCGGCCCGCGCCCGCGAAGCTGCGCGCAAGGCGCGCGACCTGGTCCAGCGCAAGAGCCTGCTCGAGTCGAGCACCCTGCCCGGCAAGCTGGCTGACTGCTCCGAGCGCGATCCGGCGCTGTCCGAGCTGTACATCGTCGAGGGTGACTCGGCGGGTGGCACCGCGAAGGGCGGCCGGGATCGGCGCACGCAGGCGATCCTGCCGCTCCGCGGCAAGATCCTCAACGTCGAGAAGGCGCGGTTGGACAAGGTGCTGACGTCAGACGAGATCCGCAACCTGATCACCGCGATGGGCGCCGGCGTCGGTGACAACTTCAACATCGACAAGATGCGCTACCACCGCATCGTGACCATGACGGATGCGGACGTCGACGGCAGCCACATCCGGACCCTTCTGCTCACCTTCTTCTTCCGCTACTTCCCGCAGGTGATCGAAAAGGGCTACCTGTACATGGCGCAGCCGCCGCTGTTCAAGGTGTCGAAGGGCACCGGCAAGAACATGAAGGTCATCTGGTGCCAGTCGGAGGGCGAGCGCGACAAGGCGCTGCGGCAGCTCGGCAAGGGCGCCGAGGCGGCGCGCATGAAGGGTCTTGGCGAGATGAACGCGGAAGAGCTGTGGGAGACGACGATGAACCCGGCGACCCGCGTGCTGCTGCAGGTCACGGTCGATGATGTGGCGGCGGTCAACGACACCTTCGAGAAGCTGATGGGCCCCGACGTCGAGCCCCGCAAGAAATTCATCCAGGCGCACGCCAAGAGCGTCCGGAACCTCGACATCTAGGTCGTTTCAAAATGCGAATCGCGGTCGACGCCATGGGCGGCGACTACGCGCCGGCCGAGATCGTCAAGGGTGCGGCGTTTGCCTCGCAGGAATATGGCATCGACATCTCGCTGGTGGGCCTGCCGCATCTCGTGCAGCCGTTGCTCGACAACCACCCGCGGCTGCAGATCGTTCCCGTGACGCAGGTCATCGGGATGGACGAGCACCCCGCGCAGGCGGTGCGCACGAAGCCCGACTCTTCGATCAACGTCTGCGCGCGGATCTGCAAGGAGGGGCGCGCCGACGGATGGATGTCGGCCGGAAATTCTGGCGCGATCATGGCCGCGGCGCTCCTGATCCAGGGGCGAATCCGCGGCGTCGAGCGGCCGGCGCTCGGCTCCATAGTGCCGACGCAGAATGGATACGCGTACTTCCTCGACGTGGGCGCCAACGTCGACTCCAAGCCTGAGTACATGACGCAGTTCGCCGCCATGGGTGCGATCTATGCGCGCGAGATGCTCGGGCGGGCCGAGCCTCGCGTTGCCCTGCTGAGCAACGGCGAGGAAGAGGGTAAGGGCGATGAGCGGGTGCGCGAGACGACGCGCAGGTTGCGCGGATCGCTGCCCGGCTTCATCGGCAACGTGGAGCCGAAGGACATCTACGGTGCGCGTGCGGACGTGATCGTGGCCGATGGATTCGTCGGCAACGTGGCCATCAAGATGGCTGAGGCCACGGCGGAATTCTTGTTTCGGTCCCTGCGCGAGGAGATCCCCAAGACGCTGACCGGCAAGCTCGGTGGAGCGCTGATCCGACCTCGCGTGCGAGAGATCCGCGACCGGATCGACTGGCGGGAGTTCGGCGGCGCTCCGCTGCTCGGCATCGATGGAGTCGCGGTGGTCGCCCACGGTCGCTCCGACGCCCGGGCGGTGAAGAACGCGATCCGGGTCACGCGCGACGCGGTCGAGAATCAGCTCGTCGGTAAGATTCGCGCGGAGGTGGGAAGGCCATGAGCAAGGGCCGGACGCGCGTGGTCGTGACGGGCATGGGGACGGTGAATCCGCTGGGCAAGGACGTCGAGGAGTACTGGCACGGCCTGATCGAGGGACGAAGCGGCGCCAGCCCCATCGAGCGCTTCTCCACCGAGCGGCTGGCGACGAAGTTTGCATGCCAGGTCAACACGTTCGACGCCAAGGACTACATCGAACGCAAGGCCGCCCAGCGCATGGCCCGCTTCTCCCAGATGGCGGTGGCCGCGTCCGGGATGGCGCTGGCGGACTCCGGAATCGACCTCGCCAAGGAAGACAACTTCCGCGTCGGCGTCGCGATGGGAACCGGCATCGGCGCCTTCGACGACATGACCGAAGGCGCGTACACCTTCTTGAGCAAGGGTCGCCTCAATCCGCTCTACGCGCCGACCATCATCCCCAACATGGCCGGCGCGTCGGTCGCGATGCAGCTCCACATCCGTGGTCCCAACACCACGGTCACGACGGCGTGCGCGGCGTCCACCCAGACGCTCGGCGACGCGGCGAGGCTCATTGAGCGCGGCGACGCCGACGTGATGCTCGCGGGCGGTACTGAGGCTTCGCTGTGCGAGGTAGGTCTCGCATCGTTCAACGCGATCCGCGCCTTGTCGACGCGCAACGACGCACCCGAAAAGGCAAGCCGGCCGTTCGACCGCGACCGCGACGGATTCGTGCCGGGCGAGGGAGCGGGCACGCTGATTCTCGAGTCGCGCGAGCACGCGATCAATCGCGGAGCCCGCATCTACGGCGAGGTCCTCGGTTTCGGTACGACCAACGACGCATTTCATCAGGTCGCGCCCGACGAGACGGGCGAGGCGCCCGCGCGTGCCGTGACGCTGGCCTTGAAGGATGCCGGGATCGAGCCGGCGGACGTTGATTACGTCAACGCGCACGGCACGTCGACGCAGCTCAACGACGCGGGCGAGACAAGGGCGCTGAAGATCGCGCTGGGCGAGCACGCGTATAAGGTCGCGATCAGCAGCACCAAGTCGATGATCGGCCACCTGCTCGGGGCGGCCGGAGCGGTGGAGGCGATAGCAACGCTCCTGACCATCAATCGCGGCATCATCCATCCCACCATCAACTACGAAAACGCAGACCCGGAATGCGACCTCGACTACGTGCCCAATACCGCGCGCCGCAAGGACGTGATGATCGCGATCTCCAACGGCTTCGGCTTCGGCGGGCACAACGCGGTCGTCGTCCTGGGTCGGTACCAGGAGTAAGCACTAATGGCTGACGATAGAACCGGCTCCGTTTTGACTCGCAATCTGCAGGAGGAGATGCAGACCTCCTACATGGAGTACGCGATGTCCGTCATCGTCAGCCGGGCCCTGCCCGACGTGCGTGATGGGCTGAAGCCGGTGCAGCGCCGAATTCTGTACACGATGAACCGCGCGGGCGCGACGGCCGGGACCAAGACGAAGAAGTGCGCCGCGTTCGTGGGCGACGTGATGAAGCTCTACCACCCGCACGGCGACGCCGCGATCTACGACGCCCTCGTGCGCATGGCCCAACCTTTCTCGCTGCGCTATCCGCTGATCGAGGGACAGGGCAACTTCGGCAGCATCGACGGCGATCCGCCGGCGGCGATGCGCTACACGGAAGCGCGGCTGTCGGCGATCAGCGGCGAGCTCATGGCCGACATCGAGAGGCAGACCGTCGACATGGAGCCGAACTACGACAACTCGGAGATGCAGCCGTCGGTCCTCCCGTCGCGCGTGCCCAACCTTCTGATCAACGGCGCGTCAGGCATCGCGGTTGGCATGACCACGAACATCCCACCGCACAACCTGCGTGAGGTTGCCGGGGCGGTAAAACACCTGGTCGACACCCCGGACGCCACCGCCGAAGACCTGCTCAGCTTCATCAAGGGCCCCGACTATCCAACCGGCGGCACGATCATGGGCACCGCGGGGATCAAGGCGGCGTACTCCACCGGCCACGGCCGGATCATCGTGCGCGCGCGCTACTCTCTCGAGCAGGCGGCGAACGGCCGGGAGCGGATCATCGTGTACGAGCT
>DATIOJ010000159.1:0-25263 GCA_035473355.1 Candidatus Limnocylindrales bacterium
ATCCTCGTCGACGTCGGCGTACAGGTCGCGGATCTCCGCGCCAGATGTCTCGAAATCGCCGAGATCGTCGGTCGAGTCTTCCTCGACCAGCTGTCCTGCCTCGCGCGACTCCCGGACGAGCTGGTCATATGCGCGCTGCGCGACGTCGACGGTCGGGTATTCGTAAAACTCCGTGTCCTCGGGAATCTCCGCGCCCTCGGTTTCGTCGGTGCCGTGACGCAGGATGTAGCTGCGGCCGTTCTCCGGGTCGTGCAGCAATGAAAGGTATCGCTCGCCGGTGAGCTTGACGCGCCGCTCCGCCTGATCGTCATTTTCGAGCTCGAGCAAGCGACTGATGACCTGCTCCTCGCTCCGCTCCTGCACGACTCCTAGACTAGCCCGATCGAAGTCGAGAAGGTCGTGAGGTCGCAACCGGCCGGGACGCTGATCTCGGCGCCGGAGATCACGCCCGACGAGCTGCAGCTCGCGGTGCGCAACCACTCCATGCCACTGGAAGCGCTGCGATATCCGATCACGCCGGTCGGTCTTCACTACCTGCTCATCCATTTCGACATCCCGTCCGTCGATGCGGCGGGCTACCACCTTGCGGTGGGCGGCCACGTCCGCAGTCCTCTGCAACTCACGCTCGAAGAGCTCCGCTCTCGCCCCGCCACGACGCTGACCGTGACCCTCGAATGCGCGGGCAACGGTCGGGCGCGCCTGTCTCCGCGGCCGCTCAGCCAGCCGTGGCTCAGCGAAGCCGTCGGCACCGCCGAGTGGACGGGGACGCCGCTGGCCGGCATCCTCGAGGACGCTGGGTTGCGCGACGGTGCCATGGAGGTGGTCTTCACCGGCCTGGACCGGGGTGTGCAGGGCGGCGTGGAGCAGCTCTACGAGCGGAGCCTGTCCGTTGCCGACGCGACGCGCGACGAGGTGCTGCTCGCTTACGCGGTCAACGGCCAGGCCCTGCCGCCACAGCATGGTTTTCCGCTCCGCCTGATCGTGCCCGGCTGGTACGGCATGACCGACGTGAAGTGGCTGCGCTCCATCACGGTCACCGACCGGCCGTTCACCGGCTACCAGCAGGCGACCGCGTATCACCACCGCACCGAAGACGGCGATTCGGGCGTGCCCGTCACGCGCATGCTGCCGCGCGCCTTGATGGTTCCTCCCGGCGTGCCGGACTTCATGTCCCGCACCAGGTTCGTCGAGCGTTCGATGCAGGTGCTCGAGGGCCGGGCGTGGTCGGGCCGCGGCGCGATAGTGAAAGTCGAGTTCAGCGCCGACGGTGGCGCCTCGTGGAAGGACGCGCAGCTCGAGGAGGAGATCTCTCCTTACGCGTGGCGGGGTTGGACCTTTCGCTGGGACGCCACCCAACCGGGCGAGCACGAGCTGTGCGTCCGCGCGACGGACTCCGCCGGCAACGTCCAGCCTGTGGACCAGAGCTGGAATCGCGAAGGCGTGCAGAACAACGCGGTGCAGCGCGTGCGCGTCGTGGTCGGCACGCCAGACCTCGCGCAGAAACCCGCGGACAACCTATAGCCTGAGCGGAGTGGCGCGGCAAACCCCAACCAAGGAGGCCGTGGGCCGGCTGCTCCAGGCGTGGCACGGCGAGGTGGAGGCGCGCGCGATGTACACGATCCTCGCCGCCCGCCTCGGCGACTCCCACAAAGCCGAGATCATCCGGGCCATCGCGGACGCAGAAGGAACACACCGCGAGCGGATCGAGCGTCGCCTGCGCGAGCTCGGTCAGCCGGTGCCTGATCCGGCCTCGGTCAGGCTCTCGCCGCTGCAGCGCCTGCAAGCCCGGCTCATGCCGGTCGAGATGGTCATCCAGCGCATGGAGGCCGCCGAGGAAGAGGAGATCACCGACCGCTACAAGCGCCCGACCGGCGATCCCGCAACCGACGCCGTGCTGGAAGAGATCCGCGTCGAGGAGCAGGGGCACTCGCGCTCGCTGGAGGAGATGGAGGTGGCGCATCGCGCCGAGCCGGCGCCGTCAAGCGTGCAGAGCCGGCTCAACCGGATCCTGGGGCGCGAGTCGTGGCACCGCACGGGCGCCGGATGGATCTCGGGCGCGATCTACGGCGCCAACGACGGGCTCGCCGCGGTGTTCGGGATCGTCGCGGGCGTCTCAGGCGCGACGGGCGGCTCCAGCTTTGTCCTCACCGCCGGCCTGTTCGGCGCGATCGCGTCAGGCCTGTCGATGGCCACCGGTGCGTTCCTCGCCGAGCGCTCCGAAGGGGAGGTCGCGGCCGCCAATGTCGAGCGCGAGCGGCAGGAGGTCCTCGAGCACCCGGACGAGGAGAAGGAAGAGGTCTCGCTCTTCTATCAGCTGAAAGGAATCGACAAGGCGACCGCGGACAGGCTCGTCGAGCAGCTCGCGCAGAACCCCGACGCCCTGCTCAGGCTGCACGCGCCGGAGGAGCTCGGCGCCACCGAGGCGGCGGGCCATCCCGTGCAGGCGGCGATCGCCGCCGGGGTCAGTACCTTCATCGGAGCGATGGTTCCCGTGCTGCCTTTCTTCTGGCTGCGCGGAACGACGGGCGTGATCACCGCGGCCGTCGTCTCGATCCTCGCCCACTTCCTGGTCGGCGCGTCAAAGGCGCTGTTCACGCTGCGCACGTGGTGGTCGGCGGGACTCGAGATGACGCTCGCCGGAATCATCGTCGGCGGCATCACGTACGCGATCGGACTGGTGCTCCGCGTCGGCAGCTAGCCCGAAGTAGATCAGGCGCGCGCGGCTTCGAAGCTCCACACGTCGGACGAGATCGCGGCGATCAGCTGCCACGCAGCGTCGCCTCCGATGCCGTCGGTCATGACCGTCAGCACGTAGGCGCCTTTCGGTCCCGCCACCACCAGGGCCGCATCGTTCACGACCTGGTCGATGGCCCCGGTCTTATGCACGACCGCGCTGCGGCCCCCGACCCCGGCCGGCACGCCCGCCTCGGTCGCGGTCCCGGTCAGGACTGGATAGAGCCACGCCTGCGCCGCCGCTCCGCCGAGCGAGCCTTTTGCCTCCGCGACCCACAGCGCCGCGAGGTCGGCGGCCGACGTCGTGTTGGCGACGAAGAACGCGGAGCTGGACGCACCGGCCGACGCGGCCCACGCGTTCAGCGCATCGGCGCCCCCGAGATCACGCACCAACATGTGGCCCGCGGTGTTGTCGGAGTAGAGGCCCGCCCGCAGCGCGAGCTCGCTGCGGGTGAAGCACGTACCGTCGGTGTAGTCGTCGAACCAGCCGTCTTCGTAGTCGTCCGCGGTATAGCAGACGAGTCCGTTGGGGTCGGCGGCGCCGCTGGCGATGTTCTGCGCCTCCATAATCAGGGCGGCCAGCTTGTAAGTACTCGCTGCCGTAAACACGGCGCTTCCGTTCTCGGCCCAGACCAGCGGCGAAGAACCGCCCAGCTCGACGAGAGTGATGCCGACCGATCCGCCGCTCTCCTGCACGAGCGGCTCAACGGCGGCGGTGAGTGACATGGGGCTGCGGGCGACGAGCTGGTTCACGGAGGTGACGAGCTGGCGGGTTCCGGTGACGGCAAGCGAGGCGGCCGGTGTCGCCGGGCGGACGAGCGTGCTCGTGGTGTGCGCCTGCGCGTCGGTTCCGGCCGGCGCCAGGGCGATGAAGACGACGCCGGCGACAAACACGATCCGCGATGCTCGCCGCACAGTACTGAACGCTGCGGGCGATGTCTAAGAGTTTCCTGTGTGGGCGGTAATGTTTTTGCAAGTTTCGGCCGGGCGAGACGCGGGCCGATCGCGCGACTACGACTCGGACCGGGCCTTCAATCCCCTGGCGAACTGCTGGAACGAGGGGTCGAGGTCGGGGATCGATTTCCAGATCATCCCGAGGAGCGGACCCGTGTATTCCTCGCGCATGTGGAAGTCGGTGCCGCTGCCGTTGGGCTGAAGCGTGTAGGTCCGCACGCCACGGAACAGGCCGAGCGGCATGCCGCCCGTGAAGACCATGCGCCGCGCCGGCGCGAACTCGGTCACCTTCAATGGAAACGCCCGGCCCGGATTCACCTTGACGAAGAGCTTGATGGTCGCTCCCGGCTCGATCTTGCCCTCGACCCGGTCGATCCCGGAGTCCCACTGAGGGAACCTGTCGCCGTCGGTGAGGACCGCCCACACTCGCTCAGGGCTCGCGTTGATGCTCGATCGTGCCTCGAAGTACTTCACGGACTCCTCCTCAGTAGCAAGCCGGTTACGGTAACGAAAATGTTACTGCGGCATGTTACGGCTGATGCGGGAGCTTTTCGACCGCGACCTCTCGGCCGAGCAGCGCGGAGATGACTCGCCGGGACGTGCCTGGGTCGCCGCTCGTCCAGAACCGCTCCGTGCCGCTGTCGCCGCCAGCGCGGAGGTGCCTCTCGTCCAGCACGCGCGCCAGCTGCCGGGCGACCGCCGCGCCGGTCTCGATCAAGGCGACGCCCGGGCCGGCAATCTCAGCGAGGAGCGGCTTCAGGAACACGTAGTGCGTCGAGCCGAGCACGATCGCGTCCGCGCCGGCGTCGAGCATCGGCTGGATGTAGCCCTCGACCATGCGGCGGACCTCCGGTCCGTCCACGTCTGCCTGCTCGATGTGCTCGACCAGGCCAGGCACCGGCTGGATGATCACCTTCACGTCGCCGCCGAATCGGTCGAGCAAGGAGGCGAGGCGATCCGATTCGCCGACGGCCGCCGGGACGATAGCGCCCACCACCCGTGACCTGCTGGCGCTGACCGCGGGCTTGATCCCGGGCTCGATTCCGATGACCGGGACGCTGAGCTCGCTGCGCAGCGCCTCCGCGGAACCGGCGGTGCCGGTGTTGGAGCCGATCACGATCGCCTTCACGCCGCGGCCGACCAGGAATCGCGAGATCTGAAGTGCGCGCTCGCGGACGAAGCCAGGCGGTTTGTCGCCCCACGGCGCGTTCGCCGAGTCCGCCACGTAATAGATGGACTCGGCGGGAAGGGCGGCGCGGATCTCGCGCAACACGGACAGGCCCCCCACGCCGGAGTCGAAGATCCCCAACGGAGCCTGCACGAAAGCAAGGCTAGTCGAGCTGTTTCTGGCGCGTCCGGCTGGGGATTGACCAGCCGCCAAAGTGGACCATCGACTCGAGCGGCCGCCGGCGCGCGGTGAAAACATCGCGTTTGAACGGTTCGCTCGCCAGCGGATATCCGAGCGCGATCACGCCGATCAGCTTGCAGGCGGCGGGCACGCGGAGCTCCGCCAGCAGCTCCGCCTGACCCCATATCAAACCGAAGAACAACGCACCCAGGCCCTCTTCGATCGCCGCCAGCAGGATGAGCATCGCGGCCATGCCGGTGTCGATGTCCCAGAACGGCACGGCCCACGCCTCCTCCTTCTGCAGCCCGAACGGCGCTTTGTCGGGCCGCGAGTAGCGCTCCAGGTATGCCTCTTTGTTCGAGAGCGCGAGCACGAGGCACGGGGCGTGGTCCGACAGCTCCTCCGGCTCCCAGGGAAACTGCGGGTGGTTGGTCACCTTGTAGAACCACTCCACCTGCGCCGGCTCGTCGAGCACGACGAAGTCGAATCCCTGGCTGAATCCGGCTGACGGTGCGTGGCGCGCTACCTCGAGCACTCGAAGCAGGACGTCGCGCGGGACGGGGTCGGGCTGAAACTGCCGCACCATCCGGCGCCTCCTGACCAGGGACTGAAATTCCATGTTTCACTCCATTTTGGTCGGCTGGGGCGTTGCTAAGGTATGCGACCGCAGTGGCTGTTGGGCGTTGGCCTCGGTCTGGTCATCGGCGGGGCCGTGGTTCTGGTCAGCTCCGTGAGGTACGGCCTCAGCGCGCCGCTCCTTCTGCTCGGCATGACTCTCGCGATCGTGTTCGGAGCCGTGGGCCTGGTCGGTGCCTTCGTCTCCAGGCGGCGGCCCGTAGACTGAGCCCATAGTGGGCGAGGGCGATCGCGTCGGCATCACGCCCCGGAGCTGGACCGCCGCGCTGCACCATGGGGTGCTGCACCTCGGCAAGCGCTGGTACGTGGTCAGCGCCGAGCTGGACGAGCACGGGCGCGCCGAAGGCGTCAGGCTCGACGGCCCGTTTGCCGATCGCGACGCGGCCGAGTCGCGCGCCCGCTCGATGCAAGAGAAGCCGGGCTGACGCGAATGCGCGTCGCCGCGATCTCAGACATTCACGGCAACCTGCCCGCGCTCGAGGCGGTGCTCGCCGAGGTCGAGCAAGTGCAACCTGACCAGGTCGTCTTCTGCGGAGACGTCGCGTCCGGTCCCATGCCCGCCGAGACGATCGACCGGTTGATGCTGATTCAGGGCGCGCGGTTCGTGCGCGGGAATGCCGACCGCGGTCTCATCGGCGAGTTCGACGGCAGGCCGGCGACTGACATGCCGGGTCCATTTGCCGATTGGTGCGCCAGTCAGATCACTCGGCGTCAGCGCGACTTCCTCGCCTCTTTTGAGGACAACGTGACGGTCGACGGCGTGGACGGTCTGGGCCGCGTCCTCTTCTGCCACGCGACGCCGCGCAACGACATGGACGTGATGACGGTGGAGACGCAACTCGATCGCATGCGCACGCTGCTCGCGGGCGTCGACGCCGACGTCGTGGTGTGCGGCCACACCCACATGCAGTTCGATCGCAGGGTCGATCGCGTGCGGGTGGTCAATGCAGGAAGCGTCGGGATGCCGTACGGAACGCCAGATGCGTACTGGGCGATGCTGGGGCCTGACGTCGACATGAGGCGGACCGACTACGACCGCGCGGCGGCGGCGGCCCGGATACGCTCCAAGGACTGGGACGGGGCCGAGCAGTTCGCCGCCGACCACGTGCTCACCGCGCCGTCGATCGAGCAGGCGATGGAGTTCATGCGCAAGATGGAGGCGAAGCAGACCGCCACCGCCTGAGGTCAGCGGCGGCGCCGAGCGCGCAGCTGCTCGATTGATTTCTCGGGCGTCGTCTCCGGCGGTTTCGGCTCCTGCGGCTTGGGGTCGCCCTTCGCCGACCGGGCGGCTCGCTCCGACCGCACGCTCGTGACCCGCTCCTGCAGGCGCGCCACGGTCGCGTTCGCGGGCGTCGCCTTTGCCGGCTTGCGCGTGAAGGCCTGCCGCCACGCCGGCACGTCCTCCACGCGCAGGATCAGGCGGCGCAGAGCGACGTCGAGCGGGAACAGGATGACCGCCAGCACGAGAAGGAGCTCGTCGAGCGGGAGGGCTGCATTCGACGCCGGCACGGGCAGCCGGTAGACCTGCGCCGGATCAGACACGAGGATCCCGCCGCCCGCGTCGGCAACCGCGCGCAGGCTGGCGGCGTCGGTGCCCAGGTCGCGGTACTCGGGCGAATACGGCACCACGAGGCCGAACGTGTTGGCGTGGCGCGCCACACCGCCGGCCGACTGGCTCACGTGCAGCAGGTAGCTGCCGACCTGGTCTGTGGGCAGGTCGCCCTCGAAGCGTCCTGGGCCGGTGGAGGTCAGCGTGAGCTGTGCGCCCGACAGGTCAGGGGCAACTGCGCTGACGGTGACGGCTGAGCCGGAGATCGCCGGCGCGGTGACGAGCATGTGCGTGCGATCGCCGCGGACCTGAGTCTCGAGCCGGAGCGCGGGGTCGCCCGCCTGGGGCTGCGTGTACCGGACGATGTCGCCAAAGAACCTGTTGGCGTCGGGCGAGCGCAGCAGCGCCGCCGTCCACCTTCCCTGCGAGTCGCTCGTCCACGCCATCACGCGTCCCAATCCGTACTGCCACGTCGCCAGCAGCGGGTCGCCAGTCGGGCTCTGCAAGATGACGTCGGCGGCTGCGCGAGGTGTGGTGGCGACGTATCCGGTCAGCGCGGGAAATGTAGTGAGCTGCACGCCGGGCAGGGCCTCGAGCAGCGACGCGAGGTGCGGCTGGATCGTGCCCTCGACGATCCAGGGCTTCAGCGCCTCGCTCGTTTCCTTGAGGAAGATCTGGGGCACGTCCTGGATGCCGTTGCTCTGGTAGAAGCGTCCGTGACCGAGGGATGCGATCTGCTGCATGGTCGCCGCGTCGGTGCCCAGGCTGCCGGCGGCCACTGCGGAGACTGTGATCCCTTTCTGATGGATCGCCGGGACGATGGTTGCGTAGTTGTCATTCATCGCGTCGCCGTCGCCCAGCAGGATGATGTGCTTGAGCGAGGCGTTGCTTTTCTCCAGCTGAGACGCGGCCACGTTGAGGTCGGCGCCGTATCCGGGTGGATCGCCAAGCGACATCGCCGCGATCTGTGACTTGATCTTCGCCTTGTCGGTCAGCTGAGTCAGCGGAATGACGATGTTGCCCTGCATGCCGTTGGTGACCCCGACGTAGTCGCGCGCGGTCAGCTGGTCGATCACGGCGTTGGCGGCTCCCCGCACCACCTGGTCACTCGAGGTCGACTCGGCCGTCTCCAGCACGAGCATCACCGCGACCGGAGGCTTCTGCATGTTCTGGGGCAGCTGGATCTGCACCGGCAGCGTCGTTTCGAGCGCGGTGCCCGCGTAGCCACCCGGACCGTAGCTGTCCGTCCCGCCGATGACGACGAGCCCGGTCCCCAGGTCCCGGGTCGCGGCCTGCATGAGCGCCATGCCATCGGCGCCGAGACTCTCGGCCGGGACGTTGACGAGGACCACTGACTGGTAGGCCGCGAGGTCGGCCGCGGTCTTCGGCAACTGTCCGGGCGCGACGACGGTGGCCAGGATCCCGGTAGATGCAAGCGCCGCCTCGAGGCTGGGCGCATCGCCTGGCGACTGCTCGACAAGCAGGACGTGGGGCGGCCCGATGACCTGGATCAACGCCTCGCCGACGTTGTTTTCGGCGTACGTGTCGAGCACCGGATCGATCGTGACCTGCACGCTGTGGAATCCCGCGCTGGCGGGCCGCACAGTCTGGTTGAGCGTGGTCTCGCCGGCCGCCAGGTCCACCAGAGCGGTGCTCAGCAGCGTGCGATCGAGGTACCAGCGCACCGTCGCCTGCGTGGTGCCGTTGCTCACGATTACCGCCTGCGCAGGCGCCTGCTGGCCCTGGTTGATGCTGTCCGGGACCGCCACGCGATCCACGTACGCCTCGGCCCCGATGGGGACCGCCAGCGCCACCGCGTCGACCCGCACCCCCTCGGCATGCAGCAGACGCGCCTCGGCTACGGCGTCGCCGAGATTTGCCCGGCCGTCGCTGACGATCACGATGTGCCGGCGCGTGTCGTTGGGAAGGATCGAGCCTGCCAGCTGCAGCGCCGAGGCAAGGTCTGTGTAGTTGGGGTTCAGCCTGCTTTGAAAGTCAGCGAACTGCGGATCGGTACTTGCGCCGACCTCGACCTGCGGATCGCGCCCGAAGCTCACGACGCCGGTCCGGTCGGAGCCCTGACGCGCGGCCAGGATCTGTCGCACGAGCGCGGTCTCCTTGTCGAGCGCGCTCTGCCGGCTGGCCGAAAGGTCGGCGACCACCATCAGCGTTTGCTCCGGAGGCGACGTCTGCAGCTCGAAGCCGGCGAGGGCGCCGGTGAGCAGGAGCACGATCAGGACGCGCAGGCCGAGGGACAGCCGCGCGCGTCCTGGCGGCAGGGGTGGCGCAAGCCGCCACCACGTGAAGACCACGATCCCGATCGCGATGGCGCCCGCTCCGAGGAGGAGCGGACGCGTCAGGTCAAAGCCCACGGTGGAACGCCAGCCATTCGGCGAGCACGAGGACGAGGGCGAGGATTGCGATCAACGGCCAGATCTGGAGGAATCCCTGGTGCGGGGCGACGGCTACTCCGACGAGCTGCGCGGGCGGAAGGGTCAGGTTGTCGATCGGCGACAGCTGCGAGGTCGCGTCGGAGAACAGGTTGACGGCGAACCACGAGCGATCGAGCCGGCCGGCCACCGTCTGCTCCACCGTGTAGACGCCGACCTGGTCCGTGTCGCCAAAGGTCGCGATCGACCCAAGCGGTAGCGGCCGGCGGCTGCCGTCGGGCCGCACCACGGCGACGGATGTGGCGCCGGCCTCGGGTACGACGGTCACCGGCTCGCCAGGGTGAAAGCTGCTGGCCGGCACGGTCGGCGGGAGCATCCACTCGCTGAGGTTCTGGACCAGGATCGGGAACCCGATGCGCAGAGGGAAGTCGGACTCGTGGATGTCGAAGCCGAACAGCGCCTGGCGAAAGGGCTGGTCGCGGACCAGCACGAGCGGCGTCTGCACGCTTGTCACCAGGGCGCGGCCGAACGATGAGCTGGTGAGGTCTTCGCTGCGCGCGACGTGGACGTCCTGCAGCGAGACGTTGTTGAGCAGCGGGTCGCCGGCGTCCGAGGCGCGCACGCGGCCGATGCCGATCGGCGCGCCGCCGGCGAGCGGGGAGCCGGCCGGAGGGTCGACCATGACGAAGGGCGCGTCGGGCAGCGCCCCGGGCGAGTACCGATCGAAGACGGTCAGCGCGTAGGCGCCCGCTCCGCGATACGCGGTTGGTGCGATCACGTCGAGCTGGAAGTCCGGCCGAAGCCGCAGCGCCTGCTCGAGAAAGACGTTGCCTGGCGTCACGAGGAGGACCCGAAACGCCCTCGGCACGCGCGCGATGGCGATCGCGCTGTCGTCGAGCGAAAAGAAATCCTTCGTGTCGATGTGCGCGGTGACCGTGGTCGCCCCGTCCGGCACGGGCAGGACCACGTCCTGCGCCTGCCCGCCGGCGAGGGTCAGGGGACGGACGTCGATCAGGCCCGCGTCCGACCTCCAGTCAAGCGTGACCGTCCGCGGTTGGCGGCCGAAGTTCTGGACCCGCACGTAGGCGGCGCGCGACTGCGCGCTGGTGCGCACCACCAGCGAGGTCAGGGCGACGTTCTCCCCGGATACGCCGATGCGACGGTATTCGACCGTGAAGGGAAGACCGGTGGTGAACGACGCGCGCAGCGGCATCGCGATGCCGTCGCTGAAGAGGTACGCGCGAGCGTCCTCCCCCGGGCGCACAGCGCCTGCGGCCAGGACGAGCGCGGCGGACAGGTCGGCCTCGCCGTTGGTCGCGGTCACCCCATCGAGGGCGCGATGCATCGCGGCGTGGTCGCCGACCGTGGAGGTGACGATGCGCGGCGTCGCCTCGACCGCGATCAGCGTCATGCGGTCCTGCGGGCCGAGCTGGTCGACGAGCGCGCCGGCCTGGCGCCTGGCCTCGTCGAGGCGCGACGGCTGGACGTCACGCGCCTGCATCGACGCCGATGCGTCGAGCAGCACGATGGTGTGCGCCGCCACGCTGGCGCTCGCGGGTAGGGCCGGCTGCACCGCGGCCGCGACGAGGAAGGCGGCGACGAGCAGCTGCAGCAGGAGCAGCCAGCTGAACCGGAGCCGCTGCCAGGGCACGTTGGCCTGACGGTCGCGGATCGCGTCGGGCCACAGATGCAGCGCCGGCACCACGCGCGTCGGCCGGCGGATGCGCAGGAAGTAGAGCGCGAGGATGACGGGCAGCGTCACCGCCAGCGCGGCCGCCGCCGGGGCGAGAAACCTCACGCGAGCAGCCCGATCCGGCGCAGCGAGCGCCGCACCATGTCGTCAATCGGCTCGTCCGTGGTCAGGCGCGCGAAGCGAAGGCCGCGCCGGCGCGCCGCCGCCTGGATGTCGTCGGTCCGCCGCGCGAGGGCGGTGCGATACGCGGCCTGGGTGACGGGCGTCGCCGTGAACTCACGCTCGGCGCCGGTCTCGGCGTCTCGCAGCCGCGCGTCTCCAGTCCAGTCCGGCGTGATCTCCTGCGGCGCCAGGAGCTGCAGCACAGCGCCCTCCTGGCGAGCCAGCCGGAGGGCGGTGATCGCGGGGTCGATCGCCGATTCGCCGAGCCCGTCGGTGATCAGGATCGACATGCCCGGGCGCTGGCGGCTGATCGGCCAGACAAGGCGGGAGTAGTCCGTCGGTCCGCCGACGGGGAACGAATCGATCCTCGAGAACAGCTCCTGCGTCGCATGCCGCCCGCGATAGGGGGCGCCGCCCGACGTTGGCCCCTCCGCGAAGACGGTCAAGCGCACGCGGTCGAGCGACGAGAGGGCGACATAGGCGAGCGCTGCGGCGAGGCGTTTGGCGGTCTGCGCCTTGTTCGGGCTGCCCCAGTCCATCGAACCGCTGAGGTCGACGAAGAGGCTGAGCGGCAGCTCCTCCTCGGCGACGAAGAGCCGGAGCATGAAGCGGTCGAGGCGGGCGTAGGCGTTCCAGTCGATGAGCCGGAAGTCGTCGCCCGGCGAGTAGTTGCGGAAGTCCGCGAACTCGGGAGATCGGCCGCGGCTTATCGACCGGCGCTCACCGCCCATCTGGCCCTTGACCGCGCGCCGCACCAGCAGCGCGATCGACTCCAGCCGGCGAATCAGCGCGGGCTCCAGCAACGGGTTGGACGTCACGCTTCAGCTCGCGGCTTTGGCCTGGTCGGTCTTCTCCACGATCTCGCCGATCAGCTGGTCGGCGGTCACATCGTCCGCCTCCGCCTCGAACTTCAGGAAGACCCGGTGGCGTAGCGCTGGCCGGGCGACCGCGACCAGGTCGTCGAACGCGACGTTGTACCTGCCCTCGAGGAGGGCGCGCACCTTGCCCGCGAGGACGAGCGTCTGGAGGCCGCGCGGGCTCGCGCCGAACCGCACGTATCGCCGCACGCTCTCTAGCTCGGTGCGGTCCGGGTGCGTCGCGGAGATCAGCTTGCCCGCGTACGCGAGCACGTGCTCGGCGATGGGCACCTCTCGCGCGACCTGCTGCGCGCCGACGATCGCGTCCGCGTCCGCAACCGCGTTGAGCTTCGGCGTCTCGTTGCCCGTCGTGCGGCGCCCGATCTCCAGCAGCTCCTCCTCGCTCGGGAAGGGCACGAGGATCTTGAAGAAGAACCGGTCGAGCTGCGCCTCCGGCAGCGGATACGTCCCCTCGAGCTCGATTGGGTTTTGCGTGGCGAGGACGAAGAAGGGCACAGGCAGGGCGCGCGTCTCGGTGCCCACCGTCACCGTTTTCTCCTGCATCGCCTCGAGCAGCGCGCTCTGCGTCTTCGGCGTGGCGCGGTTGACCTCATCCGCCAGGACGAGGTTCGCGAACAGGGGACCGGCCTGGTACTGGAACTCACGCCGCCCGCGCTCCTCGCGGATCACGTTCGTGCCCACGATGTCAGCGGGCATTAGGTCGGGTGTGAACTGGATGCGGGCAAAGCTCAGCTCGAGTGCCTGGCCGAGCGAGCGCACGAGAACCGTCTTGCCCAGACCGGGCACTCCCTCGAGCAGCACGTGGCCGCCCGCGATCAGGGCGATCACCGTGTCGCGCACGAGCTCTTTCTGACCGACGATCAACTTCGCCAGCTCTGTCTCGAGCGACTGAGCGAGCTCCGTCACACGTCGCGGGTCGATGCGCGGCTCTTCCGCGATCAACGGCCGCCGCTCGGCTCGCCGAGGCTCGAGAAGTACGCGCGGATGAGGTCCTGCTCGCTGCCCGGGATCAGGCTCTGCTGCGCGGCATCGAGTGCGGCCTGCTGGTAGGCCTGGATCACCTGGCCGTAAGGGGTGGTGGGGACGTCCTGGCCTGGACCGAGGGGCGTGGGATCGTTCTCCTGCTGGCCGGCCGCCGGCGGCGCGGGGACGTACACGCGCTCGGTTCCCTGGGCGGCCGAGCCGGCGCCTGCTCCGGAGCCGCTCTGGCCCTGCCCGCCGGTGCCACCGCTGCCACCGTTGCCGTTCCCGGTTCCGCTGCCGTTGCCGTTACCGCTGCCCTGGTTGCCATTGCCATTGCCGCTCCCGTTGCCCTGGCCTGGGGAGCCGGGGCTCGAGCGCGCCCCGGGGGACGCGGATGAGCCGGTGCCCGCGGCCTGGGCCGCATCGCGGTCCGCCTGCGCGGCGAGCTGCTGGCGGGCGGCCTCGAGGGCGTTGATCGCCGCGGCGATCTCCTGGTCGTTGCTCTGCTGCTGCTGCAGGCTGTCGAGCTGACCGGCGACGTTGTTCAGCGCCAGGGCGGCCGCCGAGGTGTTTCCGCTCGCCAGCGCGGACGAGGCCTGCTGCAGTGAAGAGGCCATCGCCGGGTCCTTCGACTGCTGGGCCGCCGCCGCGAGGGCTTTGGCCAGCTCGGCCTGTTCCTGTGGCGACAGACCTTGCAGCTGCGAGGCAAGATTCCGAAGTGACTGCGCGCCCTGAGCCGGGCTCGTGTTCAGCGCGCGGCCGGCCGTCGCGCCGGCGCTCGTCGCGGACAGCTGGTTGGCCAGGTTCTGCGCGCTGCTGGTGCGGGCCGGCGTCTGTGGGTCGGCCAGCTGGAGGAGCTGCTGTTCGGCAGGCGTGATGTTCTGCAGCGCGGTGCGTGGGTCGGGCGCGGCCGCGATCTTCGCCTGGGCGTCCTGCAGGATCTTCTGGACCTGCGGATCCACCGGGGCCGGGCTCGCCGAGGCCGCGAGCTTTCTCTTCGCCGCCTCGACTGTTGCGGCGGCACTTGACTGCGTCGCCCGGTCCGCGCGCCGCTGGGACAGGACCTGGTCCATCGGGTTCGGCAGCAGCACCAGCGCGATCGCAGTGATCGCGATGGCCCCGGTCACGAGCATCTCGCCACGCTTCAGTCCGATGGGGTACGCCATCGCCAGCTTCGCGCGAGCGGCCTGCTCGAGGGCGTCGCGGCGCAGTGCGGCGTCCATCGGTCCGGCCGCTAGCCGCCGCTCCCACGCGGTGGACAGTCGCTCCTTCAAGCCCAGGCGGACGTCCGCGGTGCGCATGAGCATCATCGGGCGCGGCCGCGCGACGAACCACGCGACCGCCAGCGCCGCGAACACGACGGGGACGCCGGCCGCCGCGACCGTCGACCTTTGCTCGAAGGGGATCAGCCTTGCGGCCAGCACGATCAAGAGCACCCAGCCCGCGCTCGCCAGCACCGCATGGAGTAGGAAGCCGACCGCGCGGGAGCGCGACGACGAGCGTCGGAGCTCGCGGACGACGGCTTCGAGCGAGCTCACGCCACCACCCGGGCGGGCCTGATTCGCCAGCGGCGAACGGGCGGAAGCAAGAACGCGCTGAGTGCCAGGGCGACGGAAGAGATCACGAGCTGCATAACGATGTTCGCCTGCCAGTACTGCCAGCCGCCGAACAGGCCGCTCGGGATCGCCGTGCTGGTGGCGACGCCGGTCGACTGAGTGCAGTTCGTCACGCCGTTCGGGGTGGAGAAGCAGTACTGCGAGGGGCCGCTCGACTGGAGGTACCCTGGGGGCGGACCGTTCGGGTTCGCGTAGCGATAGCCGTAGCCAGTCACGGGAGAGTTGGTCGCGATCACGAACAGGGGGATCGCGGGGCTGATGAACGTCACCGCGGGTGCGGAGGGCGGGACCTTGCCCGACGGGTCGACCAGCGTCGGAAACAGCAGCCCGTAGATCAGCGTGCCCACCAGCAGCACGAACGCCGCACCGTAGGACGCGACTGTCGCGGCCAGCGTGCGGCGGAACAGCGTCGAGAAGGCAACTCCGACGAAGCCCAGGGTCATCGCCGTGACCGCGGTCACGAGAAAGGCGTACACGACCTGGTCCAGCTCGATGCCGCCGAAGAGGAACACCAGGCTGAAGATCGGCACCGAGATGACGAGCAGAAGGACGATGAAAGACATCGAGGCGAGCAGCTTGCCCCAGATTATCGAGAACGGTGCGACGGGCGTGACGAAGAGGAGGTCGAGGGTCTGCCGCTCGCGCTCGCCGCTGATCGCGCCCGCGGTGATGGCCGGTGTGATGAACGCGAGGAGCGCGACCTGGAAGAGCACGAGAAACGTGAACAGCTGCTGGCCCATCCCGCCGGGCGAGGGGTTGAAACCCGACTGCGAGCTGGCGGCGATCGCGGCGAAGACCGCCCAGCCGATTCCGCCCAGCAGGACGATGTAGATGGTGATCGCCAGGGGAGAGCGCCACGTGCGCATGCGCGTGCGGTACTCCTTGGCCACGATCGGGTTCCACAGGGCGCGGGCCGCGGCGTTCATCCAACCTCCTCCGACGTTGCTTTGAGAAAAGCGTCCTCGAGGCCGCCGTCCACGGGCGAGAAGCTCGACACCTTGATGCCGGCCTGGATCAAAGCCGAAAGAATCTCCGCGGCGGTGCTCTCGTCACCGTCGTACTCCGCCTCGATCGTGCCATTCACAGCCGCAGCGTGCCTCACCGAGGCGAGCGGCATCAAGATCTCCAGCGCCGCGTCCCTCTCCTGAAGGACCGTGATCCTCAGGCGCCGCGCGCTCGTGAGGCGCGCGATGACGTCGCGCACGGGGCCCGTCTCGCGCATCCGGCCGTGGTCGATGATTCCGATCATCGAGCACAGGTCGGTGAGCTCGGGAAGGATGTGGCTCGAGATCACGATCGTCTTGCCCATGCTCTGCAGCTCTTTGAGGATCTCTCGCATCTCGACTCGGGCGCGCGGATCCAGTCCGGACGCGGGCTCGTCCAGCAAGAGGACAGACGGGTCGTGGACCAGCGCGCGGGCCAGGCACGCCCGCTGCTTCAGGCCGCGAGACAGCGTGTCCACCTGCTGGTTCTTGCGCTCGGTCATGCCGACGAGGGCGAGCAGGTCGTCGACGATCTTCCGCCGGCGGGCCTTCGGTTGCCGGTAGCACGCCGCGTAGAAATCGAGGTACTCGCCGACGGTGAGCTGATCGTAGACGCCGAAAAAGTCCGGCATGTAACCGATCCGGTTGTGCACCTTCTCGCGGTCCTTCGTCACGTCCGAGCCGTCGATGTACGCCTTGCCGCCGCTCGGCTCGAGGAGCGCGGCGAGGATCCGGAGCGTCGTAGTCTTGCCCGCCCCGTTGGGCCCGACGAAGCCGAAGATCTCGCGCCTGGGGACTTCGAACGTGACGTTGGCCAGCGCGGTGCGAGCGCCGTAGACCTTGGTCAGCCCTTCGACCGCGATCACGACACGGTCCCGGTCATCGTCAGGTAGCCGGCCGTGAACTGGCCGTCCGACGCGATCTTGAGGCGCACCTCGCCGGTGGTGGGGTTCACAGCGCTGAGCGGCACCGACGTCGTGGCCCCATCTGTGTAGCTGACGTCGATCCACCTGGACGCCGTCCAGTCCCAGACCTGCCCCCTGGCCGGAGACGCGGTGCCTCCAGTGGCGGCGAACTTCGGTCCGTAGGGATTGGCGCTGATCACGCTGACGCCACCCAGACGCGTGCCGGGAGCGAGCTGAGGCTGAAATGAGTACGTGATCGAACCCGAGCCCGCGATCATCAGCCCTGGCGGTCCGCCGGGCGTGAGGCTCGCGTCGAGGTCGACTATGCGTCCGTTGACGACGCCGGCGGGAAGCTGCCCCACGCCGACGTGTGAGATGGGCAGGTCGACCACCAGGGCGCTCTCGATATAGGTTCGGGGTTGCGCTCCGTTGACGGTGACCTGCTGGAACGGCTGCTTGGTCCACAGCACGACTGTGGGCGTGGCCTGAACCGACACGTTTCCGTAGTTGGTGATCGCCAGTGATCCAAGCACTGCGGTCCGCGTCGTGTTCCGGCGCTCGATCTCCGGGTCGGGATTCGGGGGGCCGCCGCAGCATGCGGAGCTCGGATAGATCTGCATGTAGGTCGGGTTCCCGCTGAGTCCTGCGCTGGTTTGCGGTGCCAGGTTGAACACCACGCCGGCGCCCGGACCGAGACTGCCGAATGTCTGATACGCGCTGCCGGAGAGGATCACGCCGTCCGTGATCGGTATCGACGACACGTTCTTGATCGTGCCCTTGAGCTGGCCGCCTACGATCTGCGCCGACGCGACGATCGCCGGCGCGGCGCTTATGTCCTCGGCGGCGAAGCCGCGCAGCGAGAAGGCCGTCATCGCCGGCAGCGTGACGCCGCCGGTCGCCGTGTTCACGCGCATCGCCCCCAGGCTCTGGTCGGTGAAGTTCGTGAAGTAGTAGTTGATCGGGCTGATCATTCGCGCGCGGCCGCCGAGCCCGATCTCATAGTCGCCCCGCGTCGGCGCCACGATCCCCGTGTAGCCCTCGTTGTAAGCGCGGTCCCAACCCTGCTCGATGTGCACGATCGAGATCTCGTTGGCGATGACCGACGTGCCCTTCGTCAGCACGCTCGCGCCGTAGGCGCCGCCTGACGCGACCAGCGCGATCGTGGGCACGGTGATCCACGCGAGCGCGCGCCGGCCAATCCGGCGCAGCACGATGTAGTTGACCGGGCCGACCAGCAGGATGTAGACGAGAACCAACCCTCCGATCAGCCACCAGGCGGGCAGGTCCAGGGCAGGCACGTCGCCGAGCGCCTGCGACAGAGAGCCTCCCCGCGCCGCCACCGAGTTGTTGAACCCGGGATTGCCGCCGGCGGTTGTCGACCACGCGTCGCCGGCGCTGCCGTAGGTCGAGCGGACGACGAGCTGGCGTAAGAGATTGGTCGCGCTGCTCGACGCCGCGATCGTTCCCTGCGCCCAGTCGAAGGTGGACATGGCGACCAACCCTGACCCCACGGGCTCCTCGACGAGAAGAGGAAGGCCGCCCTCGGACATCCATGCGGTGGCGCCTGAGGCCAGACCGCCGGTGGCGACCTCCATCGCCGGAACATCGCTCAGCGACTTCGGCGACGTCAGCACCGACGAGCCGGTTATCTGCATCGGCACGACCGCGGCCGGCAGGCTCGCGAGCGTCTTGTGCCAGGAGCCGCCAGTGGCCAGGAGAAGGGTGCCTCCCTGCATCACGTAGTCGACGAGGGCATCGCGCTGGCCCGAGGTCAGCGTGTCGGACGAGAAGTTGTCGATGGCCAGCAGGTCGAACGCGCGAAGCACCAGCGCCGAGTCCGGCAGGTCCGCGCCGGCGACGTGGACGACCGTCGGCGCGACGCCGCCCGGGTGGATGGTCGCCACGCCGTCCAGCGCCGCGGGATCGTCCGACAGCACGCCGACGAGCAGGCCCGAGACGACGGCAGGCGTCCCCAGCTGGGCCGACTCGACGACCCGGCCGCCCTGGACCAGCCGCACCTCGACGTTGCCCTGGGTCTCCTGGGTCAGGTAGGTGCGGAAGTGCTTGGTCGCGCCGGGGGCAAGGGTCAGAGGCGTCTGGTAGACGGCCGCGCCGGTAGGCGGGGCGCCTTTGCCGACGAAAGAGCCGGGGGCGTCGATCTCGAGAGTGCCGTCGAGCTGCTGACCGTGATTCGTGAGATCGACGGTCACCGGCATCCACTGGCCGAGCTTGATCGTGCCGTGGTAGCCGACCTGGATCGCGATGTCGACCGGGCCGGAGGCGGCTTCAGAGCCGGCGGCGGACGCCGCCAAGGCCAGGCCCGCCGCGATGGCGGCCACTACCGCCCTGACAGCAAGAAACCGGCCGCAGCCTGCCATTCAACCTCTCCAACGTCGCCGGGGCGGAAATCGTAATCCGAGGGCGTTAACTATGCGCTCCACACCACCGGCCGCTCGCGCGTCCATATGTATATAGACGCGAGGGGGCTGGGAAGTTTCAGCGCCGGCCGTAGGGCTGCAGGCTCTCTCGACCAGGGCCCCCGCAAGCGTTCAAGATTGTGGGATGACCAACTACAGCCCGCTTCTGGCCCTCTTCGTCCTTGCGCCGCGACTGCGCCGCGCGTCGAACCGCGCGGTCAGCATCTTCCTTCCGGCGCGCTCGGAGGGCTACGACGCTCGCTTCTACGACATCGAGTTCCGCGACCTGCTTCACCGCTACAGCGACAGGCTCGCGCCGAAAGACCGCGAGCTGATGGAGTACGAGATGCGGCGCCTGCGCCACCACGTGGCGGTCGTTCGCCCAGCCGGCGGCCCGGCGTTCGCCGGCTTTGCGGACGAGCCGCATGGAGTGCTCGAGCTGATCAAGCTGCGCGACGAGACGGATGAGCGGCTCGAGGTGGGCGAGCTCTTGCTCTCACCTGTGCTGCGCCAGCTCGAGCACTATCCACCCGCCCTGATCGCCGTCGTCGACAAGGAGCACGCCAAGACTTTCGGCTCGATCCTCGACGAGATCATCTCGCTGGAGCAGGTCAACGGGACGGAGGTCAGGCACACGCGCGCGGGCGGCACGTCGGCGGCGAGCAACCAGCGCAAGGCGGACAACAAGGCGAAGGCGAACCTCGAGAGCGCGGTGAAGACCGTGGAGCGCGAGATGAGCACCGGCGCCTACATGCATCTGTACCTCGCCGGTCCGGCGGAGGCGCGGACCACGTTCGAGCGGATGCTCCCCGAGCGCCTGAAGAAAGTTCTCGCCGGCCACCTGAGCGCCTCGCTCGACTCGTCGGCGCTGAAGCGCGAGCTGCGCGAGAAGGTCGTCGCCGCCGAGAAGCGCTAGGTCTCGCGCGGGCGCAGCACGAGCTGCGTCTGCGTGACCTTGGCGACCAGCTTGCCCGCCTCGTCGCGCACGCTGGTCTCGACCACGATCGTGGTGCCGCCGCGGTGCAGAGGCATCGCCGTCGCGGTCACCCGGCCGCCGCGCACCGCACCCAGGAAGTTCGTTTTCGATTCGATGGTCGAGGTGCCGGATGCACCCGGCGGAAGGTTCAGGAACGCGCACGCCCCACCCGCCGAATCCGCCAGCGCCATCAGCACGCCGCCGTGCATGATCCCATTCGCGGTACACAGTCCCGGCGCCCACTCGAGCGAAAGGACGACGCGCTCGGCCCCGTAAACATCGGTGCGCATGCCGAGCGTGGCGGCCAGCGGCATCAGCTCCTCGATCACTGCACCGCGTATTTTCTGGCTTGGGGGCCTCTGGGTCAGGCGGTGGGACGCTGCCGCTGCGCGAGAGGCGCTCCCTCGAGGCGGTCGGCCAGCAGACGGAGGCGGGCCGCCATCCACGTCCGTAGGGTCACCGAGGGCATCGGATCGAGGCGGGCCCGACGTTCCGCCTCCTCGATCAACCTGCGGTGCCGTTCCAACAGCAGCTTCTCCTCGGTGTACAGGTCCATGCGGGAATTATAGCTGTCAGGCTGTTGGCATAGGCCAAAACGTATGTCCACTGCGAAGATTATTCCGTTAATATAGCTGCACGCCTATGCCAGTCCTGAGCGAGAGCAGCGACAACGCGATTCGCGTCGCCCCTTCGGCGCCGCTCGAGCTGATGTGGGTGATGCACTTCGCAACGGCCGGCCACGAGCACGAGGGCGCCTACGCGTCGCTTGACCCGCTGCGAGCCCGGTTCGGGACCCGGCTCACCGAGCTCCGCGGCGATGGGATGCCGCAGTACTCGACCGAGCTGGTCGTGCTCGCCGACCGGTCGGGCACGCTGCTCGACCTCGACCTGCGCCGCTTCTTCGCGCGGGTGGAAGACGCGATCGCGGACCCCTCTCCTGCGCCGTCGCTTCGCTCGGAAAGCCCCGAGGAGCTGAACGTGACGCGGCAGCGCCTCGAGCGGCTGCGGAACGACCCGCAGCTGCGCAAGCGCTTCATCGTTTTGCTTGGCGAGCTCTGGGCCGCGGTCGAGGAGGAATGGGAAGAGCTGGGCCGGCCGGCGGTGGTCGCCGAAGCACGGCGCTGGGCCCGAGCCCTCGACGAGGGCAGCCCGTATCGACGCCTGATGGAAGCCTCGCGCCTGTGGGCGAACCGGCCCGACATCGACGTCTTCTCCGACGCCGCCGCAGCCGAGGGCAACCTGATCCTCACGCCGTGCTGGTTCGGCGGCAAGATCCACGTCATCGAGATGGACGGGCTCGTCTACCTCGGGCGCGGCATCCGGCACGGTGAGCCTTCGTATCGCAAGGTCGCCGCCGAGATCGCAACCAGCCTCAAATCCCTGGCCGACCCGACCCGCCTCGCGATCTTGCTGAGACTCGCGCGCGAGCCTGCCTCGGTGACCGAGATCGCGCGCCAATTCCAGCTCTCGCAGCCGACGGTCAGCGCCCACGTGCAGGTGCTGCGCGAAGCTGGGCTCCTAGAAGAAAGGACCGTCGGTCGGAGCGCGGAGCTCACCGCGAGCCCCGAAGCGCTGCGCCGCCTTTTTTCGGACGCCGAGTCTTCCCTCCTGAAGCTTTTCCGGGACTGATCGCTCGCGACCAGACGCTCGAGACGATCCTCAACCCTCGGACTGGACTCGGTCCACGACTTCCTTCAAGACCTCGTACGGTTGCGCGCCGAGTACGAGATAGCGCCGGTCGAAGATGTGTGCGGGTATCGCGTTGATGCCCACCGACGACGCGAGGCGGCGATTTTCGTCGATCACGGCGTCGTACCGGCGCTCGTCGATGGCCTGCCTCAGCCCATCGCCATCGAGGTCGACCGACGTCCCGATGCGGACCAGGTCGTCGACGTCTTCCAGTCGGGCCGTGCCTTCCCAATGCGCCTTGAAGAGCGCGTGATGCATCGCTTCGAACCGGTCGTGCTCGCGCGCGAACTCCGCCGCGCCGAGCGCGCGCCGCGAGTTGATGATCACGTCGCGCGTTCGCATCTCGAGCCCGACCGACTCCGCGACGGACTGCATGTGCGAGCGCATCTGGTCCGAGCGCGTGCGTCCGAAGTAAGCCTCGCGCGGAATCCCCTCGACCGGCGCTTCGGGATGCAGCTCGAACGGCCGCCACGTCACGCGCGCGAGGCCGTCCCGCTCGAGCTGTTCGACCCGGACCGAGTCGATGTAGCACCAGGGTCAAACGTAGTCCGAGAAGATGATCAGGTCGACCGCCGTGCCATCGGCCACTGGTCTATTCATACGCTGAGCGAGCTCACATGATTCCTTAACCTCCCGGTGGCACAATGGGAGATCGAAGGGTGGTTGGGGCCCGTGGAAGGCGGGACCCGCGTCAGCTCCGGAAATCAGGAGGTACGCATATGGCAGACGCGAAGACATTCGTCGTCAACGCTCCCGCGTGGATCGACCTTGCGAGCACAGATCCGGCGGGTGCACGCGACTACTACTCGAAGCTGTTCGGCTGGAAGGCCGAGCCGGAGAAGGATCCCGAGGCGGGCGGATATGCGATCGCCAGGCTGGACGGCAAGGACGTCGCCGGAATCGGTGGGACGCAGGATCCAAGCGCCCCGTCGGCCTGGATGGTGTACATCGGCACGCGCGACGCGGCCGCGGTGGCCAAGAAGGTCGAGGCGGAGGGCGGCAAGGTCGTCGCGCCCCCCTTCCAGGTCATGGACGTCGGCAAGATGGCCGTGTTCCAGGACCCGACCGGGGCGTTCATCTCGGTCTGGGAGCCGACGACCATGAACGGCTTCGACGTGCAGCGCAAGCCCGGCGCCTACTCGTGGGCTGAGCTGAACTCACGAGGCTTCGAGAAGGCGGCGGACTTCTACCAGAAGGTCTTCGGCTGGGGCGAGAAGAAGAGCCCAATGGGCGAGGGCCAGGGTGACTACACCGAGTTCCAGCTCGCCGGCGAGAGCATCGGCGGCGGCATGGAGATGAATCCCATGGTGCCGAAGGAGGTGCCCTCGTACTGGATGGTCTACTTCGGCGTCGCCGACGTGGACAAGGCGCACCAGAAGGCCGTCAGCCTCGGCGGCAAGGAGATGCTTCCGCCGGCCGACTTCCCGGGTGGCCGCTTCTCGATTCTGAGCGACCCGCAGGGCGCGGCGTTCGGCCTCCTGACCACGGACGCGAGGCAGTAACCGAGACAGGTATCAGCCGGCGGGCGAAAGCCCGCCGGTTCTTGTATGCAGAAGTCTCCAGAAGCTGAGAAGTGGTTCGCGGGCAAGCCGGCCGAGCCAACCCTGCGCCGCGTGCGCGAGGTCATCCTCGGCGCGGATCGGCGCATGTACGAGGGGACGAAGTATGGAACGGTCATGTTCCACTGCGGCGGGGACTTCGCGAGCTTTGTGCAGCACAACAAGAAGACCGTGAGCTTGATGTTCAACCGCGGCGGCATCATCCCAGGCAAGTACCCGCACATGGAGGGTGAGGGCCGGCAGGTTCGCTTCATGAGGTTCGCGGACGTCAAAGACGTCGACACGAGGAAGGCCGAGCTCAGCAGGATCGTGGTCGCGTGGTGCGACCTGATGTCTGCGCCTACGGGCGGGGCGCCGCGTAGGAGATGATCCGCTCGACCTGAATCTTTCCGCTCTCGTTCAGCACCCAGGTCTGAGCGGAAGGAAAGATCTTCGCGCCGAAGGGGCCGCCCTCGGTATCGACCTGGTACATGATCAGCGCATTCCGCTCATCGCCGATGGCGGCCATGACGCGAAGGCTTCCGGGCATGACCTGTTTTGCGAACTGGACCAGGCCTCGCGGCGCGTCCATGTACTCATCGATGCCGACCAGGTTGCCGGCCGGGCTGAAGAACTGCACATCCGGAGCCAGGTTGTCGCGCGCCGCGTCGAGCTTGTGATTGGTCCACGCCTCGAGGTGTCGCCTGGCCAACGCAACCGCTGGAGAGTCCATCCTCACGCCTCCTTCACGAAATCGAACGCTTCCTCCACCAGCGGCAGCCACCGCCGTCTCGAGGTCGGCGACAGCACAAACCACTCGCGCATGGGCCTGCCTTTGCCCGCGTCGAACCGCGTGCCTTCGTCCGATGCGACAAGCTCGTCGACCCGGCTCCGTGGGAGTTTGACGACCAGTGCGCCTCGCACGAGCATCGCGAAGATGCGGCCGCCTACCTTGAGCTGTCCCGACGAGCCGAAGCCCCTGCCCTCGGTGACGTGAGCCACTCCCACATGGCTGGACAGCTCGCGGACGAGCTTCGCGTATCTGGCCTCGGTGCTCATGCGGCCCTCGTCGCATCAACCACCGCCGGCAGAGGCATCGCCTTCGGCCGGGACTGCACCCCGAGGGCCGTGACAGCGCCTAGCAGCGAGAGCGAGGCCACCGCGATGAGTGCGGGTTGGAACCCGGCGACGAACGCCGCCGGGGTGCCGATTTGACCGTGCGACGCGAACACTGCCGCCGCGATCGCAATCGCGAACGCGGCGCCGAACCGCTGCAGCGTGCTGTTGACACCGGACGCCTTGCCCATCTCGCGGGCGGGCACCGAGCTAACGACGACAGTGGGCGCGATCGGCAGCGCCATGGAGATGCCGATCCCGGCAATGATGAGAGGCGCCACCAGCTCACCGTAGGACACCCGTGACGCGGCCAGCACCGCAAACCACATGAGCCCCGTGCCCTGGAGCAGCATGCCTGTGAACAGCGCGGGTCGCCGGCCGAACCTGTCGGAGAGGAATCCGGCGGCAGGGGCGATGAACAGCGGGGTTCCGGTCCACGGCAGAAGGCGAAGACCGGTTTCAAGAGGGGAGTATCCGAGCCCGAACTGCATGTACTGCGCGACCAGGAATGCGGCCGCGAAGATCGTGCCCGACATCAGAAACCCGGTCGCGTTACCCGCGCTGAAGCTCAGGTTGCGAAACATGTGGAGGGGCAGCATCGGCTGCGCCGCGCGCAGCTCCCATGCCACGAAACCAGCGAGCAGCAGCACGCCGGCGCCCAGGGTGCCGAGGGTCGAGGCACTTGCCCAGCCGTCGTCCCCGGCGCGGCTCAGCCCC
>DATIOJ010000160.1:0-16438 GCA_035473355.1 Candidatus Limnocylindrales bacterium
CAGGGTGCTCACGGTATCGGCGGCGTGGTGCTCCCATGCGGGGGGGCTCAGGCTGCCCGTGGTGGCCACCCCGGCCACCATCACCGCGGCAGCAGCGACCGCAGCCCCCGCCAGCGCCTTGATCGACAACGCCGCCACCGCTCCGCCCGTCACGGCGCCTGGGCTCCGCCTCGCCAGGGCTCGCCGCGCCGGGATCGGCCGCGCCGAGATCGGATCGAGGACCCTGTGCAGCGCCTGCTCCAGCTCGCGCTCGAGGTCGTTCATTCGTAAATAGCCATAACGTCGACCGCAGGGCCGCCAACCATTTCTGGTCTGGCTACGGCTTCAGAACAGCCTGGAGCTGCTTGCGCGCGGCCGCGAGCCGCGAGCCGACCGTCGGCTCGGGGATGCCGAGGGCCGCGGCGATCTCGCGATTGCTGTAGCCGTGGTAATGGCGCAGGACGAGTGCGGCGGCC
The DNA here is from genome assembly GCA_035473355.1 of Candidatus Limnocylindrales bacterium. GTDB lineage: Bacteria > Chloroflexota > Dormibacteria > Dormibacterales > Dormibacteraceae > 40CM-4-65-16. The sequence goes on from DATIOJ010000160.1 coordinate 456, forward strand.
TGCTTAGTGGGCAGCTTGCCCACCGCCTCGAAAAGGACCGAGCGCTCGGCCACCACCGCCGGATCGGATCTTGATCCAGGGCGGCCGAGCCGGCGCATGAGCTCGCCCACCTCGCGGAGACGCTGGTGGCGGCGCTCCGAGATGGCCACGTTGATCGCGATCCGGTGCAGCCACGCCTCGACCGGCGCCTCGGGCCGCCAGCTGGGCCAGCGGCGGTACGCCCGCTCGAAGGTCTCCTGCGCGCAGTCCTCCGCCGCGGGGAGGTCGTGCAGCAGCGTGACCAGGGTGCCCAGGATCCTCCGATAGGAGTTCCGGTACAGCCGCTCGAAGTCGGCTTGCGAGCCGGGCGTATAGCCGTGCTCAGGCTCGGCCAAGCGGCTTGACTCCAAACTAATGTTCGTCTAACCTCCCGAACATATGTCCGATCCTTCGGAGTTGCGCCCTGGGCCCTGGGCGCTGCCCCGATTCGACCCGACCGAGTTCCCAGGAGACATAACGCTGGACCACGTCATCCCGGCACAGGCCGCCACCCTCGTCCCGCTGCCTGCCGACCTTCAACCCGCGCTCGTCAGCGCCCTCGGTCGCCGCGGAATCGAACGCCTTTACTCCCATCAGGCCGAAGCGTACGAGGCGGTGCGTCGTGGGCGACACCTCGTCGTGGTGACTCCGACGGCGAGTGGCAAGACCCTCTGCTACAACCTGCCGGTCCTGCAGCGACTGCTCGAGGACCCCGAGAAACGGGCCCTCTACGTCTTCCCCACCAAGGCCCTCGCGCAGGACCAGCTGGCCGAGCTCGGCGCGCTGAAGTCCGGACTGCCCATCGACGTACGCGTCGACACCTACGACGGCGATACGCCGCCTGGGCGGCGCACGGCGATACGCGAGGGCGGCCACATCGTGATGACGAATCCCGACATGCTGCACACGGGCCTCCTCCCGCATCACACCCGATGGCGACGGCTGTTCTCGAGCCTCGAGTTCGTTGTGATCGACGAGCTGCACACGTACCGCGGCCTGTTCGGCAGCCAGGTCGCCAACGTCATCCGCCGCCTCAAGCGAATCTGCGCGTTCTACGGCTCGCATCCAACTTTCATCTGCGCGTCGGCGACGATCCGCAACCCGCGAGAGCTCGCGCTGCGCCTGCTCGAAGAGCAAGACATCGCCCTCGTCGACCGCAGCGGCGCGCCGCGTGGGGAAAGGCGCCTGGTCTTCTACAACCCGCCGCTCCTCAATCGCGAGCTGGGCGTGCGGCGGAGCTCGATGCTCGAGGCGCGACGAATCGCCGCGCCGTGGATCCGCAAGGGCGTGCAGACCATCGTCTTCTGTCGCAGCCGGCTCCAGGTCGAGGTGATGCTCAGCTACCTGAGGCAGGACCTCGACCCGCGCCTGGATTCCTCGCGGCGCGTGCGGGGCTACCGCGCGGGGTATCTTCCGCTGCACCGCCGAGAGATCGAGGCCGGCCTTCGCAACGGCGAGATCACCGGCGTCGTCAGCACCAACGCCCTTGAGCTCGGCATCGACATCGGGAGCCTGCAGTGCGCGGTGCTCGTCGGTTATCCCGGCACCATTGCGTCCACGTGGCAGCAGCTCGGCCGCGCCGGACGCAAGTCGGGATCGGTCGGCGTGTTCGTTGCGTCGAGCTCACCGCTCGACCAGTTCATCGTCCGCCACCCCGAGTACTTCCTCGGCACGGATCCAGAAGAAGGCCTCATCGACCCCGACAACCTGCTCCTCCTCGCCGGGCATCTGCAGGCCGGCCTGTTCGAGCTGCCTTTCCTCGACGACGAGCGACTCGGCGGCGCCGACGTGCAGGAGCTGCTGCGCCTGTTCGAAGAGGATGGATCCGCGACGCGATCCGGGGGTCGGTGGTTCTGGAGCCGCCAGGCTTTTCCGGCCGAGGAGGTCCACCTCCGTCGCATCCTCGCCGACAACGTGGTGATCATCGACACGTCGCAGGCGCGTCCGCAGGTGATCGGCGAGATGGACCAGTTCACGGCGCCCGTGCTGCTCCACGAAGAGGCTGTCTACCTGCACGAAGGCGCGCAGTACCACGTCCACCGCCTCGACTGGAATGAGAAGAAGGCGTACGTGCGCCCGGTCGAGGTCGACTACTACACCGACGCGCTCGCGTCGGTGACGGTGCAGGTGCTCGACACCTTCGCCGGTCCGGACGCTGACGCGGTTACGCGTAGCCACGGGGAAGTGAAGATCACAAGCCTCGCGTCGATGTTCAAGAAGATCCGCTTCCACACGCACGAGAACATCGGCGCCGGACCGATCCACCTGCCCGAGCAGACGCTGCACACGACTGGCTACTGGGTCACCGTGGACGACGGGCTGTGGCGGTCGCTCGGCCGAGAGACTCTGGAGGCGGGCCTGCAGGGCGTGGCGCACTCGGTGCGGCACGTCGCGAGCCTGCGCCTGATGTGCGACCCCCGCGACCTCGGGTCGGTCGCGGAGGTCCGGTCGATCACGACCCAGCTCCCGACCGTCACCGTGTTCGAGGTCTACCCCGGCGGAGTCGGTTTCGCGTCGCGGCTGTACGACCTGCACCGCGAGCTGCTCGACGACGCGGCGGCGCTGGTCCGCGACTGTCCGTGCGATGCCGGCTGCCCATCATGCGTCGGTCCACTGCATCTCGTCGAAGGAGCGAAGGACGCATGTCTTCGGCTCTTGGAGGCCGGCGGCGGGCCGGCGGCGAGAGATTCGGCGGGCCAGATGCGTGAGCTGCTAGGCGCCGCCGAGCAGCGCAGCTAAGCGCATCCGTTGATGCGTGTGCGAGCAGCGGAGGCGGCAACAACGCAGATCGCGCGGATGGACGCCGAAGCTACGTCGACGCGCCCGCCGCCGGCCTCCCAGCTCCGCGAGCGCCTTACCCGTCTAGGCGCACCACCACCGCGACCTCGGCCGCAGCGAACCTACGAGCTGCCGCGGGGCTTCGACGAGGTCGGCACGCCCTTCGGTCCGGCGGCGATGCGGCAGGATGTCCTGTCCCTTCCACCGCTCGATCCCTACCCCGGGCGGATCGCCTACGTCGACACCGAGACCACCGGTCTCACGGGAGGAACCGGCACCTACATCTTCGCCGCGGCGGTCGCGACGCCGATCGAGAGCGGGCTGCGCGTGGCCCAGTTCTTCCTCCCCGAGCCGGCCATGGAGTCCGCCTTCCTGCACGCGCTGAGCGACGAGATCGCGTCCGCGGATGGGGTTGGAACCTTCAACGGCGGCTCGTTCGACCTGCCTGTCCTGCGCACGCGCTGGGTGATGGCGCGCATGCCCGGCGAGTTCGCGCCGTCGCACCACGTCGACCTGCTGACCCAGGTGCGAGCGCTGTACCGGCATCGGCTCGAGATGTGCACCCTGCGTTACGTCGAGCAGCGCGTGCTCGGTTACGAGCGCGACGACCCGCTGCCGAGCGCGCTCGTGCCGGATGCCTACTTCGACTACATCCGTCGGGGCAGCCGCGAGTTCCTCGAGGCGGCGCTCGAGCACAACCGGCTGGACGTGATCAGCCTCGTCCACCTGCATTCCCGCCTGCTGCGCCGCCTGCAGGGGGCCGACGTCGACATGACCGCGGAAGACTGGCTGGCCCTCGGCCGGCACCGCTGGCGCCGAGGGGCGCGGGCCGACGGGTGGAAGGCCCTCCGCAACGCCGCCGCGTTTGCGAAGGGTGACGCGGCGGCCACCGCCGGGCTGCTGATCGCGCGGCGCCTGCTCCGACGCGGGGCGATCTCTAGCGCCGACAGCCTGCTCGACTGGCTCGAGTCGTACGCCCAGCACGACATGCGCGTCTCGGTCGCGCGGGCGCGGCTTCTGGAATGGAGACGGCGCGATCCCCAGAAGGCGTTGCGGGTCGTCGAGGATGCGAGGGGCAGGATGCCCGATCTCGCCCCGGAGCTCGAGCAGCGTCTAGCGCGGCTGCGTCGAAAGGTTGAGTCCCGAGATGGAGATCTGCTGCGTCGGCGCGGCCCTCGCCGGAAGCGCGATGTCCGGCAGGTTCAGCTCGAGGCTCCCATCCTGGACGGCGTGGGCTAGGGCCTCGACGACCGCCGGGTCGAACTCGGTGCCCGAATCCTGCCTGACCTCGGCGAGCGCGTCGCTGGATCCAACCCTGGGGCGGCCCCGGCCGGCGGTGAGCGCCTCGAAACGCTCGGTCACGGCGAGGATGCGCGCCAGGAGAGATGCTTGCTCTGCACCCGCGTCGAAGCGGTCATGGTGGTGCCGCACGGCGGCGGTGATCTCGTCCGGGAACCGGGCGCCCGCCACGATCTTCTCGCCCTCCTCGCAGTGCCCAGCCACCTCGAAGCCTTCGCCGCCCGACGGCAGGGTCATGTGGCCGACGTCATGCAGGAACGCCGCGGTCCGAAGGGCTTCCAGGTCGCTCGAGCTGACCCCCGCCCGGCGTGCGACCGCATCGGCGATTGCGACGACCCGGCTCGAGTGGCCCTGGGTGACGGGGCTCCGATGGTCGACCGCGTGGGCGGCCGCGACCATGACCTGCGGCCCGGCCTCGGCCAGCATCGCGACCAGGTTGCCGTCGGCGAGCTCCAGCTCGGTCACCAGCTGCGGGAACGTGCACGGCCGGTCCTTGCCCTCGCGCTTGGCGAGGTAAAGCGCCTGGTCGGCGGCCGCCACGAGCTCGGTCGCGGTGAATCCGTCCTCCGGATACGAGGCAACCCCGATGCTGAACGTCAGCTGATGCCCGGGGATCGTCGAGACCGCCGCGGCGTGCACTGAATCCACGATCCGGTAGGCGAGGCGCTGCGCCGCCGCACCGTTCGCCTCCGCGGCGATCACCGCCAGCTCATCGCCTCCGTACCGGGCGACGACGTCCTGCCCGCGGACAGCGCTGCGCACGATGCGGGCGCCCATCTGCAGGACGAGGTCGCCGTGCTGGTGACCCTTCAGGTCGTTGACCGACTTGAAGTGGTCGAAGTCGATCAGGAGCAGAGACAGCGGGGCGTCGCGGCGGTCCGGCCGCGCGAAGGCGGCGTCGAGGCGGCGCCTGAACTCGCGCGCGTTGACGAGCCCGGTCAGGCCGTCGGTCGTCGCCTCCTGCCGGCTGCGCTGATAGCGAATTGCGTTGGCGACCGGCACGGCCGAGCTTCCGGACAGGGCGTTGATCGCGAACAGGTCCTCGTTGGTGAATCCGCCGGCCGACTGGCTCAGCACGACGAGCACCGTCGCCCCCTCGCTGGAGGCGATCGGGACCACCAGGGCCTTGCGCTCGGACGAGAACACAGCCTCCCCCGTGCCCGACGCCGTCCCCATCATGTGCTCGTCGAATGCCTCGCCTTCCGGCACCGCCTCGGCGCCCTGGCGGTTGGCCGCGGCCACGATCGAGAAGCCGTCCGGCGACGAGATGACGACCCGGCCATGCTCAGCGGTGGTCATCTGCACGGCGTGGTCGACCAGTACGTCAAAGACGTCCTTGATGTCGGTGTCGCTGACGAGGTTCATCGACAGCTCACGCAGCGAGTCGGCCTGCGCCGCGCGCTCGACCGCCGCCCTGCGCTCGCGCTCCAGCTCGCGCGTCATGTACCCCGTCGCCAGCGCCACCACCAGGAACAGGAACATCTGGCCGATGGTCGCGTTGGCGCTGATCGAGAAGTTGGTCGACGTGAAGCTCCCGCCGATGAACAGATAAAGGAAGGAGATGACCAGCGCGGAGAGGAAGCTGGCGGTGGCGCCGAACCGGACGGCGTTGGTGATGACGGCCAGGAACAGCGCCACGAAGAAGGGGCTGTCGAAGCCGTTCGACAGGTAGACCAGCGCCGCGGCGAAGAAGATGTCGAGGACCATGGTGGTCAGGCTGAACTGCTTCGTCGGCCGGTAGCCGCGCACCAGGAGCACCTGGACGGTCACGTTCATCACGGCCCAGCCGAACAGGACGACGTCGACGGTGACCTTGGCCTCGGTCGTGCTGCCTGGGTTCAGGTTGTTCAGCGCCGCCAGCACGATCAGGAACAGCCACCTGAAGACGAGCGCCACGCGCTCGCCGACGCGCCGCCGGTCGGCGTCGAAGGTGTCGTCGATCGCCTTGGCCCGGACGTCCTGCCAGCGGACCGGACCCGACTTTGCGCCGGCCGGCCGGCTTTGGGGGTTCACCGCCCCAGACATCTGTGCCATGGCTGTAGAGGCGCTAATCATGGCCTTAGTGCTTACAAATCGAGCCGCAATTCGAACGGCAATTCGTCGTTAGGCGAGGCAATGAACCTCGATAACTGGGGCACGGGTGGCGGTTCGGCGCGATACCATCGCGCTTCCGAGATGCCGTCGCACCCTGCCCGTAACCGTAAGAAGACGCGCGGACAGGCCATGACCGAGTTCGCGATCGTCGCCCCGATCCTGCTGTTCCTCCTCTTCGGCGTCTTCGAGGGCGGCCTGCTCCTCTTCGTGGTTGGCTCGGCTCGCTTCGCGACGAGCGAGGTCGCCCGCCAGGAGTCGGAGTCAGGCAACGCCGTCAACGCCGACACGGCGTCGATCGCGGTCCTGCAGAAGACCGCACTCGGCACCACCAGCGTGGCGCAGGTCACGGAGATCGACATCTACCGCCTGATCGAGCAGGTCAACGGCACCCTGACCATCGACGGCGCGCACTACAACCGCTACAACCTGAACGGCACGCCGATCGGGGTCATCAGCTGGCCGCCCGCGAGTCGCAACGTCGTCAACGGCCAGAGCGACTTCCTGGGCGTGACGCTGCAGTACCGATACAACTGGAAGACGGGCATCTTCATCGCCCCTTCCGCGGTCAACCTGAGTCAGACCTTCTACATCCGGCTGGAGCCGCAGAGCTACTGATGCTGAGATTCCTGCGGCGGAGCCAGGCCGGTCAGTCGCTCATCGAGCTTGCAATCTCGACACCCGTCCTGATCTTCATGCTCTTCGGCGTTTTCAACACCGCCGTGATGATCTCGGACAAGACCATCGCCGGCAGCGCGTGCCGCCAGGGCGCCAGACTCGCGGCCGAGATCGGCGGCCAGCAGACCAACCCACTGCTGACGACCGATCAGGTCGACCAGGACGTTGTCAGAAACGTGCTCGCGGTCGCGTCGGCGATGAACTACTCCAACCTTCAGACGGTGACGATCTATCAGCCCACGGCCGCCAATGGCGATTTCAACCCGGCGACCGACCTCTACAACCAATACAACACGAGCATGACCAAGCTCCACCAGAACTTCTTCCTGACCAACCGCAACCAGACGCCGCCGGCCGAAACGTCAATCGGCTGCAGGCTCGACTGGTCCTACACGCCGCCCACCGGCTTCCAGTCGTTCACGATCCAGCTGAACGAGCACGCCGTCTACAAAGCCTCCCCGGTGCTGGTCTGAGATGTTCAAGGGACTCTTCATGAGATCTCGCCGGCAGGGGGGTCAGGCCGTCGTCCTGATCGCGCTGATGATCGTCGTCCTGATCGGCGCCATCGGCCTCGCCGTGGACGGTGGGCTGGGCTACTACTACAACAACCTGAGCGAGCGAGCCGCAGGCGCGGCGGCGCTCTCGGGCGTCGTCTTCATGCCAGGCCAGTTCACACCCGCCCAGGCGATTCCGGCCGCCAGCGGCAACGACGCCACCGACCGGGCGCTGGCCGAGGCGCGCAGGAACGGGATCGACGCCAACGGGCCGATCACCTGCGCCGGGATCTCGTGCCAGGCCTCCGGTCCGAGCGGCGTCACCATCACGGTGTCGCAGGTGGCGGGCTTCGACAACAAGCTGCAGGTGACCGTGACCCGAAGCGTGTTCACTTTCTTCATGGGCCTGTTCGGCATCCCCAGCTACAACGTGGGACGCACCGCGATCGCCACCTATCTGCCACCCCTGTCGCTGGGCCAGCCCGGCACGCAGACTGGATCGGTCACGTCGCAGCTCGGCAGCGGCGGCAACAACTACTACTTCATGCGAGAAGAGGGTTGGAGCACGCCTAGGTCTCAGGGCGACGCATTCACGCCGGATCCCGCCGGCAGCGGTGACGTCCACGCCATCAGCAACACCCAGGGCAGCGACCCCGTCGACCCGGCTCTGCCGGACCGCGGTGGCTACAACTACCTGATCAACCTCCCCAACGGCGGTTACATCCAGGTCTACAACGCGATCTTCGGCGCCGACAACACGCCCGCATTGGCGGCGGGCGCACCCTGCTGCCCCCCTGCGTCCGAGGCCTGGGCAACCACCGCCCCCGCTGCGATGACCACGATCACGGGGCAGGGCTTCGCCACGACGCGGAACATCTGCGACAACCAGATCGCGCCTGCCACAAAGCTCTACAACTCGTGCAGCTCGGGCTCGAGCTACTACCTGCACGAAGAGGACTCGCAGGACTTCTCCTCGTACGGAGCCACACAGAAGGCTCTGTACTCGACGATGGAGTACACGGTCTTCAAGGTCAACACGCCCTTCATTCGCGCGAGCGACGCCGAGGTCAGCAAGGTGAAGGTGTATCCGATCGACGCCTCTGGCTGGTGGAGGAACCCCGCCAACTGCACGGGTGCCTGCGCGCCGGCCAAGAACTACAACCCGATCAACAACCTGGGCACGTACATCACCCAGACCTGGGATGCGGCGGGCAATCCGACGAACATGCTGACTTACCACGCCTGGGTCGACCTCACGAACTACACGGGTGCAGCCGATGGCGGCACGTTCCAGCGCCTGCTCACCCCGGCCCCGGGTCCCCTCCCCCCAGGCACCTACCGCCTGCGCGTGGACACTCTCGGATTTGACGGCACCAACCCGCCGACCAACGGCGCCAGCTCGGGCGGCCAGGCCCACAAGGGCTACGCGGTTCGCGTCGTCGACCCGGCCGGCCTGGGCGCAGGCACCTGCACCGGATGCTCCGTGGGCTCGTGGGATGACATGGCCCTGTACACCCCGATCTCGGTGCCCGCAGGCGGCCACTTCGACATCCCCATCTTCAAGGTCCCACCCGACTACGCCGGCCAGACGATCACCCTGGACGTCTTCGACCCGGGCGACATCTCCGGTGGCGGAAACGTCGACCTCTACGTGCTCGACAACACCGGCAACCCGGTCACCGTGGCAGCGCCGGCCGTGATCAAGGTCTGGGACCTGGGCGTGACCCGAACCAGCGTGGGACCGGCGGTTGCCTGTACCGGAAGCGGTGGCATCACGAACCCTCCGAATCCGTGCGTTGTGCAGACCGGCTCACCGCAGACGGCAACCGTCCGCGCGACGACGGGCGGCACCACCAACTACAACGGGCATTGGCTCCGGTTCGAGGTCCCGATCTCCGGCGGCTACGCCCCGGGGGCCAACCCGAACAACTGGTGGTGGTCGCTGCGCTACCAGATCTCGACCAACGTGACCGCGACCGACACAGTGACCTTTGCGGTCGGCCTGAAGGGCAACCCCGCCCACCTGCTGATCAGCTAGCCGGGCGCGCCTCGTAGCCGAGCGCCCGCAGCGCCTCGTCGATCCACTGCAGAGCCATCTCGCGCGTGTTGTCCCACGTTTCGGGCGACGAGTCGGGCATCCCGGTGTCGATCACGACCCGCCCAGCGACGCGCAGCAGCCGGCGGACCAGGGGCGCGGCGTCGGGGACGCTGAGCTCCAGGCCTTCGAGCGCGCGGGTCAGCATGAAGCACGCCGAATTGAACGTCTCAGCATCGATTGGCGTACTATTCGCCAACCGTTCGGCGAGCTCGGCCCTCAGATCGGAGGGGTCCATTTGCCGGGCTATTATTCAGTGAAGGCTTGGGTATGGATCTAACCGAACCTGTTTTGCTGACGCCCGAGGGGCTCGAGAAGCTGAAGCGCGACCTCGAAGTCGCGCTGCGAAGGCGCGCCGAGGCGGGCGAGCGATTGAAGGAAGCCTTCCAGCCTGGGGACATCGAGGACAACCCCGAGTACGAGCAGGCCAAGGAAGAGGTCGGCATGCTGGACAGCCGGATCTACGAGCTGCAGGAGATGATCGGCCGCGCGCAGATCATCCGGGACACGCACTCGAGCGTCGTCGGACCCGGCTCCACCATCGAGGTCGTCGACACCGAGGGCGAGAGCGAAACCTACCACCTGGTCGGCGCGGTGGAGAGCGATCCATCGGCCGGCCGCATCTCGGTCGACTCCCCGGTCGGCCGAGCCCTGGTCGGGCGCAAGAAGGGAGACAAGGTCACCGTCTCGGTGCCGGCCGGCACCCTGACGCTCACGATCAAGGCGGTCAAATAGAACCACGTCCGTAGGGACTTCCAGGACAGCCGCCGTCCAGATCGATCCGCAATCGATCTCCGACCGCACAACGGTGGGGGTGCTCTTCCGCCAGACGGCCAAATATGGCGACCGCGCTCTGATCCACTATCGCGACGCGAGCGGCCCGTGGAAAGTCCACACGTGGATGGACATGCAGCGCGACATCGTGGCCGTCGCGTCCGGCCTGATCGACGCCGGCGCCAAGCCCGGCGACTGCGTGCTTCTCATGTCAGAAAACCGCCTCGAGTGGCTCTACTGCGACTTCGCCATCCAGGCCATCGGTGCGATCACGGTCCCGGTGTACCCCAACGTATCGGCCGACGCCGTGAAGATCATCGCGGACGACAGCGCGGCGACCCTGGCCATAGCCTCGGGTGTCGAGCTCGGGACCAAGCTCAACCTCGCGGGCCCGCTCCAGAAGATCGTCCTGATCGACCGAGAGGTGGCGCAGTGGGTTGGCGGGCAGCCACAGCACGTGGCTGAGATAGGCAAGCGCCTGAGCCAGATCAAACCGGACGACCTCTGCACCATCGTCTACACCTCGGGCACGACCGGCACCCCGAAGGGGGTCGAGCTGGCGCACCGCAACCTCGTCGACATCAGCCGGAGCGCCCTGCAGGTGCACCCGATCACGGACCAGGACAGCTCGATCTCGTGGCTTCCGTACGCGCACGTCTACGGCCGCATCAACGACATCTTCATCGGCATCCTTTACGCGGGACAGACGTGGATCTCGCGCGGCCCCGATCACCTGGCCGAGGAGTTGCGCGAGATCAAGCCGACGGTCATGAACAGCGCGCCCCGCGTCTACGAAAAGATGTATGCGGCGGTGATGGCCCGCGTTCGCAAATCGAGCGCTGCACGACGGGCAATCTTCAACTGGGCGATCGGGGTGGGCACGCGCTTCTCACGGACGAAAGAACCGGGCCCGCTGCTCAAGGCGCAGCGCGCATTGGCCGACCGCATCGTGCTCGCTTCCATCCGGCGGCTGCTCACCGGCGGGCGGTTGCGCTTCTTCGTCAGCGGGGGCGCAGGCCTCGCACGCGAGATCGAGGAGTTCTTCTGGGCCCTCGGGGTCCCGATCCTGAACGGCTGGGGCATGACCGAGACCTCGTCAGGCGTGTGCTCGAACACGCTCCTGCAGCACAAGTTCCTGACCGTCGGCAAGCCGTTTCCCGGTGTCGAGCTGAAGATCGCCGACGACGGCGAGATCCTGGTCAAGGGACCGGGCAACATGCTTGGCTACCACAACAAGCCCGAGGCGACTGCCGAGATGTTCCGCGATGGCTGGATCTGCACCGGCGACATCGGCGAGCTCGACACCGAGGGCTTCCTGAAGATCACCGACCGGAAGAAGTCACTGTTCAAGACCGCCGGCGGCAAGTACATCGCCCCGCTGCAGCTGGAGCACGACCTCCTCGCCGACCCGATCATCACCCGGGCGGTCGTGATCGGCGAAGGCAGGCCTTACGTGACCGCTCTGCTCGTGCCCGACTGGGACGCAGCGAAGAGCATGGGCCTGGACGGTGCGGCGCTGAAGGCGCGCATCCAGGAGATCGTCGACCGCGTCAACTCCAGGCTCGGCCACTGGGAGACCATCAAGTACTTCACCCTGCTCGACCATGACTTCACCGAGGAGTCCGGTGAGCTTTCGTTGAAGCTCGACGTCAAGCGCAAGGTGGTCGCGCACCACTACCGGGAGCAGATCGAAGCCATGTACGCGGGCAAAATCAAAGACTCGTAAGCTCGGGGCGTGGCGGGACCGATCGACCTGTCTGATCTTCACGCGGCGCTGGACCGCCTGCGGCCCCAGCTCTGTCACTGCGGCCTCAAGGGCGAATGCCTGGGCTGCAAGGGAATCGAGATGGTGCGCGTGCAGGCCGAGTCGGTCGCCGCTGCCGCAAGCCAGCCGATCCTGATCCAGGTCGCCCAGGAGGCGGCCATGAACGACATGACGACGCGCTTTCAGGCGATGTCAGAGCGGTTGATGTCCGACCCCGAGATCCGCCGGTCGGCCGAGCAGATGCAGGAGCGCCTGATGGCCGACCCCGAGACGCGACAGCTCCTCGAGGAGCTGATGCGCCGCCTCGGCGGGACTCCGCCGACCGATGAGCTGAACTAGGAAGGTCTTCCTCGCCTGCGGGGAAGTACCGCCGAAGGCGGGGATGGGGCAGGGCCGGAGTCTAGGCCGTCTTCTGGCTTGTGGCGGCTAGGCGGTCTTGGGGGTCGGCGTGGCGTTCGCCGCCGGCTTCGGCTGCTTGGCGTGGGTGTTCCAGAGCGGCAGCGCGCCTGCCTGCAGCTGGCCGATGATCGCCTGCTCCTGGGTGGCCGTGATCTTCTTGGCCGTCACCGCCGCATCCAGCGCCGGCTTCAGGTTGGCGATCAACCTGGTCCGGAAGCCGGCCTCCGTGACGTGCTGCGCGGCAGCCACATCAGCCAGGGACTGGCCCGACTTGAGGTCGGTCTGCAGCTGGGTCTGGCTCAGCCCCAGCGCCGATGCCGCCGCGGCGAGGTACTGCTGCATGTAGGCGGCGATCGTCTTCTTGGCCTCACCCGCCGAGGGCCGTACTGCCGGAATGGTGCACGGAGTCTGATTGGCCAGCTTCTTCTTGATCGCGTCCGCCTGGGCCTGGGTGATCTGGCCGCTCTTCACCTCGTCGGCCAGCGTGTCGGCGATGGCTTTCTGGAAGGCCGTGTTGATCTGCGCTTGCGTCTTGCCGATCTCGACGGCGAAGTGCTTCATGAAGTCGCTGCACACGGCCGACGTCGAGCTGGCGTCGACCGCGGTGAGCGTTGAACCGCTCGACTGGGGTGCGGCGGACGGCTTGTGGCCGAAGCTGATGCCGGAGGCGGAGGCCGTGACGGCGATCGCCGCGCCGGCGACCACGACGGCGCCGGCGGCGAGGCCGGCGATGCGGAGGTAGCGGGCTTTGAGGAGGGTCGTCATGCCCTCATTACGCCTCACGAGGAGCGCGCGCATCCTCATGGTTTTGTAAGTGCGCGGTCTAAAGTTGGGCCATGGAAGCGCCCCCCACATCGGGTTGGAGCGGAAAGCACGCCGTCGAGCTGTACGTGCGCACGTATACGACCATGCTGCAGAGCTCGGGCGACATCAAGATCGAGTCGCTGGTCCAGGCGCACCTGGGCATGGGCTCCGTGCTGCACCCGCTCGCCGCCCAGTCCCAGACCGACATGGGCGCCCTGCTCTACGCGATCCGTCGCCTGCCTGCGGCGATCAACCACTGCCGGCGCGTCGTGATGGGTCAGAGCCCGCAGGGCTTCAAGGCGGTCCTGGGCGCCGACATCCTCAACTGGGAGGCCGTCAAGGCGCCGGCCCGGCGACGCCGCTGGTACCACGATGGCAAGAACACCCTCGCGGTGCTCATCGCGTCGGCGTCCGACATCGACGACCTCGTGCCGACCCTGGTCGCGTTTCAGATCGAGTGGAACAAGCTCCACCGCTCGCTGCAGGACGTCAACCTCTCCGAGGAGGAGTCGAGGCAGGCCGCGGGCGCGTCACCCGACGACTGGCGGCGCCTGCACGAGGCGTGGGGCGATGGCTTCGACGCGAACATGGCGGCGATCAAGCGCGATGAGTGCCGGATTGTTCTGCGGCTGATCGGCGGCAGCCACCTCGGTTATGCGCGAAACGCGAGCCGGTGGTGGCTTCCTATCGCCACCGCCATGGATGAGCTCGGCGCACGCGAGGCGCCCATCTACTTCGTGTCGTCGAACGCGCACAGCCTGGTCAACGTGCTGACCGGTGTGGCGCGCAGGATCGAGAACGAGATCATCGACTGGGTCGGGCGGTCGAACCGCGACCTGGACGAGGAGCGCCGCAAGCTCGAGGCAGGTCACAGCCGCGCGTCGCGCCAGAACTGGCTCTACTACGGAGCGCGTCAGGTCTTCGACGTCCACCCCGAGCGGGAACGGCTGCGCAAGTGGCGATCCGAGGTGGAGGCCGCCAACGGGGTCCGCCACATCCCTGCCGTCGGCACCGGCGTCGACTCGGCGGCGCAGGTGTTCATGCTGTCCAAGCTCGATCCTTCCGTGATCGACCCGCGCGTCGGCGCGGTGGACGCGATGAAGCTCCGCGAGTCGGGCGCCTGCATCCTCAACGTCGACTATCCGCTCGGCGAGGCTGCGTACCACATACTGCGCCAGGTCGCCGAGCAGGCCTCGTGGGTCGCCGGCGTCTACGTGCTAGGCAAGGCCGCGACCCTCAACGCCGACGTGGGCGACGTGATGATCCCGAACGTCGTCTACAACGAGCACTCCGGCAACACCTACTGGCTCGACAACTGCTTCACGGCCAGCGACGTGCAGCCCAACCTCGTCTACGGCTCCGCGCTCGACAACCAGCGCGCTGTCACCGTTCGTGGGACTTTCCTGCAGAACCGCGACTACCTCGACTTCTACTACCAGGGCCGCTACACGGTGGTGGAGATGGAGGCCGGTCCGTACCTCGACGCGTGCTACGAGATCGGTCAGCCCGACCGCTACCCGGTCAACGAGAGCGTGAACATGGCGCAGGCCCACTTCGACCTCGGCATCGTCCACTACGCCTCCGACACTCCCTACACCCAGGCGCGCACACTCGGCGCGCGCGGCCTGAGCTATAGGGGGATGGACTCGACCTACGCGTCCGCTATCGCGGTGGCGCGGCGGATCCTGCAGCGCGAGGAGGCGCTGGTCTCCCAGAAGTAAACACCGAGTGCTAGCGAGGTGGCGCCCGAGCTGCCGGCCGAATCTTCGGCGCCCATGCAGCCCATCTGCGTTGTTGCCTCCTGCGCTCCTCGCTCCCGCATCAACGGATGCGCTCGCTCCGGTGCTCGTCGGCGCCTAGCTTCTCGGCCGCCTGGCTCGCCGAATCTACCGGCCGGCCCTCGAGCACCACCTCGTGCGGGTGGTTGTGCTCGCCCGCGCCGTGATGAATCTCGCCGCAGGGGTGGCAACTCTCGACCTGGATCGTCGTGTGGCCGATCGCGAAGCGATCGCAGAGCCGGTGCTCGAGGTCGCGCACCACATGCTCGGCGTCGCCCAGCGAGACGTCACCGACGACGATGTGGCAGCTCAGCGCGACCTCCTCGGACGAGAGGGCCCATACGTGCAGGTCGTGAACGCCTGACACGCGCGGAGTGCTGGTGATCTGTTTGGTCACGGCGGCCATGTCGATGTCGCGCGGCGTGCCTTCCATCAACAGGTGCACGGCCTCGCGCAAGATGCCCCACGCGCCATAGGCGATGAGGGCCGCGATGGCCAGGGAGAGCAGAGGATCGATGGGCAGCCACCCAGTCAGCAAGATCAGCACGCCACCAACCACGACGCTGGCCGAAGCGGCAACATCGCCCGTCACGTGGAGCAGCGCCGCGCGGAGGTTCAGGTTGCGGGCCTGCGCACGCAGCGTGAGGATGACGAACGCGTTGATCGCGATCGCCACCAGCGCCGTGGCGATGACCACGCCACCTTCGACGGGTTGGGGTGAGAGCAAGCGTCGCACCGCCTCGAATCCGATCGCGATGACGATGACGATGAGTGCCGCGGAATTCAGCAGCGCGGTCAGGAGGCCGACGCGCTGGTAGCCGTAGCTCCGGCGCTGGTCGGCCGGTCGCCGGGCCTGCGCCACGGCGAACCAGGCCAGGCCGAGGGCGAAAACGTCAGTCAGGACGTGGCCGGCGTCCGAGAGCAGCGCCAGGGAGTGAGACAGGAGCCCGCCGGCCAGCTCGACGATCAGCACGGCAAGCGTTAGGCCGAGCGCGATCCTCAGCCGGGCG
>DATIOJ010000161.1:0-6635 GCA_035473355.1 Candidatus Limnocylindrales bacterium
GGCGCCCTGCCAGAATAGGCGGCCATGAGCAAGCTCCTCCCCGGCGAGAACCCGATCATCAAAGATCACCCGCACTGGATCACGATCGTCGGCAGCCTGATCCTGCCCGTCGTGCTCGTCGTCGCCGTCGCGCTCGCCGACTTCACGATCTTCAGCCCCAACAACGTGAACAGCATCTACGTCCCACACCTGCGGACGTTCTTGAGCCTCGGTGTGGCCGCCCTGGCCTTGCTGTGGCTCATCGTGGTCTGGATCGGGTGGAGGTCGGTCACGTACACGCTGACCGATCAGAGGATCACCATCGAGAGCGGCGTTTTCAGCCGGCAGGAGAAGATCATCCCGATCGACCGCGTGCAGGACTGCACGACCCGCGTGTCGCTCATCGGCCGGGTCCTTGGTTACGGCAGGGTCGAGGTGGACGCCGCGGGCGCGCAGGGCGCCGAGGTGCTGCAGTACCTGCCCAAGCCTGGTGAGTTCCGCGACCAGGTCTTCGTGCAGTCCGAAAAGCGGCGCGGAGGCGGCGCGCCGGCACCTTCGACAGCGCCCATGCCCGCCAACCCGAGCGGGGTTTAGGCAAGTCCCACGAACTCAGAGCCTGCGGCGTGAGTTCGCGGGGACCCCGAGAGTACGAAGCGAGGATCAAGCCGCTGGCGCTGCTGGGCTTCATGGGCGCCGGCAAGACGCTCATCGGTGCGCTCGTCGCTGAGCGGGCGCGGGCCCAGTTCTTCGACCTCGACACAATGGTCGAGGACAAAGCCGGCATGTCGATCCCGGAGATATTCGCCACCCACAGCGAGGAAGCCTTCCGCGCATTCGAGAAGGCGACGCTGCCGACCGTGCTCAAGCCAGGCGCGGTGGTAGCGCTCGGTGGTGGGGTGGTGATCGACGACGATAACTGGCGGCTGGTGGAGGAAAAGGCGACCAGCGTCTATCTCGAAGTACCTTTTCAGGTCATCTGGGAGCGCATCCATCACCTGCGAGGCCGGCCGCTAATCATGAACAGGACCGAGGCCGAGGTCGAGGAGCTCCTCGAGCGCCGCCGGCCGCGCTACGAGCAGGCCACCCATCGAGTCGACGGCACGCAGCCGCCGCGAGAGCTGGCCGACGAGGTGCTGAAGCTTTGGTACGACTGATCCTCGACTCCTCGTCAGGGGGCTACCCGGTGCTGATCGGGACCAACCTTCAGCGCGAGCTGCGGAACGTGATCACTCGCCTCAACCCGACCGGCGCCGCGATCATCACCGACACCAACGTGCGGCCCTACGCGAACAAGGTGGCGAAGGCGATCAAGCGCGCCGGGCTCAAGACCGCCATCCACGCCATCCCCGCCGGCGAGCGCTCCAAGTCGATGACGCAACTGCAGTCTGTGCTGGCCTTTCTGGAGCGCCGCCAGATCGACCGGGGAGGGTGCGTCATCGCGGTGGGTGGCGGGACCGTCGGCGATCTCGCCGGTTTCGCCGCCGCGGTCTGGCAGCGCGGCGTGCGTCTGGTCGCCGTGCCCACCACGCTGCTCGCGATGGTCGATTCGAGCATCGGGGGGAAGACCGGCATCAACGGGATGCGGTCCAAGAACGCGGTCGGAGCCTTCTGGCAGCCCTCCGCCGTCGTCTCCGACCTGGCCGCGATCGAGACGCTGCCCGGGCCGAGCTACCGGGACGCGTTCGCCGAGGTTGTAAAGTACGCCGTCGCCATGGACCGCGGCCTGTTCGACCTGCTGCAGCGCAACTCGCCCCGTCTCCTCGAGCGTGACCTGTCGATGCTGGAGCGGGTCGTGTTCCGTTGCGTGGCGGCCAAGGCGCTGGTGGTGGCGAAGGACGAGCGGGACAGGGGACCGCGCGCCATCCTCAACTACGGGCACACGGCCGGCCACGCGCTCGAGGCGGCGACCGGGTTTCGCATGTCCCATGGCCGGGCGGTCGCGTTTGGCATGCGGGTGGCCGCGCGCATCTCGCTCGCCCTCGCGCTGTGCAGCAAGCGCCTCGTGGAGTCGCAGGACGAGTTGCTCGAATCCTTCGAGCTGCCCGACCGGCCGCCCCACGCCGACCCCAAGCGCGTCATGGCGGCGATCGCGGTGGACAAGAAGGCGCTCCGTGGCAAAGTCGCCTGGGTGATGCCACGCCGCATGGGACACGCCGAGATCGGCCACGCGGTGCCCGGCGCGGTGGTGCGTCGGGTGATCACGAGGTCGCTCGGATGACGAAGCGTGTGCTGGTCGTCAACGGGCCAAACCTGAACCTGCTCGGCAGGCGCGAGCCGGAGATCTACGGCACCCGGTCGCTGGCCGACCTGGAGGCGTTCGTCAAGGCAAAGGCCACGGCGCTGGGCATCGAGGTGAGCCTGTTCCAGAGCAACGACGAGGGCGAGATCATCGATTTTCTGCAGCAGAACGGGCCAGGCTCTCTGGGCATCGTGATCAACCCCGCCGCGCTATCTCACTACTCACTCGCCCTCTACGATTGCCTGCAGGCCCTCGCGCTGCCCGTCGTGGAGGTCCACCTGTCCAACATCCACGCACGCGAAGAGTTCAGGTCCAGGAGCGTGACCGCGCGCGCGGCGCGAGGCGTGATTACGGGCCTTGGATTCGTGGGATATGAGATGGCGCTGGAGTATCTGAGCAGTCAAACATGATTTCCACCAACGACTTTCGCAACGGGACCATGTTCGAGATGGACGGCCAGCTGCTGTCCATCGTCAGCGTCGAGCACATCAAGCTCGCTCGCGCCGGCGCGGTGATCAAAGCCAAGCTGCGCAACGTGCTGACGGGGTCGATCTTCGAGCAGAGCTTCCGCAGCGGCGACAAGTACCGGACCGTCCGCATCGACAGCCACGAGGCCACATACCTCTATTCGGATGGCGCCCACCACTACTTCATGGACAGCCGTACGTACGACCAGGTCCCGGTCGACGACGACATGCTCGAGGGCGTGCTGCCGATGCTCAAGGAGGGCAGCACGGTCTTCCTGCAGCGCTACGAGGACCGGCTGATCGGCGTCGAGCTGCCCATCAACGTCGACCTGAAGGTGGTCTCGACCGATCCGGGGTTCAAGGGTGACACCGTCTCTGGTGGGACAAAGCCTGCGAAGCTGGAGACGGGGGCGACGATCCAGGTTCCGCTCTTCATCCAGTCCGGCGACGTGATCCGGGTCGATACGCGCGACCAGAGCTACGTCGAAAGGGCTTGAGAAAAGCGCCCATTCGCGTAAGGTAAAGCGGTTATGAGCGAGAACGGTTCGCTGGGGGCGGTTCGCGTGGCCAACGAGGTGATCGCAAGCATCGCCGCTCTGGCCGCGTGCGAAGTCGAAGGCGTGGAAGGGATGGACGAGGCGGCGGCGCGTCATTTTGGCGACTTCGTCCGCCGCCAGGCCGCCCACCGCGGAGTCCGAGTCCATATCGAGGGCGATCGGTCCATCCATCTCGAGGTATTCATCACCGTCGATTCGGAGGCGAAGCTCGCGGACGTGGCGGCGGCGGTGCAGGGCAACGTCGTGGAAGCCACCGAGCGCATGCTCGGCCTCGAGGTCGGCGAGGTGAATGTCTTCGTTTCGAGCGTCGCCTTCGCCACATAGAGGCTCGGCGGAAAATCCTCGCCGAGAGATTCGGCGATCCAGGTGGCCCAGATCCGGGCGAAGCGCCGAGCAGCGGAGCGAGCGCATCGTGAATGCGTGAGCGAGCAGCGTAGGAGGTGAGCCCGGAGATGGGCCGCATCGGGCGCCGAAGATCCGACGAGGGCTTTTCCGGCCGGGCCTCCCATAGGCGGGTCGCGGTCGGCAAGAGGCACCAGGCCAGGGAGCTGGCGCTTAAGGTCCTGTTCCAGCTCGAGGGCACTGGCGACGATCCCGACGAGGTGCTGCGCTATCACTCGGCCGAGAACGGGGCGACCGACGAGATCGCAAACTTCGCGGGTCAGCTGGTGAAGGGCGTGATCGAGAATCGCGAAAAGCTGGACGCGATCATGAGCGAGGCGTCCGAGCACTGGAAGCTCGAGCAGATGGCGAAGGTCGACCGCGTCATCCTGCGCATCGCGGTGTACGAGATCGCGATCGACCGCAAGGTGCCGACCAAGGCCGCCATCAACGAGTCGATCGAGCTGGCCAAGACTTTCTCGGGTGATGAGGCCGGCCGCTTCGTCAACGGCATCCTGGGGCGCGTGGCCGCGACGGCGACTTGAGCGAGCGCTCGCTCGACGACCTGCTCAGCGACCTGGAGCGCTCGATCGCCCGCCTCGCAGAGGGGACCGCGCCCCTCGAAGAGCTCGTGGCGGCCCACCAGCAGGCCGTCAAGCTTCTCGCGGAGGCCCAATCTCGCCTCCTCGAGCTGAGGTCCCGGGCGGACGAAACCGCAAAATTGCTCTCCCAGTGAGATTCCTGCTCGCCCCGATCGTCGCGTGGGCCCTGGCCCAGGCGGCCAAGGTCACCCTGACCTCGGTCCGCCAGCGTCGCCTCAACCTGCGCGTGCTGGCCGAGACGGGTGGGATGCCAAGCAGTCACAGCGCGATCGTGGCGGGGCTCACCACCGCGGTCGGTAAATATTCGGGGGTCGGTTCCGCTTCGTTCGCGATCGCCCTTATCTTCACGTTCGTGGTGATGTACGACGCCGCCGGGCTCCGGCGCGCCGCCGGGCGTCAGGCCGAGGTGCTGAATCGCCTGGTCGAGGATCTCGTCCACATGCGGGGCGTCCAGGAGGCGCGGCTGCGCGAGCTGCTGGGACACACGCCGACCGAGGTCCTCATGGGCGCGTTGATCGGCCTCGTGGTCGGCCTCATCCTCTAGGCCGCCGTGCCTCGCCTCGACGTGCTCGTGACCAGGAGCGGTTTGGCCGAATCGCGCGAGCGCGCGCAGGCCCTGATCCTGGCGGGCAAGGTCCGCGTGGCGGGTGAGACCGTGCGCCGCCCAGACCGGAGCGTGAGCGATGACGCGGCGATCGCGGTCGACTCCGACCCCGGGTACGCGAGCCGAGGCGCCCTGAAGCTGGCGCCCGCGCTCGACCGGTTTGGCGTCGATCCCAGGGGTCTCGTGTGCGCGGACATCGGCGCGTCCACAGGCGGCTTCACCGACGTCCTGCTGCGACGCGGAGCGGTTCGCGTCTACGCGATCGACGTCGGTCGCGGACTGCTGCACTGGCGCTTGCGCCAGGATCCGCGCGTCGTCGTGATCGAGAGGACGAACGCGCGCGACATAGAGACGCTGCCCGAGCCTGTGAGCCTCGCCGTGATCGACGTCTCCTTCATCAGCCTGGAGAAGGTCCTGCCGGCTGTGCGCCGCGCCGCGCCGGGCGCCGACGTCGTCGCGCTGTTCAAGCCGCAGTTCGAGGTGGGGCGGTCCGAGGTGGGGAAGGGAGGCATCGTGCGCGACCCCTCTGCCGTCGACGCGGCGCTGGCGCGCTTTCGCGAGTGGTGCGCCCGAAGTGGCTACGCGGTGATCGCGGAGGCGGCGTCCGAGATCAAGGGCGCAGAGGGCAACCAGGAGATCTTCATGCATCTGCGGCCGGCGCTATGAAGATCTGCCTCCTGCGCGGACAGGGCGCCGAACAGTCCATGGTCGACGAGGCCCTCCGCGTGATGAAGAGTCGCGGCATCGATGCGGAGCAGGTCGCGCGAGACGTATCCGCCGATAAGGCGACCGGCGTGTTGAAGGACACCGACCTGATCCTCACGCTCGGCGGCGACGGCACATTCCTTGCCGGTGCAAAGCTGGCCGCCCCTCGCGGCATTGCGATTCTTGGCGTGAACCTCGGCCGCCTGGGTTTTCTGACCGAGCTCGACGCGCATCAGCTCGAGAGCGGCATCACGCGCTACATCGACGGCCTGTACAGGATCGAAGAGCGCAACATGCTCCAGGTCACGTTGCTTCGCGGCGGGCGCAGCTTGACCCGCGCGATCGGGCTCAACGAGGTCGTCGTCGACCACTCGGGTGAGGCGCGAATTCTCCGCCTCGAGATCGACGTCGGCGGCCAGCGCGTCGGCGTGATCGATGCGGATGGCGCCATCGTAGCCACCGCGAGCGGGTCGACCGCGTACGCCCTGGCGAGCGGTGGTCCGATCCTCGAGCCGACCCTGCGCGACCTGCTGCTCGTGCCCATGAGCCCGTTCGCGCTCACGGTGCGTCCGATCGTGTTCGCGCCGGGGCAGGACATCACGCTCGCGGTCGTACGCGGTCCTGCCGAGATGCGGGTCGACGGCGGCAGGCGAGGCCGCGCGGTCGCCACAGGCGACATGGTCCGCTGCGGGTCGTATCCGCGACCGCTCATGGTGGTCCGCTTCAGCCCGCCGGAAGCCTTCTACAAGCGCCTCGCCGACAAGCTCGGCTGGGGACTGCCCCTGGTTCCCAAGAAGTAGACGGCCCATGCTGAAGGAGCTCATGGTCCGCGACCTCGCGCTGGTCGCGGAGTCGACGGTGCGCTTCGGCCCCGGGCTCAACCTCCTCACCGGGGAGACCGGAAGCGGCAAGTCGCTGATCATCGACGCGCTTAGCCTCGCGCTCGGCTCGCGAGCCGACCTCGACCAGGTGCGCCACGGCGCGGACCGGGCAACCATCGAGGCGACCTTCGACTCTGTCGTGCTGCGTCGCGAGGTTGGCAAACGAGGCGCCGCGCGCATCGACGGGCGCGCCGCTTCGCCAGGCCAGCTCAGAGAGCTC
>DATIOJ010000162.1:0-6238 GCA_035473355.1 Candidatus Limnocylindrales bacterium
CGCCCCCCCGAGGACCCGTTCGAGGCCCAGGGCAACCGTGACGCGCTCGTCGAGCTGTCGGGTGCGCTGAAGGTGGTTGCGGTATCGCTGACGAAGATCGCAAACGACCTCGCGTGGATGGGGTCAGGGCCGCGCGCCGGCATCGGGGAGATCTTCCTGCCGGAGCTACAGAAGGGCTCGTCGATCATGCCCGGCAAGGTCAACCCGGTGATTCCCGAGGTGGTGCTTCAGGTCGGTGCGCAGGTGATCGGCAACGACACCGCGATCACGGTCGCCGGGATGCAGGGCAACTTCGAGCTCAACGTCCGCGTCCCGCTGATCGCGCGCAATCTGCTCGAATCGATTCGCCTGCTGAGCACGACGTCGCGGATCTTCGCCGAGAAGTGCGTCGACGGGATCAAGGCCAACGAGGAGGGTTGCCTGCGGTCGGCCGAGTCGACGCTGGCCGCGGCGACGGCGCTGAACCCCTACATCGGCTATGACAAGGGCGCCGAGATCGTCAAGGAGGCGGCCAGCTCAGGACGGATGCTGCGCGAGGTCGCGGCGGAGATGGGCGTCGACGAAGACACGTACAACAAGGCGATGGACCTGCGCAAGATGGCGCAGGGCAACCTCTAGCTCATCGAGCGGCCGCCCACTTCGGCGCGGGTACGCCCATCGCCCTGTTGAGGCACCAGCCGGCGATCGTCAGCAGCAACACTCCGATGATCACGTCGGCCAGCTGCCTCGGGGTGTGCAGAAGCCCGGAGGCGACGATGATCGTCGTCGCGCCCGCAGGTGGGTGCGCGGATCGCAACACGCGCAGGATCCCTCCGGTCAGCGCGACCGACAGTGCGACTGCGCCGATGCGCGATACCGAGACTCCGGTGACATACACGCTGGGGGAGTGGAGCAAGCCGAAGATCGCCAGCGAGAACACCGCGGCGGCGACGCCAACGCTGTGGCCGATGACCGTGTTCCGGGGGCTCCCGACCTCGGCCATCGGCGTCTCGAAGATTAAGAACGCCGTCGCGCCGAGGCTGGGGAACAGCAGCGGCTGCTTTACGAGGTAGGCCCACGTCCCGCTGAGGCCGATCGCCAGCAGCGAGCCGATGAACGTGTACACGGCGTTGCCGTTGTTGCGCCAGTGCGAGTAGAGCCAGCGCTTGAGGCCGTAGGAGCCGGGCACGCCCACCAGCGACCCCTGGCGCTGGAAGATCCGCACGCCCGAGTCTGCGAACTCGGCGATGTGATCGAGCTCATCGCTCGGGTCCAGCATGTTCATGTGACCTCAGTTCCCTCCGTAGGCCGGGTCGCGTTTCTCGACGAACGCTGCCACTCCTTCCATGAAGTCTTTGGTCCGGCCCAGCGCGTGCTGGAGCTCGGCCTCAAGCTCCAGCTGTCCGTCGAGGTCTGAGTAGATGAAGTTGTTCAGCGCCTGCTTGGAGCTCGCGTAGGAGCGAGTCGGTCCCGCGGCGAGGCGGCGCGACAGCGCCCACGCCTCGTCCATCAGGCGTTCGTCGGGATAGACCCAGTTGACGAGTCCCCAGTCGAGCGCCTGCGGCGCCGGGACCCGTTCGCCGAGCAGCGCCATCTGGAACGCGCGGGCGCGGCCGACCGCGGGAGGGACGAAGGCGGTGGAGCCGCCGTCGGGCATCAGCCCGATGTTGACGAAGGCCAGCCCGAAGTAGGCCGACTCGGCGGCCATGATCAGGTCGCAGGCCAGCGCCAGCGAGCAACCGATCCCGACCGCGGGACCGTTGACGGCCGCAACAACTGGCTTGGGCAGCCTGCGCACGCCCGCGATCACCGGGTGGTAGATCCCGTGCAGCTCCTTGTAGATGTCGGGCATGCCGTCGTCGGCCGGGTCAAAACCGGCGCGGAGGTCGGCGCCCGAGGAGAAGCCGCGCCCGGCGCCCGTGACCAGCACGGCGCGGATCGACTCGTCCGCGGCCTCGTTCTGGATCACGCTCAGCAGTTCCTCGCCGAACTGGCGCGTCCATGCGTTCAGCGTCTCAGGCCGGTTGAGCGTCAACCGCCCAACGGCCCCCGACTGCTCCCAGATAACCGTCTCGTAGGTCAATTTTTCAGGTCGCTACTGTCTCCGCCCCGAACTGCTCTGACATCGCGACGTCGATCGAATAGTCGATCGGTACCACGATCAGGGACGGCAGGTCAAGGGCGAGGGCCTCTGAAAGTCTGCGCGCGAACTCTCCTGCGTCGGCGCATCTCCAGGCCGGCATTCCGAACGCCTCGGCCAAGCGGACGAAATCGGGGTTGCCGAACCCGACGTCGAAGTGGCGCCCGAACTTCTTGTCCTGCTTCCAGGCGATCGAGCCGAACTCGTGGTTCTCCCACACGACGTTGACGATCGGCGTGCGCAGGCGGACCGCCGTCTCGA
Source organism: Candidatus Limnocylindrales bacterium (assembly GCA_035473355.1). GTDB lineage: Bacteria > Chloroflexota > Dormibacteria > Dormibacterales > Dormibacteraceae > 40CM-4-65-16. The sequence continues at coordinate 2,381 of DATIOJ010000162.1, forward strand.
GCTCCTGGCAGTTCATCAGAAAGCCCCCGTCGCCCGAGACGGTGACGACCTTGCGCTGCGGGTACACGAGCTTGGCGGCAATCGCCGTGGGCAACGCGAAGCCCATTCCCGCCAGCCCGTTGGCGATCAGGACCGTGCCGGGCTCGTGAGCGGGGAACATCCGGCCGATCCACAGCTTGTGCAGGCCAACGTCGGACACGAGCATGTCCTCGGGACCGAGCGCATGGCGGATGTCCCACAGCACTCGAGGCGGCCGCATCGGGAAGTGGTCGTCGTCGCGCGCATCGTTCAGCGCCCGCGTGACCACGTCGTGCAGGCGCCTCGAGCCCGACTCCGCGCCGACCGCGGGCGCGTCCGGACAGCATTCGGCCAATTTGGTCAGCACGTGGGCGATGTCACCGATCAGCTCGACCTCGGGCAGGTAAAACTCGTCGATCTCGGCCGCGACGCTGTCGATCACGATGATCTTCTTGTCGCGGCGCGGGTTCCAGTGCTCGGGTGAGTGCTCGACGAGGTCGTAGCCGATCGTGATGACCACGTCGGCGTCGTCGAAGCCCGCGACCGAATAGTCGCGCGACTGCAGGCCCACGGTCCCCAGCGCCCGGGGGTCTTCGTAGTCGAGCAAGCCCTTGGCCATGAACGTCTCGGCGACTGGGATCCCGGTCGCGTGGACGAATCCGCGCAGAGCACGCGCAGCGTGCGCTCGGATCGCGCCGCTACCCGCCAGCGCGATCGGGCGTTGCGCGTTGGCGATGAGCTCGGCAGCCTGTTCGAGGTCGCTGGCGCCGGGTTCGGGCTGCACCGGGTCGCGTCTCGGGAGCGGCGAGGCGTCGAGCGGTTGTGCCATCACGTCCTCCGGCAGCTCCAGATGAGTGCCGCCCGGCTTCTCGGACTCCGCCACCTTGAACGCCTTGCGCACGACCTCCGGGACAATCTCGGGGCTCGAGACTCTTGCGTTCCATTTAACGATTGGGCGCATGATGCCGATTAGATCTAGGTACTGGTGTGATTCCTTGTGCATGCGTTCCAGGTCCGACTGACCCGTCAGGGCGACCAGTGGGGCGCGATCCAGGAATGCGTCTGCTACGGCTGTGACGAGGTTTGTCGCTCCCGGGCCAAGGGTCCCCAGACAAACACCGGCCCGGCCCGTGAGGCGGCCATAGGCGTCAGCCATATAGGCACCGCCCTGTTCGTGTCGGACCGGAACGAATTGAATGGAAGAATCAGCGATCGACTCGCTCAGATCGAGCGTCTCCTCGCCAGGAATACCGAAGACGTAGCGAACACCCTCCGCCTCCAGGCACTCCACGAAAACTTCTGAAGCTTTGCGCTCTGCCATGTCAGCCCGGTATCTAACCGCAACCCGACGCCCCCAACCGTGTTTAGGGGGCCTCATGCGCGTGGTGATGGGGCTAGTGACGATTGTGACGATGACGCTCGCCTTCGCGGGCTCGGCGATGGCGGCCGACGGGAGCTTCTACATCCGCGGCGGCGGATTCGGGCACGGAATCGGCATGAGCCAGTACGGCTCCTACGGATATGCCCTGCATGGCAAGGACTACCGCTGGATCCTCGGCCACTACTACCAGCACACGGCGCTGGGCAAGAGCAACCCCAACCAGATCGTCCGGGTCCTCGTCGGCACCAGCTCGGCCGCGTTCTCGGGCGCCACTCACGTCGGCAACAAGAAGATCGATCCCGGTGCCACCTATTGGATCCGGCCGCAAGCCGACGGGTCGCTCGTCGTCGTCAATCAGAAGGGCAAGAAGGTCGGCCGCTTCCAGGCGCCGCTGAGCGCCACCGGGCCGGGCCCCCTCTCGCTCGCCGGTGTCGGGACCTACCGCGGATCGCTGGTCTTCAGCCCCAACGGCTCAGGCGGCGTGCAGACCGTCGACTACGTCGGTCTCGACGACTACGTCCGCGGCGTCATCTCCTGGGAGATGCCCTCCAGCTGGGCGCCCGAGGCGCTGAAGGTCCAAGCCGTCGCGGCCCGCACCTACGCGATCACGACCAGCGTCGGTGGCGGTACGTTCGACCTCTACTCGGACACGCGTTCGCAGATGTACGGCGGCGTGGCGGCCGAGACGCCCTCGACCGACGCAGCCGTCGCCGCGACCCGAGGCCAGGTGGTCACCTACCAGGGGACCCCGGTCGTCACCTACTTCTCCTCGAGCTCGGGCGGCTACACCGAGAGCATCCAGAACGTCTGGTCCGGGTCCCAGCCTGAGCCGTGGCTCGTCGGTGTGCCCGACCCCTACGACGGCGCGGCCGGCAACCCCAACGAGCACTGGGGCTACGACCTCAGCCTCAGCGCCGCGGCCTCCAAGCTCAGGCATTACGTCAAGGGCCAGTTGCTTGGCATCCAGGTGACCAAGCACGGAGTCTCGCCGCGCGTGCTGCAGGCGGATGTCGTGGGCACGAAGGGCCGCACGCAGATCACCGGACAGCAGTTGCAGTCGCTGTTCGGGCTGCAGACCACGCTGTCGAGCTTCACCACGATCTCCACCACCCCTGGCGCGCCTCCGCAGAGCAAGGGCCGCCGCCGCGGCAACGCCTCACAGCGCGCTCAGCAGGCCGAGGCGCAGGCCGTGCTCGCGCTGCCGGCGCTGGTCCGCGACCTCGTCTCGGGCGCCGTCCCCGGCCTGCACGGGACGATCATGCCCGCGCACACCGGTGACACGGTCTCGATTCAGGCTCGTGGGTCCCACGGCTGGAAGACGGTCGCTCACACGACCGTCGGAGCCGGCGGTTCCTACGGGCTTCAGCTGTCCGGCCCCGGTACGTACCGGGTCGTGTACGGCAGCTACAACGGTCCCAGCGTCGCGGTTTCCTGATCGGGCTCTTGGACCTGCCTGCGTCCGGGGGGCTACCCTCCGGCGGCATGCCTGGTCCTGGTCCGCTACTGGTCGTCGACGGCCCGTTTGTGTTGTACCGCTCGTTCTTCGCGCTGCCGGATTCGATCAAGGGCGCCGAGGACCGGCCGGTCAACGCGCTGCTCGGCGCGGCCAACGTCCTGCTGCGGGTCGCCGCCGACCGTGAGCCGCGTGCGATCGCGGTGTGCTTCGGTGCCGAAGCCGCGGCGTACCGGGTAGAGGCGTTCCCCGCCTACCACGCCGACCGCCCGCCGGTGCCCGATGCGCTTGGATGGCAGTTCAAGCAGGCGCCGGAGTTCTTCGAGGCGTTCGGCTGGTACGCGGTCGGGTCCGACGACGTCGAGGCCGACGACCTGCTGGGCTCGTTTGCATCGGTCGAGCGGGGCGGCGGTGGCGAGACGCTGATCCTGACCGGCGACCGGGACATGTATCAGTGCGTGGGGGACGGTGTCCGCGTGCTTTATCTGAAGTCGGGGCTGAGCGGTTTCGAGGAGGTCGACCCCGCCGAGGTGGAGCGGCGCTACGGGATCGGGCCGTCATTGGTGCCGGATTTCATCGCGCTTCGCGGTGATCCGTCCGACGGGCTCCCGGGCGCCTCCGGGATCGGCCCGAAGACGGCCGCCGAGCTGCTGCGCAAGCACGGCTCGCTGGAGGCGATCCTCGACAACGCGATCCGCGAGCAGCGGCCGAAACTGCGGGCTGCCCTGATCGAAGGCCGCGAGGACCTGCTCGTCTTCAAGGACATCGCGACCCTGCGCGACGCCGGCGTCAAGCCGCCGCCTGACCGCCCGACCGACTGGGACGGCGCCGCCAAAGCGGCGCTCGAACGCGGAATGCGCAAACTCGCCGAGCGCCTGATCGAGACGGGGCGCAAATAAGCGCCCGGCCCAGACGCAAGTTCGCTGTCCCCGCCCGCATGGACGCGCGCCTGAACCCCTACGAGCTGCTCGGCCTGCAACGCGGCGACGCCCACATCGTCCGCAAC
>DATIOJ010000163.1:0-10668 GCA_035473355.1 Candidatus Limnocylindrales bacterium
GCCCGACCGCCTGGTCGCGCAGCAGCTTCTTCAGGCGCGCCAGCTCCGGCACGGCCGCGTCGACCGTGCGGGGATCGCGAAGGGCCACGAAAAGAAACGGAGTGCCGGACGTCGCGATCTGCGCCGGTGCATCACCGACGATGGCCGACTCCTGCAGCCCGATCGCCGCGGCAACCCTCGCGTGCGGGTACACCTGGCCGAAGCTCATGTCGGGGAAGGTCATCCAGAGCATCGTCTGCCCGCTCTCCTTCACGCTCCGCACCTTCACCGGGCCGATGCCCTCTTCCAGGATCACGCCGTCGCCCGCCGCGAGGCCCTCGTCGATCAGCACCCACGCGGTCCCGATCGTCGGGTGGCCGGCGAACCTGAGCTCGGCGCCCGGCGTGAAGATGCGCACCCTCGCGCTGTGCGCGGGATTCTCCGGCGGCAGGACGAAGGTCGTCTCCGAGAAGTTCATCTCGCGCGCGATGCGCTGCATGAGGTCGGCCGGCAGGTCGCGGCCGTCGAGCACCACCGCAAGCTGGTTGCCTGCGAGCGCCCTCTCGGTGAAGACGTCGACGATCCGGATCTGGCGCGGGGTCACCTGGCCGGAATGATCAAACAAGTCGTCGTTCCGTGCGCGAGCAGCTTGCCGTTGTTGACGTCTGTGACCTTGCCCTCGGCCGTCGCGATGGTGTTGCCGCGGTGGATCACGACGCCCTCGCAGCGAACGCGGCCGGTCTCGAGCGTGATGGGCCGCACGAAGTTGGTCTTCATCTCGAGCGTCGTGTAGCGGTCGCCGGCCTTGAGAGTCGAGTGGATCGCGCAGCCCATCGCGGAGTCGAGCAGCGTCATCGCATACCCGCCGTGGACGAAGCCGATGGGGCTGAACAGGTACTCGGCCGATTCACCCTCGAACACGGCCCTTCCCTCTTCGACGTCGACGAGGTTGAAGCCCAGCGTGATGGCGATCGGCGGTGGCGGCAAACGGCCCTCGGAGTAGTCGCGGAGCAGCTCCAGACCGGTGCGGCCGGCCCCCGCCTTCAGCAGCTCGAACGGGTCGGCCCACGTGACTGTGCGCGAGCGCTTGCCCTCGTTCTCCATCCCTAACCTGAAAAGGCCGAGATCACCGCCAAAATTCCGAGCCCGGCGATCGCCAGGCCGCTAACGGTACTGATCCCGCGCACGACGCGAGGAGTGAGGCGGGCACGGAGCAGTGAAATAGCGAGGACGAGCACGCACCACCAGGCCGCTGAGCCAAGCAACACGCCAGCCACCACCAGGGCCGGTCGCGTGAACGAACCGCCGGTGCCAAGGCCCAGCGTCGCCGCCAATGCCGCGAAGGAGATGATCGTCGCCGGGTTGGTGATCGTGAGCCCCACCGTGGAGACGTACGCCCAGGCCAGCCCGCGCCCTGTCTGGGCTGAGCCGGTGCCATCGCTGCGCGCCCTCTCGAGCAGGATCCGCAAGCCCAGCGCCACCAGCACCGCACCTCCCACGACCGCCAGCGGCCGTCGCCCGGCCACGAACGCCGACGTCAGGGCGGCCACGCCAAAGGTCGCGATGGCCGCGTAGAAGCCGTCGACCGTGGCGACCCCGAACCCCGAGAACAGGCCGGTCAGCCGGCCCTGGACCAGCGAGCGCCTAACGCACAGGAAGAAGATCGGCCCGGGCGACGCAGCGATGGCAAAGCCCAGGGCAAAGCCCCGAAGCAGCAGGCTGAACACCGCATCCCCTCATGGCGAGGGGAATTGTAATCAGGGGAAGTAGGGCGCGGGCTTGCCCGTCTCCACGTACTTCTTGAGCCGGCCGACGATGCGCCCCCACGAGTAGTTGACCGAGGCTAGGTCAGCGGGCAGCACGGCGTCGGGCCAGCCTTCGTGATTGAACAGGACGTCGTGGGCTCCGTCCTTGCCCGGCTTCACGTCCCACGTGACCGTCGTGCCCGTCCACTCGGGAAACCCGCCGTGGGTCGACCAGCGGACCCGCTTGCCCGGCTTCAGCTCCTCGACTCGCATCTCCAGCACCGGACCGTGGAACCCAAACTTCGCGATCGAGCCGACCTTCGGCTCAGCGTGACTGTCCGCCGTCCAGAAGCTCGCCAGCCCCTTCGTGGTCGACAGCGCCTCGTAGATCTTGTCCGCGTCCGCCTCGATCGTCACCTGATGCATCAACGGCCCAGCCATGTCCAACCTCCTACGTCTTTCTTAAGACTGCGCTTAATTAAGCGCCACCTTAGAATAGTCCATATGGCTGATGCGTTGCTGGCCCTCTCGAGCCCGATCCGGCGCGAGATCATTCGCCTCGTGTGGACCGACGAGCGGGCGGCCGGCGACATCGCCAGCGCCTTCGACGTCAGCTGGCCCGCCATCTCCCAGAACCTGCGCGTCCTGAAAGATGCGGGGCTGGTGACGGAACGGCGCAGCGGAACCCGGCGCCTCTACCGCGCGGACCGCGCGGCGCTGAAGCCGCTCGAGTCCTACCTGCGCCGGACGTGGTCGCGCAAGATCGACCGCCTGCGCCTGCTCGCCGAGGCCGAGGAGCGGAAGCGATCGAAGCGGTAGAGGTCGAGCAGCGCATCGCGGCAAGGCCGGCGACCGTCTTCGCCTACCTGACGGATCCCGCGCGATTCGTGGAGTGGATGGGTGTCGGCGCCGAGCTCGATCCGACTCCAGGCGGAGCCTTCCGCATCGACGTCGACGGCGAGCACTTCGCGTCGGGCCGCTTCCTCGAGGTCGACGCGCCGCACCGCGTGGTGATGACGTGGGGCTGGGAGGGCAGCGACACAGTCCACCCGGGCTCGACGACCGTCGAGATCACGCTCGTTCCGGATGGCGACGGCACGCTGCTGCGACTTCGCCACAGCGAGCTGCCCAGCGAGGAGGAGCGGACGAATCATCGCGAGGGCTGGAAGCGCTACGTCGGCACGCTCGCGACCAGACTGGCGTAGGCGCATCGCGGCCGATCCTTTACCCGCCTTTAAACTGGCTCGCCCTACTCTCAAGGCTGCCCTCCAATGGAAACCATCCGCAACGTGCTGCGCCACAAGCTGCGCAGCTTCCTCACCGTCCTCGGGATTCTCATCGGCGTCCTCGCGCTCACCACGATGGGCGCGCTGGCCGAGAACTTCAACGCGCTGCTCGACGGCGGCGTGAAGTACTTCGGCGGCAGCGTCCAGGTCGGTCCGCCCGACGGCCAGGCCGCGTCGCTGCTCCCACTGAGCAAGATCGACGAGATCAAGCAGGTGCCGGGCGTATCAGCCGCCTTCCCCGCCTACGCGTTCCAGGCCAAGCCTGGACAGATCACGACGGTCAGCTTCGGCGTGCCGGACACGATCATCGCCGGCGACCCGCAGGAGAACCAGTGGAGCGCTCTCAAACTCACGACCACCCAGGGCCACTATCTGACTGGGTCGTCGGGCGAAGTCGTGCTCGGATCGACGATCGACAAGGAGTTCAACAAGAAGGTCGGCGACACGATCGACCTGCCGGTCAGGCCGGCCGACGCCAAGCCTGATTTCGTCAACCACACCTTCACCGTGGTCGGAATTCTCAACGTGACGCGCACCGCGCCCGACACCTTCGCCTACATCAACACGACCGATGGCCAGATGCTTCTCAAGGACAGCCTGCCGATCGCGATCCGCGACCAGATCGACGTGAGCAAGATCTCGGAGGGCTTCGACGTCTACGGCGCGCCGGGTTCATCGCTCAGCCAGCTGGACAAGATCGCGGACGGCATCAACTCGCAGGTGACAGGCGTCAAGGCGGTGCGCCCGAGCACGGTGGTGACGAGCTTCAAGTCAGGCGGCGCGATCTTCACGGCCATCACCACCGCCGCCGCCTTGCTCGCGTTGATCATCGGCGGCCTGTCGGTCGTCAACACGATGTTCATGGCCGTGGCCGAAAGGGTGCGGGAGATCGGCCTGAAGAAGGCGGTGGGCGCGACGACGCTCAACGTGATGGGCGAGTTCCTGCTCGAGGCGACGTTCATCGGATTCCTGGGCGGCGTGCTGGGCTACGGCCTCGGCGCCCTGATCACGATCATCGCCAACGCGACGACGCCCGCCGGCCAGCCGACGCTGTTTTTGATCACGCCGAACCTGACGATCCTCTCCATCGGCTTTGCGATCGCACTGGGCGCGGTCGCCGGCGTGCTGCCGGCGTGGCGCGCGGCGCGCATGGATCCGGTCCTGGCGCTGAGGAGCGAGTAGGTGGCCAACGTCGAGCTGGTCAACCTGACCAAGAACTACAAGCGCGGTTCGGAGATCATTCGCGCCCTCGACGGCGTGTCGCTGAAGATCGACAAGGGTGAGTTCGTCGCCGTCGTCGGGCGGTCCGGCAGCGGCAAGACGACGATGCTCGACCTGCTCGGCCTGCTCTTGAAACCGACCTCGGGCAGCCTTCTCATCGACGGCGTCGACACGACCAAGCTGAGTGATCGCGATCGCGCACGGATGCGGGCGCGACGCGTCGGCTTCGTGTTCCAGGAGTACAACCTGCTGTCGGGCATGAACGTGCTCGAGAACGTCACGCTGCCGCTGCGATACGTGCGCGACGCCAAAGCGGCCGGTCGGGCGCGAGCGATCGAGCTGATCGATCGGGTCGGGCTGACGGACCGGATCACCCACCGGCCCACCGAGCTGTCCGGCGGCCAGATGCAGCGCGTCGCGATCGCGCGGTCGATGGTCAACAGCCCCTCGCTGATCCTGCTCGACGAGCCGACCGGCGCCGTCGACACCGAGACGGCGCAGCAGCTGGTCGACCTGCTGAAGCGGCTCAACCGTGAAGACCAGGTGACGATCGTGCTGGTGACGCACGACCTGGACATCGCCGGCGAGGCGCGGCGCCAGATCCGGCTCAAAGACGGGAAGGTGCTGACCGACGAGCGCGTGGGAGAGGCGGTCGGGGCAGCCTGAGCCCGTCCTCCCCATTTATGGGGAGGTGGCCGGAACGGCCGGAGGGGCTGTTCCGATCGTTACTCCCGGCGATTATTCTTCGTTAACCAGCCAATGGGTCGCCGCCTGCTCATCACCCTGGGCGTCGTGGTCGCCCTGATCGTCGCCGCCGTGGTCGCGGGCGGCGCCTACACCGCCCTGAAGGCCCCCCTGACGACCAAGCCCAACAGCAACCTCAATCCCGAGAACTGCTCGCCCGGGCCGTGCGCCGAGGTTCAGGGGTACATCATCTATCTCTCGAACATCCGTATCGACAACGACGTGGTCCGGATGACCGTCGCGTTCAAGAACTCGAGCAGCTCGACGCATGCCGCGCCCGAGGACCTTGTCCTCATCGACCAGGAGCGCCGTCAGGGCAGCCTGATCACCGACGCCACGGGCTGCAAGAGCTTCTCGCGCCACGACTTCAGCAACGGCGAGACCTTCGGGCCCATCGACGTGTGCTTCCGGGTGACCGACTCGAGGCCGCCGTTCACGCTCCACTGGTCACCCGACCTCGGGGCGTTCTGCTGCCAGAAAGACATCAAGATCTGGCCGTCCTGAGCTTCAGGGCCTCGTCGGGCCGGTTGGTGATGATGCCCTCGATGCGCGGATCGCTCATGAAGCGCCGCATCTCGCGTTTGTCGTCGACGGTCCAGACCCACACCGGGATCCGGTAGCCGGCGCAGAACGCCAGCGCCTCCTCGGTGGCGTGGTGGTGGTCGAGGGCGATGAAGTCGGCGGTGGTCTCCTCAACAAACTGCTTGGTCAGCCCGGCGCGGACCTCGGGATACCTCTCCTTGATGCGCTGGATCGACTCCATGTTTCCTGTGGTGACGACGATCCGGTCGAGCGGGCAGCGCTCGATGAGCTCGAGCTCGTGGACCGATTCCTTCAGGTCGAGCTGGATCCGGATGCGGCCGGCCGCGGCTCGCACGACCTCGTCCAGCGTCGGATTCTTCGTGCCCGGCTTCGGCTCGTCGTGGGAGAGGATGAAAACGCCTCGCGCGTCGCGCCGGACGTCGATCTCGATGAAGTCGGCGCCGCTGTTCAGCCAGCGCGGGTAGCCGTCGTGCGCGGATACGATCACCGCTAGATCATGGCGGTGCGGCATCCGACCGTCGTGGTGACGGGCGCGCGGGGAGCGATCGGCTCGGCCACGGTGGAAGTCCTGAAGCAGCGCGGGGCGGCGGTCGTCACGCTGACGCGTCCCGGGCTGGACCTGTCGTCGCTGACGTCCGTGCGCGCAACGGCGCGCGCGCTGATTCAGGAGGTCGCGCACATCGACGCGCTGCTGCACATCGCGGCGCTGTTCACGACGCGATACCAGAAGTCGGCGGACGGATTCGAGCTGATGTTAGCGACGAACCACCTGGGGCCTTTCCTGCTGACCAACCTGCTGCGCGACAAGCTCATCGCGGGCGGGCGAGTGATCACCGTGACCGCGCCGTCGACGACGCGAGTCAACGTGGACCGGTTGCTGGCCAAGGATCAGTTCAGCCCGATGCACTCGTTCGGTGCGACGAAGGCGGCGAACCTGATGTTCACGTTCGAGCTGGCGCGGCGGGCGCACCGCTGGGACGTGCGGGCGAACGCGTTTCATCCAGGGCTGGTGCGGTCCGAGCTGATGCACGAGGCGCCGTCGGCGGTGCGGTTCGCGACGCGACTGTTCTCGAGCTCGCCGCAGCGGGCGGCGCTCGACCTGGTCGACCTCGCCCTCTCCCCCGCGCACGCGGGCACGACGGGATGGCTGTTCAAGGGATTGCGTCACATCGACGCGCCCAAGGCGACATTGGACGTCGAGGCGCAGGGCGCGCTGTGGAAGCGATCGGCGGAGCTGGTGGAGCTGGAAGGCACCGGCTTCTAGGTTTGTGAGCATCCTCTTCCCCGCTTGCGGGGAAGTACCGCCGAAGGCGGGGATGGGGCTGCTCCAAATACCCTCATCAGCGGTTCACAACTCCCTCACAACTCCTCGGAACGATGTGATGCAGACGCAAATCTCGTTCACACAAAGGAGTGACTCGACATGAGACGCGGTTTCGGTTTGATCGGGCTGGTGGTGACGGCGATCGTTCTCGTCATCGTCGGCGTGATCGCATACAACGTCGGATGGTCGGACGGGGTCAACACCCACCTTCCGGCCGCCACCAGCACGGGCGATGGTGGCACCGTGGCGCCGTACTACTACGGCTACGGCTTTCACCCGTTCTTCGCCGGCTTCGGAATCCTGTGGTTCCTGTTCTTCCTGTTCGGCATCTTCTTCCTGTTCCGCCTCCTGTTCTGGGGCGTGTTCGGACGCCGGATGTGGGGCGGCGGATGGGGCTACGGACGTGGTTGGGGCTACGGCCCTGGGGGTCCCGGACGGCCACAGTCGTTCGAGGAGCGAGCGCAGGAGTGGCACCGGAAGCAGCACGGCGAGCAGCCGCCGGCAGGTTCGGGCTCTGGCTCGACGCCTCCGCCACCTCCGCCTGACACGCGTTCCGTCTAGCGGTCCATGACTGAACCTAGGATGGTCGCCGTGGCGACCATCCTGGTCGTGGACGACGAGCCGCGGATCGTGCAGCTGGTCCGCGACTATCTCGAGCACGGTGGGTTCACCGTGCTCACGGCTTCTGACGGTCCGTCGGCGTTGCGCTCGGCGCGGACAGGCAGGCCGGACCTGGTGGTCCTCGACCTCTCGCTGCCCGGTCTCGACGGACTGGACGTCGCGCGCGCGCTGCGCCGCGAGGGCGTGGTGCCGATCATCATGCTGACCGCGCGGACCGAGGAGTCCGACAAGCTGGTCGGACTTGAGCTCGGCGCGGACGACTATCTGACCAAGCCGTTCTCCCCCAAGGAGCTGGTGGCGAGGGTGCGGGCCGTGCTGCGCCGGGCCGAGGGTCTTTCATCGCCTGCTGACGTGATCCGCGTCGGCTCGGACGTCGAGCTGGACGTGCCGCGCATGGAGGCCCGGTTTGGTGGCCGTCGGGTCGACCTGACCAAGAGCGAATTTCAGATCGTTTCGGCGATGGCGAGGCAGCCGGGCCGCGTGTTCACCCGGTCGCAGCTGCTGGACGCGGTGCGAGGCGTCGCCTTCGAGTCGTACGAGCGGGCGATCGACGCGCACATCAAGAACATCCGGCGGAAGATCGGCGCGAAGTACGTCGAGACGGTGTTCGGCGTGGGCTACCGGTTCGCCGAGCCTGCAGCGTCGTGAGGGCGGGAGGCGGCCGGGGCCGGTATCGGGGCTGGAATCCGAACGCGTGGCCGGCGACGGCGCGCCGCCCGTCGTGGTGGCCGGAGGGCGAACCGTTCCCGCCGCGCCGCTGGGGCCGACGAGGCCCAGCGCCGTTCATTCGGTTCGTCGGCTGCTTCCTCCTCGCGTTCTTCTTCGTCGCGCTGCTGTTCGGGGGCTTCATCGGAGCCGTGTTTGGTCGGGAGGGCTGGGGTGGAGGCGGTCACCCGTGGTTTCCGTTTTTCCTGATTCCGGTCATCGTCGTGGTGCTGATCGCGATCGCAGCCGCGGGCGGAATGCGGCGCATCACACAACCGATGAACAACCTCATCGACGCCGCGCGCCGGATCGAGTCGGGCGACTACTCGGCGCAGGTGCCGGAATGGGGCTCATCGGACATTCGCTCGGTGGCGAGGGCGTTCAACTCGATGTCGGCACGGCTGAAGACGATGGACGAGCAGCGCCGGTCGTTTCTGGCCGACGTGACGCATGAGCTGCGGACGCCGCTGTCGGTGATCCGGGGCCAGGCCGAGGCAATCTCGGACGGCGTGTACCCAGCGGACGCAGCGCACCTGGCGCCGATCCTGGACGCGACGCAGACGCTTGACCGGTTGGTGGAAGACCTGCGGACCCTGGTGCTGACTGATGCAGGCAACCTGGTCTTGCATAAGGAGCCGACCGACATCGGAGTGCTGGTGCACGACACGGTCGAATCGTTTCGCTCGCAGGCCGAATCGAAGGGCCTCAGCCTGACTGCGGAAATCGGGGACAACCTGCCGACCATCGAGGTCGACCCTGCCCGGATCCGCCAGGTGATCGGGAACCTTATGTCGAACGCGATCCGCCACACGCCGTCGGGCGGCTCAATCAACGTCGCGGTCAGCTCGTCGGCGGATCAGGTGACGATCTCAGTCGCTGACACGGGGGAAGGCATCCCAGCCGACCTGCTGCCTCACGTGTTCGAGCGCTTCGTGAAAGGCCCTAACTCAAGCGGCAGCGGCCTCGGGCTCGCCATCGCGCGGGACATCGTCCACGCCCACGGCGGCACTGTTGAGGCTCAGAGTCAGTCTGGTGGCGGAACGCTCCTCACGGCTCGATTGCCCAGCAAGTGACGCGGAACACCAGTGCTCCGGGCCAGGCGATGGAATTCGAGATCTGGGCCGAGCTCATCAAGCAATCGCAAGGAACGCTTCACGTTTTCTGCCGTTGCTGGACAGGGGACTCGATGCCGTCCTGCACCGGTTGACCGACGGCCGCTACATCCCGATTCAGGTCATCTAGACCGCTGGGCGGCGGTTGAGATCCCAGTACTCGACCTCTCGGTCGACAAGGAGCGCCTCCAGCTTCCAAAAACCGTAGTCGTTCAAATACTGCCGCTCGGATTCCGAGATGGGGATTCCAAGCACCCAATGGACGTTCATATCATCGCCGACATCCACTGACCTCAGCACATCCCATTCGAACGGCTCCGCCCACATCAAGTGCTCCATTGTCTTCGAAAGCCGGTATTTGTTCAGCAGATCATCGAAGACGATTCCCTTGGCAACGTGCAATCTGTTTTTGAGCACATAGAACGCAGCCGTCGCCAGCAGGTTTGGGAACTGCTCAACGCTGCTTGGGGCGATTCCGGCGAGCTCGACGCGAAGTCGTCGTCGTCGAGCAGGTTTGGCACCAAGTGCACCCCAAGCGTTGAGTAGCTCACAAGGCCCGGACTCGGTCTGTCTTTGCACGACAGGATGTCGACCTTGTAGCCCTCATCCTCGTCACCATACTTGTAGATCTCGGGCGTTCCGCCGAAAGCGGCGATGGCCGCTCGAGCTGCGGCGCGCCCTGTTTCGGGGGCTCGCTTACGGCCTGATGTATTCATGGTTCCGATTGGAGCTCAGGCAGTTTCAGGCTGTCAAGTGAGCGATCCCTGACTTCTAACGGCTCAACGCCAAGGAGGACCGATAGGACGAGGATCAAATCGTGATCGTTGACTTCGGTGACGTCACCTCGGGAACGGTCAGCTTGTCGACGGGTCTCGTCGAGCGCGTTTCGCGGAGATATGGACAAAGATGAGGCTCAGTGTTTCCAGTCAACAGGTGTCGACCTTGAGACGTGGCTGATGCGTTGGGCCCGAGACATACCGACGCGCTAAGTCGGCAGCTGGAGCATCGACCGAAGCGCAAATCTCGATCGAAAAGCTGGAGCGGGAGACGGGAGCCTCGGCCCCAAGTGCCAATCAACGGGTTGAGTTCGTCTACCGATTCGGCAACTGAGGACGCGCACAGACCTCGGACGCCGGTTACGAGGGGGGCGACCGTCGCTATTCCCAGCGCCGAAGCGGCTGCGCGGCTTGTAGTCCATTAGCCGGGTAGATTGCGGCTCCAACCTCGCGGAAAAGGCACAAGATTTGTCCGTGGGGATGCCCCCGCGTCAGTTGTCTCCCGACGGCCGGTTCTACTGGGACGGTCAGCGTTGGGTGCCGACGCAGCCTCAGCCACCAGATTTGTCCGCGTCTCGTTGGTCCCCTGATGGTCGGTTTTGGTGGAACGGC